>NC_019757.1:994000-1348500 GCF_000317535.1 Cylindrospermum stagnale PCC 7417
CCGTTCATCTAAATGCTGAGAAATCTCTTGATCTTCGTAACCGAGCATTTCCTTCCAGCGTGTGGAAAAAAATACTTGATTAGTTTTCAGATTCCAATCCCAAATACCATCATTATTACCCCGTACAGCCAACTGCCAACGTTCTTCACTCTTTTTCAGTGCCTCTTCTACCCGTTGGCGCTCAATAGCTGATGCCAGCACATTGGCTACAGCTTGCAGAAAATAAATGTCATCTCTAGTGAAAGTGCGCTGTTTATTGGTGTGTGCCTTTAAAACACCAAAAGGACGTTCTTTGCCATGAATCACCACGCTCATTCCACTAACAGCCTGACTGTGACTTTGGACAATTATCGACTCTTGTTCAGGTGGAGAGTAGCCAGTTACTGAATGCCTAACCGTGCTGGCCGTTACTTGTCCCACCAGTCCCGGTTCCCAACCTACTTCCGCCCTGAGCAATAATGTATCACCATCCGAAAGCAGTTCCAAAATTTTGCAAGACTCAATCTTCAGGCATTGAGCCACAAAAGTTACACCAGAGTTCATCAGCGTAGTCATGTCTGTCCCAGCTAAAGCCATTTGACTGAGTTCTGCCACAATTGCCTGCTGATTGGCATGAACTTCCAGCGCCGCTTCCGCTTGCTTGCGCTTGGTAATGTCCATATCTACCCCACACATTTGCATAGGAACCCCAGATGAGTCGTGTAGGACTACGCCTTTGCTGGCTAACCAGCGAATGTTACCATCCGATAAAACAACTCTAAATTCAATGTCATATTCTATCCCGTCAACCATAGCCTGTTGATGGGAGCGCTTGACAAAATCGCGGTCTTGGGGATGAAGACACTTGAGGAAAGCTTCGTAGGTGTCATTCAAAGTACCTTGCTCAAAACCAAAAAGCGCTTCTAGGTTATCTGATCTAGTAATTTTGTTACTTTGAAGATCCCAGTTCCAGATTCCCATACGAGCTGCGTCTAATGCCATCCTGAGTTGTGCTTCCCATAGTTGCATCGGCTCAGTTTTTTCTCGTAATTCATTAGTCATCGGCTTTTGATCCTTGATCCTTAACCCTTGACTGCTTGTAAAGCTTTCAATAATTCCTGTGCTGTAAATGGTTTGGATAAAAAAGCTGTGTGCTGAGATGTTTTATCAATGAGTATTTGTTCACTTGTCGCCAGTCCACTAATAGCAATAATTTGCAGTAGTGGATTGATCTTCTGCAATGTACGAATGGTAGTTACTCCATCCATATTGGGCATCATCAAATCGATAATTACTGCCCTAATTTTATCTTGATTCTGAGAATATAATGCTAACGCTTTCAAGCCATCACTAGCAGTAATCACTTGATAATTATAGTTTTCTAATGAGGTTCTAGTAATCTCCCGAATAGCAGCTTCGTCATCTACAAGCAAAATCCATTCTCCATTACCAGTTGGCATTTCCTGATCTTCTAAAGACTGGGTAGCAAATGTATTCACTGCTGGCAAATACACGAAAAATTTTGTGCCTTTGCCTACAGCACTTGCCACAGTGATAAAACCACCATGTCCTTTAATAATTCCCATGACTGTTGATAACCCTAGCCCCGTACCTTTACCAAACTCCTTGGTTGTAAAGAATGGTTCAAAAATTCGATCTAATATCCCACTTTTAATGCCAAATCCTGTGTCAGTCACCTGGATGACTATATAAGAGCCAACTTGTGCATCTAGATGCATTTTGGCGTAGTTTTCATCAATCAAAATATTCTCGGCAGATATTGTTAAAGTTCCCCCACTCGGCATGGCATCACGAGCGTTGAGACACAAATTAATTAGTACTTGATGTAGTTGAGTACTATCACCACAAACAGGTAACAAGTCTTGTTCAATTTCTGTGTGTATAGTGAGTGATTTAGGAAATGTTTGTTCAACAATTTGCTGCATTTCTAAAATTAAGTGCTTAACTTGAATCACTGTGCGATCGCCTTCAATTCCCCTGGCAAAAGACAACACCTGCTTCACCAAATTAGCACCACGTTTAGCATTGCCTTCTACTATCGATATTACCTGATGAATGCGCGGATCTTGGCATTTATTTCTTAGCAGATGTACAGACATCAAAATCGGCGACAACACATTATTTAAATCATGGGCAATACCACTTGCAAGAGTACCGATACTTTCCATGCGTTGAGCACGCAAAAATTGCTTCTCTAGTTGTTTTTTCTGGGTAATATCTGTGTCAACTATCAAGATAGATTTAGCTTGATAATTCTCGTCACGTACAAGCGTCCAGCAACTTTCGACGATAATTTCTATCCCAGATTTTCTGGTTCTCTGTAACTCACCTTGCCAAAAGCCATGCTCCAGAACACTTTGAAAAATTTCTCGGTGTTGCGGCAAAGATTCGTTGTCTAAAAGTTGAATAGCACTCTTGCCTATAGCTTCTTCTGCCAGCCAGCCATAAAGTTTCTCAGCGCTTTTGTTCCATAATAAAATTTTGTTGTTCAAATCTTGAACGACAATCGCATCTGTAGTAATATCTAGCAATGCTGCTTGCTCGCGGATTTTTTGTTCCACCTGTTTGCGGGCAGTGATATCCTCATAAATATACAAACGCCCGAAATATCGATCCTCATTATCTCGAATTTGTGTGGAGAAACGCCGGACGATGCGCCCATCTTTAAAGAAAAGTTCGTCTTCCAAAATGCAGCGATTATCTTCGCTTTGTAAAGGTTGGCACGATGCACTAAAGGCAGTAACATCTACTATTAATTTGAGACAGTCGAAAACGATATCCTGATTTTTTACTTCCCGTTTTTCCATCCGCTCTTTCAGATGTTCAATGCCCCAAATTTGCCAAAACTGCTCATTGAAATAAAGGATATCGTCAGTACGATTATCAACCACATAAAACCCTAGCGGGGAAACGCTATTCATTGAGCGTAAAAGTGCTTCTTTCCAGCGTAATTGTGCTTCTGCTTGCTGGCGTTCGCGCCGTGCCGCCAAGCGATCGGTAATATCCTCTACCACATAAGCAAATTGCTGACGGTTACCATAGTTTTGAGCAATTGCTGAGACTGTAGCTGATAGCCAGATTTGTCCTTGGGGAGTTTCGTAAGCATATTCAAATTTGATTGGTGATTGGCTACGTTCTGCCTGACGATAGTAATCAATCCATTGGGTTAAATGCTTTTGTGCCCCGCCCATTTTTTGCCCTAGGCGATTTTGCATCGTTTCTGGAGTAAAACCCAAAAATTTAGCAGTGGCTGGGTTATCAGAAATATGCAGAATGTCATTTTCTACTAACTCTACAATGCCCATCATCATCGGCGCACTCTCGAAGAAGCTGTGGAGGGTAGATTCACTTTGTCTTAGTGCTTCTTGTGCTTGCTTGTACTCCGTTTTGACGCTGGCCAGTTCTGTTAAATTCCGCCGGATTTCTAGTTGTCTAACTATTAGGCGGCTAATAGCTTGTAGTGCTGACAATTGTTGTGAACTGATTTGACGTGGGATGCGATCTATTACGCAGACTGTACCGATCGCTTGTCCTCCTGGTACTATTAAAGGTACACCAGCGTAAAATCTGACATAAGGTTCGGCAGTGACTACTGCTGATGTGGCAAACTGTTCATCTGCCAAGGTGTCAGGAATAATCAACGTATCGCCTAGACGTATACAAATGGGACAAAAACCGATATCTATAGGCATTTCCTGGGCATCCAACCCCAGCTTGGCTTTGAACCATTGACGGTTGGAATCTATCAGATTAATCAGGGCAATCGGTGTGTTACAAATCTGCGCGGCTAAAAACACCAAATCGTCGAACGCTTGTTCTGGTGCACTGTCGAGAATCTGGTACTGATGGAGAACCTCAAGCCTGGCTGCTTCATTTTCACACACAAATGATTTCATTAAATTTTTCCTAAATATTGCTAAATTACAACTTTCCCTCTTGTTGCTCGCAGTTTTCTAAATAAATTTATCAAGCCGGAAAGGTTTAAGGGTGTTGCTAAAGGCTCTCTGCTAAGAGTTGGTTTCAAGTGCCATACATATATGCTAAATTGTTGCCCTGATGAAAAATTTGCTTTTTGGTCGATTCAGCCCGTCACTGCACTTGATAGCTCAATAAAGTTACTATCAGATTATCTACAAAAGTAAGCAGGTAACTTTAATTATTTAATTATAGTTATATGCCTTAGGGGGGATGACGACAAAATTTACTTTTTCACCTAAATTAAAGGCAAATTAGACAATCTGCGTAATATTTAGCAATTTTTATTACAGGTTCAGTTCCTTTCACTACAGGAAAACAAGGCTATACTTAACAAGCACAGAATTGAAGTTTTTGGATAAATTTAATTTTATGATCGGGTAATGAGGTATCCCGGAATGGGATATTAGTCTTTTTACTACCCAAGACGTAGAGATGTGAGTAATGTTCCTGGCTGCTTCACACAAACTTTACAGGAATATACGGTAAGCGTAAAGCTCAGTGGCTGTCTTCCCTGAGATATAAGCGACCCGTGCAGTTCGACAAGCTCACTGACCACGGTTTTAACCGCATAGAGTTTCTTTTTAGCAAAGGTGGGTTAAAAAGATCAGAGAATTTATCTTTTGCGTTCTATAGTGTTATATTTTTCACAACAGGAACGGTAATCAACCTGTCTAAAAACCTAACTACCTAACGGTAATCTGTACCTTGACAATTGAAGATATGGGGTTCTATTCCATAGTTCTAGTTTCCTACCCAGGAATAGGTAAAATCTTCATGGGAGCTAGACGACACAGAATTTAAACTCAATCAAATTTTGCAGCAATGCAACTACCTTCGGGCAGAGGGGAAGTTAACGCTAAAGCCCTATGCCTAACGGCAGGCTAGCGCCAACGGGCATGGCTGCGCGTCGGGGGAGAGAACCACCTCTGGCTTAAATACCGCAAGGGGTTTAAGTTAAGTGGACTCATTGAACCAAGAATCTCAGTGGCTGTCTTCCCTGAGAGTGTCAAACAGCCTGATAACGGTATTGGGCATTGCTTTGTTGTCCTCCTTGTCCCCTAATTCAGAAATCGGTTATGACAATCACCCTGACGAATCCCACAAAACCGCGAGCCGAAGATAGCTTTGCCATTACCTTTGCGCCATTGTCTCTGGAAGAAATTTACGCTAAAGCCGAAGATCCCGCTAATGGTGCGGTGGTGGTGATGAGCGGGATGGTTCGTAATCAAACTGATGGTAAACCTGTGGTGGCCTTGGAGTATCAAGCTTACGAACCGATGGCATTGCAGGTATTTTATCAAATTGCGGCCGATATTCGCTCAAGCTGGTCTGATGTGAAGCGGGTAGTGATCTATCATCGCATTGGGCGCTTGCAAATTGGGGAAATTAGCGTTTTAGTAGCTGTGGGTTGTCCTCATCGGCGTGAGGCATTTGTAGCTTGTGGTTATGCCATTGATACCCTCAAACACAATGCCCCTATATGGAAAAAAGAGTGGTATAGCGGGCAAGATGGTAAGCTATCTAGTAGTTGGGTTAGCATTGCCGCTTGCGAACAAAACTGCTGAGGCAAAACTTGGTTCGTACCCTTAGATTTGAAAAATGCTCTAGTTCTTGGCTAAATACGTTTCGACAAATTTTTCAATTAAATTGGCGGCAAATAGTTTTGAATTATGCTGCAATGCCGTTGAGTTAAGCCTAAAAATCAATATTTGCGTAGGTTGGGTTGAAGCAAGGAAACCCAATCTATTATTTTCTTAAATAAACCGTATTGAGTAATACGTCTTTTGACTTTAAGCTCGACTTTATCCATTTTTACGAAACCCAAAACCTGAGGCTGAAACCCTTGTGAGACGGTAGTTTTAGTTTTTGGAATTGAGCGAAAACCAGGGACATAAAAAAGTAGTTACCAGAAAGCCAGGGTTTTTGCTGGGTAAGGAAAATCGATTTCTTAATTTTGGATAAAGTCGAGCTAAGGTAAATTTTGGACTGTCTGCTTCGGTGATTAATTTTACTCTTGAAAATTAATGGTAGTTTGATATTCTAATTTCTAGTAGGTTAAGAATTAACCGTAGTATAAACTTTATACAGCACATTTCATCTGAGTGAGATACAGTAGGGCAGGCAAGATGCCTACCCTACAAGAGTTTTATTATTTATATCTGTACCTCATTTACCTGCAATTTGCTGTAACTAGCTTGAAATATTTAAATTCTCTTAGAGGATGTTTGTAAAGTATCAAGTCGTATCGAGATCCCCCCTAGCCCCCCTTTTTAAGGGGGGAATTGGAGTCAAAGTCCCCCTTTTTAAGGGGAGCCAGCGCGGTCTTGGGGGTCTCCCCCATGAGCGACTGGCGTGGATTTAGGGGGATCTCAATATTTTTGATACATCACCAAAGACTTTTAAAACATCCTCTAAGGGGGGAATTGGAGTCGAAGTCCCCCAAGGATTGGGGAATTTTAAGAAGTTTTACCCCCCTTTTTAAGGGGGGAAGGGGGGATCTAGATCAATTTTGATACTTTTCAAACATCCTCTTATAGCATTTCTCAATTAAATGAGATGTGCCAACAATTAATAAACTACATATGAAGATGAATGTAGACGATCCGCTCTGTGTCGTGCCGCAGGCAACACAGATAAATTTGTCCCTCAGCAGATTAGAAAGCGCTATGATTTTAATTATATTGTGTCTTGTTGTCTCTTGGATTCTATTGACTTCAAGAGCTATAAAATCTATCTTATTCTATTTTTTATTGGTGTATTGCTAGTATATCTTTTTTGTTGTTTAATTCAAGTTATTTTTAATTTTCAGCATAAAACTATCTCTAGAAGGATTAGTTACTAACTTATGGACTTTGTGCTGAAGACAGCATGAGGTTAATTTAATAAGTAATGAAACATACAATCCGAAGAATCTGAGATATTTCGGCATTACTGTATTCATTGGTACTGGTTTGGAGTATTTGCCAAGCGTTATGGCTTCTGACAAAGGATACTATGTTCAGGGGGAACTATGATATCTAGATAATCAAGAGACATGAGCAGCGGCTACTTTTCAGATACTAAGTATAAACTAAAATACAACTTTGGGAATATATCAATATATCTCTTTAGTAGAAGTTGAGATAATCGCTACTATTTATAATAATTTTAGTGAGAGATAATAAACGTTTAGACTTTTAGATGTGACAAGTTTATTATCAATTTTTTAATTGAGAAAAAGTCAAATTAATTGTTAGAAAAGAACGGATAAAACTAGATTTTGTTTGTAGTTTTTTGAGGTTTTTTTAGCAATTCGCGAGTCTAATTCTAAACAAGGATTGAGTTAAACTATGGCAAGCGAAAAAGCTCAAAGAAAAAAGAACGGTGCTAGCCATATTGTGTCGTCAAAGCTGAGTGAAGCAAAGCGATCTGAGCTAGCCGAATCGCAATTATCAGGTACATCGTCGAATTTATCTTCATTCGATAAAAACTTTCAAACAATAGAAGTCTTTACAGATACGGCTGATATAGTCTGCCTATCTCATTTGCGTTGGAATTTCGTCTATCAAAGACCGCAACATCTTTTAAGTCGCTGTGCTCAAGGAAAGCGTGTATTCTTTATTGAGGAACCAATTTTTAGCTTTGAACAGGTGCGGCAGTTGGATATCAGCCAAGATCCGAGTGGGGTAGTGGTTGTGGTGCCACATCTACCGCAAGGTTTAAGTGAGGAAGCTGTAAACGCCAATTTACAAATTCTGATCGATGGCTTTTTTGCGGAGCATAAAATTAGCAAGTATATCTGCTGGTACTACACACCAATGGCGATCGCATTTACGCGCCACTTGCAACCCCAGGCGGTAGTCTACGATTGCATGGATGAATTATCTGGATTCCAGGGAGCGCCACCCGCTTTAAAGACTTACGAAGCTGAACTATTCCGCCGTGCAGACGTAGTGTTTACAGGAGGGCAAAGCCTTTACGAACATAAAGCACACCAGCACCCAAACATCTATGCATTTCCTAGCAGTGTAGATGTACCGCACTTTGCCCAAGCCAGAAAACTGAAAGCAGAACCAGCTCCTCAAGCTCATATTCCCCATCCCCGCATTGGCTTTTTTGGCGTGGTTGACGAACGGATGGATATCGAATTGCTGGGCGGGATTGCTAAAGCGCGTCCTGACTGGCATCTGGTGATCATTGGGCCTGTTGTGAAAATTGATCCCTCATTGCTGCCACAGTCCGAGAATATCCATTATCTCGGTGGTAAAGACTATCAACAACTACCTGCATATTTAGCAGGATGGGACTTGGCGATGCTGCCGTTTGCGCGCAACGAGTCAACCCGCTTTATTAGTCCCACAAAAACCCCAGAGTATCTTGCCGCTGGTAAACCTGTAGTGTCCACCTCAATTCGGGATGTGGTGCGTCCTTACGGAGAGACGAAGTTGGTGCGAATTGCCGACACGGTTGCGGAATTCGTCATCGCAGCAGAACAGGCAATGCAAGAAGACACCAAAGCATCGGGGTGGTTGAGTCGAGTCGATGCCTTTTTGGAGCAAATTTCATGGGATCGGACTTGGGCATCAATGATGAAATTGATAGATTCGGCGATTGCCACTCGCCAAAAGGAAGACAAAAATCATCATCAGGGTGCTATTGCCGGCAAACAATCACCAAAGATCATTACTAGAGACTTCGCCTTTGATTACCTAATTGTTGGTGCGGGTTTTTCTGGTAGCGTCATCGCTGAACGCTTGGCAAGTCAGTCTGGCAAGAAAGTGCTGATTGTCGACAAGCGAAATCACATCGGCGGCAATGCTTATGATCATTATGATGATCATGGCATTCTCGTACATAAATACGGACCCCACATCTTTCATACCAACTCCCGCGAAATCTTTGAATACCTCTCGCGCTTTACGCAGTGGCGGAGTTATGAACATCGTGTCCTTGCTAGCGTAGATGGACAACTCGTCCCCATACCCATCAACCTCGATACCATCAACAAACTCTATGGTATGGATCTCAATACATTTGAGGTGGAGGATTTTTTTAAGGCACTGGCTGAACCAAAAGAATACATCTACACCTCAGAAGATGTGGTGGTGAGCAAAGTCGGTCGAGTACTGTATGAAAAGTTCTTTCGCGGCTATACCCGCAAGCAATGGGGACTCGATCCATCGGAACTTGACAAATCGGTAATCGCTCGCATTCCCACCCGCAGCAATCGCGACGATCGCTATTTCACGGATACTTACCAAGCGATGCCACTGCATGGTTTTACCCGGATGTTCGAGAAGATATTAGCCCACCCCAATATTAAGGTGATGCTAAACACCGATTACCGGGAAATTAAGCAGGCAATACCTTGTGGTGAAATGGTGTACACGGGCCCGGTTGATGAGTTCTTTGATTACCGCTATGGTAAGTTACCTTATCGCTCCCTAGATTTCCAACACGAAACCCATAACGTCCCGGTATATCAACCAGCGCCAGTGATCAACTATCCAAACGAACACCTTTATACTCGTGTGACGGAGTTTAAATATCTGACTGGTCAGGAACACTCTAAAACTAGCATTGTTTACGAATTTCCTAAGGCTCAGGGAGATCCCTATTACCCTGTACCACGCCCAGAAAATCAGGAAATTTACAAGAAATATAAAGCGCTGGCAGATGCAACGCCGGGTATCCATTTTGTGGGACGGCTGGCGACCTACAAGTATTACAACATGGATCAATGCGTCGCTCAAGCTCTCTCTGTCTACAAACAAATCGCCGTCAAAGCTTGAGTTTTGTTTACGAGTGTTTAGGAATTTCCAAGAAATAAATTATCCATCTTGTGGGGTGGGCTTCTAGCCCGCCCGGAATATTGTAAGTGTGGGGACACCCATCCCACAAGAAAATTTGGGATGTTTTTTTATTTGGAAGTCCCTTACCAAACAAAGCAAGGGGCAGACAATATCGACTTTAGTCGTTAGTTATGGCTACTGTTTTTAACTCGAAACTCGAAACTCATGAAAACAAAACTGCCCTTAGAAATGTGGGCTGGTGTCGAGTGTACCCTTAATCGTGTGGGTGATGAGTATTTTGACCAGATGAAGCGCAACGGTCATTTTACACGCTTGGATGACCTGGAGTTATTTGCCCAATTGGGGATAAAGGCGATTCGCTACCCAGTGTTGTGGGAGCAAATTGCAGCTAATGGGCTAGAGAATCTTGACTGGTCTTGGGCGGATGTGCGGTTGGGGAGATTACGGGAACTCGGCATTAATCCGATTGTGGGCTTGGTGCATCATGGCAGTGGGCCGCGTTACACCAGCTTGGTAGATCCAAATTTTCCAGAGAAATTAGCAGAGTTTGCCCGTGCGGTTGCAGAACGCTATCCTTGGGTAACTCATTACACGCCGATAAATGAACCGTTAACAACGGCGCGATTTAGTGGGATGTATGGTCATTGGTATCCCCACGGTCGGGATAATTTAACTTTTGCCCGTGCTTTGTTGGGGCAGTGTCGTGCGATCGCACTTTCAATGCAGGCAATCCGAGAAATTAATTTTAGCGCTCAACTCGTACAAACCGAAGATTTAGGTAAAATTTACAGTACACCAAAGCTGGCTTATCAAGCCGAATTTGAAAACGAGCGTCGCTGGTTGAGCTTTGATTTATTGTGTGGTCAAGTTACCCCAAATCATCCCATGTGGGATTACTTGCGCTACTGTGGCATCAATGAAGCTGAACTTGAGGTTTTTTGCCAAAACACTTGTCCGCCGGAGATTATCGGCATTAATCATTATCTGACAAGCGATCGCTTTTTGGATGAAAACTTAGAAAAATATCCAGCTTCGGCTCATGGAGGCAATGAGCAGGATAAGTATGCAGATGTAGAGGCGGTGCGAGTTTGTGCTGAAGGTGCAGCAGGCCCGCGCTCATTGCTCAAAGAAGCATGGTTTCGCTATCATCTGCCGCTGGCTGTGACTGAAGTTCACCTCAACTGCACCCGTGAAGAGCAGTTACGTTGGCTTTGTGAAGTCTGGAATGCGGCGCAGGAATTACAAAATGAAGGTGTAGATGTCCGTGCTGTCACAGCTTGGGCACTTTTGGGAACTTACGATTGGAATAGCTTAGTAACCCGCTGGGTTGGTAACTACGAATCAGGTGTGTTTGATTTGCGTTCTCCAAGCCCCAGACCGACAGCAATTGCCAAGATCATAAGTGATTTAGCTACAGGGCGCAAACCCAATCACCCAATACTTGACACACCAGGATGGTGGCATCGGCAAGAGCGTTTACTATACCCACCAGTAAGTTGCGGTGTAGAGTCAGGGGAAGTTAGACGAAATTCTCCCTTGTCTCCCCGCTCACGTCCCCTAGCCATTGTCGGGGCAAGAGGAACTTTGGGCAAGGCTTTTGCGCGGTTGTGCGAAGCGAGAGGAATTTCTTACCACCTACTGACACGCCAAGAACTAGACATTGCCAATCCTGCCTCTGTCTATGCAGTGCTTACCGAGTTGCAGCCATGGGCAGTTGTGAACGCTGCTGGATATGTGCGGGTGGATGATGCCGAGCGCGAACCGCATCTTTGCATCCGGATAAACACTTTTGGTGCAGAAATTTTAGCTACTGCTTGCCAGAAAAATAATATAGCGCTGCTGACTTTCTCCTCAGACTTGGTATTTGATGGTGCTTCAACTAACCCCTATGTAGAAACTGATGCCGTCGCCCCTCTAAATGTGTATGGACACAGCAAAGCTTTAGCCGAGGAACTGGTCTTGCAGGCTAATCCCGCATCTTTAGTAATTCGCACCAGTGCATTCTTTAGCCCTTGGGATGATTATAACTTTGTCACAATTGCCTTGCGTCAACTCAGTGCTGGTAATACTTTTTTCGCTGCTGAGGATGCGATCGTTTCGCCTACTTACGTGCCGGATCTCGTCCATGCTAGCCTCGATTTACTGATTGATGGTGAGACCGGTTTGTGGCACTTGGCAAACAAAAGTGCTGTATTCAACCTTACACAAGGTATCGCCTGGGTTGACCTAGTACGCTTGGCGGCGAAACAAGCCGGCGTTAGTGTGAAAAATTTAATTGCCATGCCTACAAGAGAACTTGGTTTAATCGCTCCCCGTCCAAATTACAGCGTTCTCGGTAGCAGTCGCGGCGAATTAATGCCTTGCCTTGATAGTGCAATTTCCCGCTACTTGGAAGAAATCAGCTAGAGGATATTTTACAGCAGTTTTCGATTGATTAGATCACACTGTATAGCAATCCTATTTGAGTTGTGTATCCCTGACGGGAGCCGTAGGTATCACGGTATTTTTTTAAACGTTCGCGCAGCGTGCCGGAGGCATTACCGCAGAGACGCAGAGAGCGCAGAGGAAGATAAAAAAGAGATGTTCACATCTTATTTAGAATTGCTATAGAGACTTTGCATGCAACGTTTCTACAAGATATGAATTGTGTCATGATAGCTCCAAAGTTATACCAAATTGATATGAAGTTGCATAGAATCAAGGGCGTTGCATAATTGAAGTATGAATTAGCCTCACGCCAAGACGCAAAGATAAGAGGTTTGAAAATTCAAGCAAGAGCATTTCATACCTGAATTCAGCAACGCCGAATTAAGATATGAAAAAGAATTAACCGCAGATAAACGCAGATAAACACAGATAAAGATGGATAATTAAATTGATTTCATCATTCTGTGCAGCCTCACATAAAATTGGTATTAGCTACTTAGCTTTACTGTTTAATATCGTTGATATCTTCTACAGCTTGTTCCAAAATCTCAGATGGCAGCAGACCGACTCGATTACCATCAGGAGGAAGAAAGTGAGGGTCTAACACACCTTTAGGTAAGTAGACTAATTCGCGTAGCGGTGTCACCATTGGATCATCGGTAACTTTGTAAGGTAGTCTTCCCATCGCCACATTGTCTAGATTCAATTCGTGACGATCATAAGTAGAAAGTTCATATTCTTCAGTAAATGACAAACAGTTTGTTGGGCAAAATTCCACACAGTTGCCGCAGAAAATACAAACCCCAAAGTCAATACTGTAATGTTTAAGTTCTTTTTTCTTAGCTTCTTGATTAAATTCCCAATCTACTACCGGTAGATTAATAGGGCATACGCGAACACAAACTTCGCAAGATATACACTTATCAAATTCAAAGTGAATCCGACCTCGGAAGCGTTCAGAGGGAATCAGTTTTTCATAAGGATATTGAACAGTAATTGGACGACGGTTCATGTGGTCGAAAGTAACCGATAGTCCTTGGCCAATATATCGACCTGCTAGGAAGCTATGTTTGGCATAATCGCTAACTTGTTTGAGAAATTTAAACATCAGTCAACAACTCTCAGCTAATAGTGCTATTAATCAGCACTTTAATAGCTGCTATTAGTTATGACTTCCGTCAATTGGAAGACTCCGCAGTTAAATTTATCATGACTTTGCTATACTATCGCCTGACTTCGAGGGCCATCTAACAGTAAGAATAGTACAGTCAGACTCAGCAACCCAACAATGGGGCACACCTGAACACCATAAAACGTAATCAGCCTCACGATTTAGGATAATTTTTCTATCCTCAAATTGAAGGCAAAATCTGCCATTAATCAGGATAGAAAGGGTAGTTGCTTCGTTATTTACTGCCCAATTATTTCTACTTTCTCCTGCTTTGTGAATACCCCATTTTACTTCTAGCACTTCAGTTGAGCGTGGATCATCAACAGGGTTGATAAAGTGACCAATGAACCATCCCCAGCGATTCTTCCCTTCGATAGCGGCGTTACCAAAAATAACTTTAGTCATTAGTCATTAGTCATTAGTCATTAGTCATTAGTCATTAGTCATTAGTCATTAGTCATTAGTCATTAGTCATTAGTCATTAGTCATTAGTCATTAGTCATTAGTCATTAGTCATTAGTCATTAGTCATTAGTCATTAGTCATTAGTCATTAGTCATTAGTCATTAGTCATTAGTCATTAGTCATTAGTCATTAGTCATTAGTTATTAGTTATTAGTGATTGGTTTCCCGTTTTTTCATTCAAAATCGGCAACGGGAACCAAAATTCGCCCCTGATAACCTGCTTGGTTGTATTTTTTCAGGGCATTAGTTGCAGACATTGCTTTTGTTTCACCTGATGCCACCAAAGCAACACAAGCCCCACCAAAGCCTGCACCTGTTAACCTGGCACCAAACACTCCTTCGGTTTGCTGCAAAATTTCTACTAACGTATCCAAAGCTGGTATGGAAACTTCGTAATCGTCTCGCAAACTAGCGTGGGATGCGTTCATCAATTCGCCGAAGCGTTGAGATGATACTCCCTCTAAAACCTCTAGAACACGGTTATTTTCTGTAACTACATGGCGGGCGCGGCGTCTTAGTGGTTCAGGTAACGCTTCTGTTGCCTTAACATCAGTAATATCTCGTAGGGCGGCGACTCCTAGTAGATGCGCCGCTTCTTCGCACTCCGCACGACGCTGGTTATAGCCGCTAGTTGCCAGTGTGCGAGGTACGCCGCTATCGATGACGACAATTTCTGCTTTGTCAGGAAAAGGAATCAAACAGCGTTCTAGGGTACGAGTATCTAAAAACAAAAGATGTTCAGTGTCAGCGAGGCTGGAAGCCATCTGATCCATAATGCCGCAGTGCACGCCAACATAATGAATTTCGGCTTGCTGTGCAAGTTGGGCAACTTCTACATCATCAATCGGCAGATCAAGAAGTTGGCGCACAGCCCTAATGGTTGCTACTTCTAAAGCTGCGCTGCTAGACAAACCCGAACCCATAGGAACCAAGGAGTTGACGTATAAAGACAGCGGTGGAATTGTGTATTCTGCTTTTTTCAAAACCTCGATACAGCCAAAAATATAACTAGCAAATCCAGACGGCGTATAATTAATTTCTAAAATATCCACTCGCTCGTTTAAATTGTCTGAGTAAAGGTGATGTTGTCCATCGCGACTAAAACCTATTTGTACAGTTGTGCTTTGGGGAATTGCAGTCGGTAGCACGAAGCCATCATTATAGTCAGTATGTTCGCCGAGTAGGTTTACTCTTCCTGGCGCACTGGCTTGAGTTTCGGGTGGTTTACCGAAGATTTGTTGGAAATTCATGATGATTATTTGATGGCAAAAGAATTTAGATATTGCCATTCGTGACTAACGTGAGCTTCCAAGGAAAGAATGCGTTTGATTTTGACAGGACTTACGCACAAGTAATAGAAAAACAAACCACAGAGGACGCAGAGGACACAGAGGAATATAGAGTTTGAGAAATTTTATGCGTAAGTCCTATTTGATAAAAATAGAATTTTATTTTCTAGAACTATATAGAAAAAATCATCTCTCTAATGGCACAGGGCGCAATCTTCCTTCTACCTCGACGCTGGGGAAATTGGGGTCAAAAGTTAGATTTTCCAACTTTCCATGGCCATGAATGACGAAAGTGTCTTCAATCTTTGCGCCTACTAAACTTGGATTCCAGGCTATGGCCATGTTTTCTGTCAACTTATCAGTGGTAGTGGGATTTGCCACAATTTCTCGCGCTAAATAGCCTGTGGTTCCTCCCTGGTGATGTTGGCGGATGGCATGGGGAAATCCTTGCTGTTCATAAGCTTGAGCTAGGGCGTGATAAACTGCGTTGAGAGAAGTTCCCGGTTGGGATGAATTCAAGGCTACTGCTTCTATTTCGCAGACATGGCGGTGTAATTTGGCGGACTCGTGTGAAAGCGCACCAAAACACACAAATCGGGTGAGATTCGCATACAAACCATATCCTCTAGCGCAGAATACCAGCATTGCTTGCCGTCCAATCTGTTCACCAGTGGGTGTAGCATGACGGTAGAGTGGCAAACGCCTCTCACCTGCTACCAGCGTCAGGGCTGGATGCAAGCCTTGTGTCCACAATGCGTCTGCGCCGGCACCTGCTAATTGATATTCTGTCCAGGTAGGCTGGGCGGCCTTAAGTACTTCTGTCATGGCAATGCTTGCTTTTTGCCCGACTTGGCGATATCGCTCTAGCTCACTTGAAATGAGTACGCGTTTATAAGCTCGCAGAGAGGGGGGTAATGGTTTCTCTAGATGAGAAATTGGGGCATCACTCAAAACTTCCCCGCCGGCAGTAGCATCACGCACAAAGGACTCACGGGCTTTAATATCAGCCCAGGGGTTGATGTGCAGTTTAAAATTTTTTGGCAGTTCTTCATCTTGTAAACGCTGGGCTTCAATTTCATCGGTTAATACCCAAGCGTCTTGGGGAGTTACTAATATTTCTGCTACGCCTGTTTCAGAGGTTAGCAGCACGGTGTTAGAAGCGCCAGCAGTCGCCCAAGCAAACCAATCTGTACGGCGTAGACGTAAGCCTTGTGCCTCAGTTTCGTTTAGGGTTTGCCTGATTAAGCCGAGCTTTGTGGAGACTTCTTGGTTCATAAAAAATAGGAAACCACAGATAAACACAAATTCCAGCAGAACCACATCCGTCGTAGGGGCACAGCATTGCTCATTGGTGTCAACTTAAGCGAAAACCCTTTTAAAATCTCGTTAAGAGTCTCCGACTCTTAATGATTTCACAGCGGCTCTGGCGCTAGGGACGGGAGGCAGAGCCGGACAATGGGCATTAAGAGCCTGAGTCTGGGAACGAGATCATCTCTCAAACCTTTTTCTAGGTTGGATTCCACTTTAAGTTGACACGTATGAGCATTGCTGTGCCCCTACCGCGTGGTTTATTTACCTGAAAATTGCTGTAACACAAATAATTATGAGATTGATCTGTGTTGATCTGCGTCTATCTCCGGTTTTAAACCAAAGTTGGCATTTCAATGTTCACGGCTACCGCTTGTAATTCTTTGGCTTTTTCTTCTGGTAAAGCATCATTGGCAAACATTCCGGCTGCAAGTTCTGTTCCTGCTAGATATTTCAGCTTTTCTTTTGTTCGATATGGTGGATACAACTCTGCGTGTAAATGTGCTTCGGGATGTGATAAAGCGTCAGTCGGTGCTTGAAACCAAGCCATCAAGTAGGGAAACGGGCGATTCCACAAACCGTCATATTTGAGAGTGACGGTTTTTAAGGCTTTGGCAAGTCCCCAACGTTGTTCTGGGGTAAGTTCGATAAAGCTGCTAACTGGCTGAATTGGCGCGATCCAAACTTCATAAGGGTAACGAGCGCAAACTGGGACAAAGGCGATCGCATTTTCATCCTGATAAATAATCCGCTGCTTGTCGGCAATTTCTTGTTGAATTAAATCTGCCAGCAAACCCTGTTGATGTTCTCGATAGTACCACCGCTGCCTTTCCAGCATTTTTGCCGGCACAGGTGGAATAAAAGGATAGGCGTAAATTTGCCCGTGGGGATGATGTAAAGTCACACCCACTTCTACGCCTTTATTCTCAAACGGTAGTACATATTGAATTTGGGGATTTGCTCCGAGTTCGCGGGTGCGATCGCCCCAAACTTGCAACAGCAAATCCAAATGTTCCAACTCCAAAGAACTCAGAGAAGCCTGGGCATCTTGGGTAAAAACCACCACCTCACAGGCTCCATTGGCAGGTAATGTGTCCACGATGCAATCAGGCGGATTTTGCGCTACTACTGTCATCGAGGGAAAGCGGTTATCGAACACCGCTACATCATATTTACCTTGAGGCAGTTCGGTCGGAAACTCAGGATTGCTGGTGGGTGCGAGGGGGTTATATTCTGGGGGTGGCATGAAAGTCCGCCCTTGACGGTGACTCGCATAAGCTACCCATTCGCCCCGCAAGGGATGCCAGCGCAGATGAGGATTCGCCTGCACTGGTTCATTACTAGGGCTAGTAGCTGCAATATTCTCAGCTATTGGATGCCGTCCGTACAACGTCAGTTGGCGTCCATCCGGCTTTAACAGCTTGTGGGAGTACATAATCTTTGTCCTAGTCGGGTTGCAGCACAAATCGCCTCAAGGGGAAATTTCGGCGTGCGATCGGCGTACAACAAACCATTTGCTTCTTGAAAGGTATCTGAGAATTGCGTGTAACAGAAACCGCTGAACATTTCAATGTTGTTGACGGTTTCCAGGAGAGCGGCATATTTCATTTCTAGCTCGGAGATATTTGAGCAGCGCTCATATCCCCAAGCTTTATCTGCATCAGGCTGTCCAAGAGCGGCATAGGCAATACCACCGAACTCAGTCAGCATCATTGGTTGTCCCTGGTGTGGATAGTTATCTAGGGTGAGGATGCGTCCTCCAGGACGCTTACGCTCAAACAGATCCGATAGTTTAACTTCAGGGCCATAGCGTTGAGCTAATTGCTGGGGTTTGGTGTCGTAGTCATGAATAGCGAGAATGTCAGTATCTGTACTTTCCCAGCCATCATTACTAATCACTGGGCGAGACGGATCGAGAGTTTTGGTCAGGTGATACATTGCCAAGACGTAGTTTCTGTGAGCTGCCGTCTCAACTAAATTTGGCACTCCCCAGGATTCATTAAAAGGTACCCAGGCGACAATACACGGGTGGTTAACATCTCGGTTGATTACCTCAGTCCACTCGTGGGTCATACGTTCTACTGCTTTATGGGTAAAACGATAGGCGCTGGGCATCTCTTCCCATACTAACAACCCTAATACATCTGCCCAATATAAAAATCGTGGGTCTTCAATTTTTTGGTGCTTACGTACTCCGTTGAAACCCATCGCTTTGGCGAGTTCGACATCGCGTCGCAAGGCATCATCGTCGGGTGCGGTCATTAGTGAATCTGGCCAGTAACCTTGATCGAGAACCAACCGCAAATAGTAGGGACGACCATTGAGCATAAAGCGATCGCGTTGTATGCTTACCGTCCGCATTGCTGTGTATGACCTTACCTGATCCAGCAGTTGGTTTTGGTAAAACAACTGAATTTCGGCATCAATCAAGGTCGGCTTTTCCGGACTCCAAAGTAATTCGTTTCGGTAGTCATCAATTCCCGGATCGGCAAAGGTGATCCGGCGGCTAATTTCCCCATTGAAAACTTCATAAGTATCGTTTGCTAGCACATAATCGCCAACGCTCAGTTTCACCTTCATTTGAACGCCGCAAACTGGCACATCCCCAGCAAGGGCCACATAACAACTGAGTTCCCACCGCTCGAAGTCAGGAGTCCAGCGGATGTGATCTATATAAGTTGTGCCTACGCGCTCAACCCAGACAGTCTGCCAAATACCACTCGTGCGGGGATACCAAATACTGTGTGGTACCAACTGCCAATCTTGCTTACCACGAGGTTTAGCAAGGTCGTGAGCATCGTCTTGGGCCCAAACTGTCACCAAGGTTTGTCCACTGTCATTTAATACGGGGGTAATATCGATGGTGAAGGGGGTATGCCCACCTTCATGTTCAGCCATATATTGACCGTTCACCCACACACGAGCGCGATAGTCTACAGCCCCAAAGTGCAACAGTAGTCTACCTTCACCCGATGGCGTTGCAAATTCCCGCTCATACCAGCAGTTTGAGTGAAAACTTGGATCGCCAATCCCACTTTTGGTAGATTCGGGAGCAAAGGGAACTTCTATATGATGAGTCCATTGGCTAAGGTCGCTGGGTTGGGCGCATCTTCCCTCATCGTCAAATGCGAACTTCCACTGACCGTTAAGGCTTTGCCACTGCGATCGCTGCAACTGCGGACGTGGATATGTTGTGTCTCTTAAACCAAAAATCTTTTGCTCAACAGTATTAGCGGATAATTCAACCGCACGAATATCCAAATTTAACAAATTCATCAAAACCTCTTACCTACCTGCAATAGAACAAACTCTTTTTCTGCATTCGGTTCAGGCTAAATTAGCCTATTTTCCAGATATTTCTGGAGTTTTACCCTGCACATTTTTTGTCGGGTAAATATATTGCTGTAGCCCTACTAACATCACACCACTTAATCTTTGAGTAGCAAACCCAAATTGCCTCCATCACCCCTTAGTGTTGGAGGCATCAAATAGAGTATAAACTCCCAGTTCGTGACATTATGGCATAATATAACGCCAATATTTGGCAGATAAAATTTTAAAAATTACCTAATTTTTTTGTCACTTACTATTACTAACCCACGCCAAAATTAGAGCATAACCGAGAATTTGCGTTAGAAGATGTTTTAAAAGTATCGTTATTAACATCAAAACCTCGGAAACTTAATCAGAACTAACTCTCCACCTCCCCTACCCCTTCTCTGCTCTCTTGAGGGAACATCTGGACTCCGGGGGAACTTAGGGGGTAAAAAGGACAGGAGTGTAGAGACGTTGCATGCAACGTCTCTACATTTGCTTGGTGAAATGTAGTCTAAATGTCTTCCTTGATACTTAATAAAGAGCAAGACCAACTCTAAACTTAGTATAAATACGGTAGATTTTCAGTTAGCCGCGTTACCCATTTTCCGCCTGTAATCTCTTTGCTTAACAGCAATAGCTAATTTTAATTAAAAAACTCTAACTTTGTGAAACAACAAACTTTGTTGCAATTGTTTACATATATTCTGGTGAACTATTGCAGTTTGTGAATGTTTTGCTTATTCCTAAGGAATATTCCTTTAGACTGAATTTCATAGAAAAATAGATATTGGGATCAACGCAAATGAATTCGTTAAACCTATTTTTTTGCCACGAATTTGTAGTTGCTGTTTCTTCTGTTGCTTGTATTGTTGGGCTATTGTTACTGCGGGACTGCAAGCAACACAAAGATGATGCAGAAGAAACAGAGCAAATTCTCTTGAGAATGAGCTTTTCTTACTGGCTAGTTTACTGCGTCGCTTTTTCTCTGGATAAAATGCTTTTACCCGACTGGCAAGGTTTAACAATGACTTTGAAAATTACTACAGCTTTGTCATATTTTTTAACTTTTTCTTGCATCCTCAGTTTGCCATTGCACAAGTTTGCAGTTCACCAAGTTGAGGAGTAGTTAACAGTCAACAGTTAATAGCCCGATCAGCTTTTGACTGTTGACGATTGATGCTCATTAGAGTTTCATGGCGTGAGCGATCGCCATTTCCAGATGATCCTGCTGTAGATTGGTGACGATAAATACCTCTTGCACTGTTTTACCCAGCCGGGCAATCACCTTATAGCCTCCCCGAATCGGTACAGACACACGCAGTTGCATTTTCGGACAATGACCTTTTACCCTGCCAATCACGCCTGGTGTCACAGTTTGAATTTCATCCCGCTGACACAGACGTTCTAAAATGGGTATGAGACCAGGAATGTGGGTTGAGTGATTCCAAACTAGTCTGCCATCCGTGGTTCTGCCCATGATCTTTAATTTAAGCTGCTTCCAGAGGTGCCATTGTCAAACCTGCTCGACGCAGCTGTTGGTGGTACAGTTCCGCAGTTTCTTGTGGACCGACCCAAACGATCGCTTGACCTTCATAGTGTATCTGGTTAGTGAGATCCCAAGCGCGATCGCCACTCATTCCCGGAATATACTTAAGCAAACACTCGGCGACGTGCTGAAATGTATTGAAATCGTCATTCAATACAATCACTTTGTAATTCGGGTAAGGTTTACGGGTAACTTGGCTAGACCGTTCAGGGGCTTTAGTTGGTGCTGTAGCCATCCCGTAAATATCTACTACTGAAAGTCTTATAACCATAGAACAATAAGTCAAGATAATTTTACAAAACTACACTACTAATAAATAGTTTAGTCGATTGTCAGTGGTCAGTTGTCAATTGCAACAAACCACTGTCCAACAAGGGAAACCCCTACCGCCAATCATCCCAATTTTCGTTAAAGATAGAAGTATCGGGGAAAGCAGTCGGATTACCATTTTGCTCTAACAGACGTTTGAGAGCTTGCAATTGTGGTTCTGGCTTAGGTAAATTATCTACCAAGGAGTAGGGTGCGATCGCGTTTTTAATAGCAAAAGCAGCTACAGTTCCCGCCGCCGCCCCAGCAGACCATTCAAAAGAGTGTACCCGATAAGCCGCAGAGGCAATGTGACTAGTCGCAATGCTTTTACCCCCCACAATTAAATTATCTATTTTTTGGGGAATCATTGCTCTTAAAGCAATTTGAAAAGGATAAGCTTGTCCTGCACCACGCCTTTCACCTGCACGTTCTGTATTACCAGGGGCTTCTGCTGGGCTGTTCGTCATGCAAGGATGAAAATCTATGGCGTAGTGACCAATACCCACAGCATCAGGGAAAATAGTAGAACGAGTCCGCCGCAAAGCTTTATCTGGTGATGTTTGACCGGAAATTACCGATGTCGCCTCTAAACCTGCCAGTGATGCTTTTAAGCTGCGATACATATCTGCTGGCAGAGTTTTAGCATAATACTCATCATTATAGTTACGGCGAGATATATCAATTTCCCAGATACTAAAACCCTCTGGTTGTCCCCAACTAGGGCGGCCAATAATCCGGCGTCCTTCCCGCATATAGGGGTATTTCGATAAACCATGCACCGTCCCCATCGGAGATTTTAACCCTGATAAGTAGCGGTTATTTAGTTGCGGTTGCTTCACACCATTTCCTAATTGGGAGTCTGTAGTTCCAGCGAACAGCCAATAAAAATAGGAAAGAGCATTTTCTTCACCTTTGCGGAGGGTTTCGCTTCTCAGTCCCCCCATCCAACCCCCAGGTTTTAACTGTCCAGAGGACTGCAACTGTTGACGAGAGTAAATTAGATTATCTTGGGGAGTTCCTGGACGGTAGTCGTTACCCCAAGTCCAGTTTTGCATCGAGATATCTCCAGGCGTCGGGGTACTAAACTTAACGCCCCCAAATGCTGCTGGTGTCCCCTGTTTAGGACTCCATATCCGGCGGTAGGTGAAGACTAAATCAAAGTTCGCCAGTCGCTTTAATTCATAGCTGAAATATGGCGCGTATTGGGGATAAAATGACGGCATTGCCTGCTGTTGCGGTTCCTTTGTGGACTCCATTGCAAAGGTGTAAGTAAAGCCTTGGGTGCAATAGGGGTCATTTGTGGTGCTAGAAGCGGAAGGTTCTAGGTAAGAACGGGCATCAATGCCTAGTCGGTAAGGGACATCAGCTAGGGCGATAATTTCCCCGGTTTCGCTGGTGTCGACAACGTACCAATTAGCGGTTTTGTTTTTAACTGGCTTGGGGACGAAGCGGATAATATTTTTGTTAAACCGAGACGAGTTTTCGTAGCGATAAGCGTCTTCGATGGTTTGAGATAAAGGAGAAGTGTTGAGGGGTGGTGCGCCTTTAACTGGTTGATGCTGAATGGCGATCGCACTATTGATGATTTTACCATCTGCACTAATTGCTAAGTCTTTAATTACGGTGTTGGGAAACCATTGCAATTTACCATTGCCTTTTTTTTCGGCATCTTTGAGCATTTCGGTGAGAATGGTGTGAGCATCGCGCGGTAGAAAGCAAGAGTCGCTTACCCAACAATCACCGGGGTTGAATTTACCATATTTGCGCTTGATGCGATCGCGCAATTCCAAATAACCGCGAGAATAAAATTGCCGACTCCGCTGGGTTGGGCGTTCGTCTAACGCAGATGTCCCTTGTGAGGAAATTTGACCGCCCAACCAGTCGGTAATTTCCGTTAAGCAAACGGTGCGTCCTGCGAGTAAACCTTCGTAAGCCGTAGCAACACCAGATAATCCTGCACCGACAGCTAAAATTTCACAGTTGACGGTTTTGTTTGGGGGTATGAGTGGGGCGGCTGTAGTGGCTAATGGTGCGATGAAGGTAGCGATTAAGCTAAGGCTGATAAATGCTTTTGGGCGATAAGCCTTTGTCCGTCTGCGCTGCATGGTTTGAGTACTCTTGCTACTGTGTCAACTTGTAGACGGTAACATCTGGGAAATGTTCTTAACAAAGTAATTTTGGGCTGTGGGGGGTTTTGGTAGGTTTTTGGTGGATAAATAATCAGCGTTAATAAGCGATCGCAGTTATTATATCTAAGTAGTCAGTTAGTCTATACGTTTGATTTAAAACACTGCATTAAGGCACTTAATCATGAACCCTAAGCAAGAGATCATAAAAAATCGAATTGAGGGATTATCTAATTTAGACATAGGGTCTCGCTTAAGAGGGATATATCCATTCCACGATTGGTTAAAATCCGTTTCAGTTGCCCTTAAAGCTGCCAGGATACAGGATGAACTCAAAATATGGGAGGATTCACTTCCACATATTTGGGATTTGTCCTACGAAGATTCAATGTTTACTGAAAATCCCTCTCATGCTCAAGTATCCTTCGCCAAAGATATACTTTTAGGATTCTTAAATAACTTGAGTGATGATGATAAACCATCAGCGGCTCTTTTTCCAATGGAAATAGTACAAGATACCAGAGATTATGTATTTCGTATTGCCCAACAGGTAAATACTTGCTACGCTAACGCTTGTTATGATGCTTGTGCAGTCATGCTAAGGCGATTGATAGAAACATTAATTATTGAATGTTTTGAGCATAATGCTATTGCCTCAAAGATTAAAGATACAAATAATAACTATGTTAATCTGGATCAGATGATTGGAAACTTTATCAATGAATCTATATTTAATCTATCGCGTGAAACAAAAAATAATCTACATAAATTGAAAGCAATAGGAGATAAATCAGCACACAATCGTTATTATACAGCTAATCGTGATCCTCTTGATAATTTATCTCAAGAGATTCATGTAATTATTCGAGAATTAGTAAACAAAAGTGGTGTCAAAAAATAGCGATGCGCTAAGTTTGAGGTTTATTTAAGTAACTGAATGAAGAAAAATAGTCCTTTTTTTAAAGCTTGTTATTCAACAAGTTTTTGTAACATTTAAATTATCGCACTGAACCACACCCCGCCTAGAACTGAAGTTCAAGGCTAATAGCCGAAGTCCACTCAAGTGGACTGAAATCTTTATTTAGTCTACTTCAGTAGACTTTCGCTATTAGCCTCAGAATTGATTCTGAGGTGGAATGACAACGTAGCGAGGGCTTGAATGCGTTACATTCTGAGGTGGAATGACAACTTAGCGAGGGCTTGACTGTGTTACACGATGCAACGGGAAGGAAAAATAAAAATCAAGTCAGTTGTAAACTTCTCTACGGTGTCTAATTCTGTTGATGAAGATTATTCTTTCCTCTTGACTAAATTCATAAATCACCCGGTAATCCCCAACTCTGAGTTTAAAGAAACCTGAAAAGTCAGCCGTCAATGGTTGTGGAGTTATTTGGTCAAAGTTATCAGCCAGCCAGTTGATTTTATTAACTACGCGTTTTTGGACAGATTGAGTTAGCTCTTCTAAATCAGCAAAGGCTTCTGATTCATATTCCACAAAGTAGCTCATCAATCACCCAAGCCTAGTCTGTGCATAACTTCTTCTGAAGAAATACCGCGAACTCCTGTCTCTCTACGCTTCCGAATTTCCAACAGATGTTGTTTCAACTCCTCCTTGACTGTCTTACCCTCATCAGGATCGGGTAGAATCTCGTTTATAGCTTCCATGACAGTTTCCCGAATCAGAGCTTTCAGTTCATCGATGGTCAGATCCTTAACTTGCATAGGGATTACGGGATTGTAGCGTTGTTAATTTATTCTAGTAGTTGCGAGTCTGGGTGTGAAGTACGATCTGCACCTTCCTCAGCAGCGCTTCTCTACGAGACGCTATTGCTTAGATACGGTCGGTAATCACTCTACAGTAAACAGCTAACAGGGTTCAATGCTAGTCATCTATCATAGATTGGAGAGAGGCAAGCCGCCGCCAAAGCTGACCAACGGATTAGGGAAGGTTGTTATGAAGAGCAGGAATTCAATCATCTTCACTTTAGCGTTAAAAAGTGCGATCGCTTGCAGCGGGGCGTTGCCCATCGCTTTTTCATCCATGCTGCTATCTGCTGGTGTTGTCAGTGGACAACCTGCACCTACCGCCACCCCATCTCAGGTAATATCGAATCAAGAGCGGGAAGAATTAGCGCAACTGCGAGCCTCCAACCGAACTCAACAGCAAGTCCAATCCGATTTTAATCGCGCTTTTACTCGAACAACCGCCCTGTTCAACGTCTGGCTAACTATATTGAGTCTGTTTCCCGTTGCGGTGATTGCTTCACTTTGGCTACTACGACGCGCGGTAATTCGCGAAATTGTTGAGCGAGCCATGAAACAACAACAAGGAATGGAAAGCTTACAAAATCAGCTAACTGCTGTTAAGCAAGAAGCAGAAAATATCATTCAAGAAGCGAAGAATATAAATCATGAATTGGCACAGGAAGCTGATATTCTGAGACTGAATATAAAAAACGAGCAACAAAATTTATCTATACTTATATCTGAGTTGTCGCAAGCAAAAGAACAATTTCTGGCAACTTTAGCATCGGACATTAAAGCCTCTCAACAAAATATTAGTAATCTAGAATCTGAGTTAGCCGCTCAACTATCTGAATTAAGGTCTTCTGCTCAACGCAAAAGAGATTTAACTCTAGAAATACTCGCTAATTCAGAATCTGAGTTAGCCGCTCAACTATCTGAATTACAGTTATCTGCTCAACGCAAAAGAGATTTAACTTTAGAAATCCTCAGTAATTTAGAATCTGAATTAGCCTCTCAACTATCTAATTGGCAGTTAACTGCTCAAGAACTGCGGGATTTAACTCTGGAGAGTTTCCGAAAATTAGAATCTGAATTAGCCTCTCAACTAGCAGAGTTCCAAATAGCTGCTGAAAAACAAAAGGATACGGCTATTGCTAATATAGAAAAATCCCGTTCTGAGTTTGCATCTCAACTTGCTGGCTGGCATTCTGATACTCAGCACCAAAAAGATTATACTCTTGAAAATTTAACAAAATTTCAGTTAGAATTTACCGCTGAGTTATCGGCATTACAAGTTGAGGCTCAAAACCGAAGAAATAGCACTCTAGAAAATCTAGAAAAATTAAATCATCTCTTTAAATCACAAATTTCTGAATTACAGGGTGATGCTTTTAATCAAAAAGATAAAATGATTGAGAGTTTAGTAAATTTACAGTTAGAATTTTCGGCTCAACTCTCAGAATTACAGGTGGATGCTCAACAACAGCAAGAGAAAATTATTAAAAATTTAGAAAAGTCTAGTTTAGAATTTAACTCTCAATTTTCAGAATTACAAAAGTACACGAAACAACAAAAAAATCTCATTTTAGAGAGGCTGAGAAAATTAGCAGATGAGTTTAGCTCTCAACTCTCAGAATTACAGTTAGATGCTCAAGAACGTAAGGATTTAATCTTGCAAGAACTGGCTGAGAGTTCACCTGCACCCGGTGTAGAAGTTAAAGATCAAATCAAGTCACCAGCATCCAAACCAGAATTGACGGCGGATGAATATGTGAAAGAGGCAGATAATTTATTGTCTGAAAAGCGCTATCCAGAGGCTTTTGCTGTTTACGAAAAAGCAGTAAAAATTAATCCTGATGATGCGGTGACTTGGTTGAAACGCGGGATAGTTTTAGTCCGGTTGAAACGTTATAAAGAAGCAATCGCATCTTATGATAAAGCTATTCAGATTCAACCAGATTATCACCAAGCTTGGTGCGATCGCGGTGTGGCTTTTGGCTATTTAAGACGACATCAAGAAGCTTTTG
The DNA here is from genome assembly GCF_000317535.1 of Cylindrospermum stagnale PCC 7417. Lineage (NCBI taxonomy): Bacteria > Bacillati > Cyanobacteriota > Cyanophyceae > Nostocales > Nostocaceae > Cylindrospermum > Cylindrospermum stagnale. The sequence goes on from NC_019757.1 coordinate 1,021,502, forward strand.
CCTGTTTTGATAAAGCCACCCAAGTGAAACCGGATGATGGAGTTGCTTGGTTAAATCGCGGTCTTTCCCTGGTAGAGTTGGACAAATACGAAGATGCGATCGCATCTTTCGATCAAGCGCTGCAATTCCAACCTGATTCCCCCAAAATCTGGGATAAGCGGGGTTATACCTTGGTGAGACTCGGACAAGATGATGATGCGATCGCTAGTTTTGACAAAGCGCTAGAAATTCAGCCAAACTACGCCAGTGCATATTACAACAAAGCCGCCTGCTATGCGCTGCAAAGACAAGCCGAACCAGCCGTGGTAAATCTAGAAAAGGCGATTCAAATTAATCGCCGATACAAAGAAGAAGCCGCCGCTGACATCGATTTTGATGAGATTACAGAGGATAAACGCTTCAGACAGTTAACTGAAATTTAACTCAACTGACGGCGAAACCTGTTGATGCTAATGGACAACAGCAAGATCGCAAACAACAAAAGTGCGATCGCATTCAACCATAGCACCTCTAACCCGACACCTTTGAGCAAAATTCCCCGGACTATCTGGATATAATGACGTAGGGGATTTAGTAGCGAAAGATACCTCAATACTTCGGGCATACTCTCCAAAGGTGCGATCGCCCCAGAAAGTTGAATCAATGGTAAATTAATAAAAAACGAAGTCAGGACAACTTGTTGCTGTGTGCGACAAATTGTTGCCAGCATAATCCCAATACCAATTCCCACAAATAAATACAGCGCTGATAATCCTAAAAATAGCCATAAATTTCCTCTAAAAGGTACTTTAAAAACTAATCTTGCTAAACTCAAAGACAAGATAACATCGCCCATCAACAAGATAAACAGCGGCACAATTTTCGCCAGCAGAATTTCCCAAGCTGCCGCTGGAGTCATTAACAGTTGTTCTAGGGTTCCTGTGTCTTTTTCTCGCACAACCGTAACTGAAGAAACCAAGGAACTAATCAGAGTTAAAACCAAGCCCAAAACCCCTGGTACAAAAAACCAACTACTTATCAAACCAGGATTATACAGAAATATCGTTTCTGGGCTAACTAATGCTGGTGCTTGATTAGCTGACAACCGCCGACTAAATTGATTGATAATCTGACTTAGATAACCTTGAGCAATTCCCGCAGTATTGGCATCAACAGCATCAACTAAAACCTGAACCTCAGCCGATTTATCTTCAGCTAAATCTCGTTTAAAGTCCGAGGGAATCATCAACCCAACTGTAATATTTCCCTGTCGTACTTCCTCGCCCAACTCTTGAGAATCAAATAAATATTTATTAGCAACAAAAACGTTATTTTGTGTCAACGCAGAGACTAATTCCCGGCTTTGATAAGTATTAGCATAATCCACAACTCCTAATTTAATAAAATGCACATCTGGATTGAGAGCAAAGCCATATAGCAACATTTGGATAGTTGGCGGAATTATCAACAGAATCACAGTCTGTTTGCTCCTCAATATTTGGTTTAATTCTTTAATAACTAAACTCCAAAATCGGCTATTAAACAAACTGAAAATTATTTTCATTTTTTGATTTTTTAGAAAATATGGGGTAATGATTTAGTAGAGACGTTGCATGCAAGGTCTTTACATTTGTAGGGAAGAGGTTAAAACTTTACTTTACCCAACTATAAACCGTTATCTACATAAAAACTAATCTGACAACTGCATTCTTTTTAAGCTACGACGCGCTGCATTAAACAACAACAAACCCAAAATAATTAGCATGAGCATTGCGAACCAAATACCTGTCAAACCAGTGCCGCGCACATAGGCATCACGAGTTATTTCAATATAGTAACGGGCTGGAACAATAGCTGAAAATAGTGACAATGGGAAGGGAATATTACTCAGGGGATAAATGAATCCAGATAATAGCAAAGCCGTTAAAAAACCCAAAAATGCCACAGCTTGGACAGCAGCATTTTGATTGGTAGCACGCACCCCAATCAATAAACCAAACATAATACTATCTATTAAAAATGCTATTGTGCCCAGCAATAAAGGTACTACTCCGCCTGCAAAACTTAATTGCCAAATTACTGAACCCATCACCATGATTAATACAGCTTCGCTAATGCCTATTAGTAAGTAAGCTAAAGCTTTTCCTAAGAGAAATTCCTCAGAACTAAGATTAGAAGTATATACTTGTAAAATTGTGCCTTTTTCTTTCTCCCTTACCATAGCGATTGCTGTTAATAAAGACGGGTAAATCCAGAGAATCAAAGCATAAACACCAGGGATAATAGAGAGAGATTCTTTCCTCCCTGGATTAAACCATAGGCGGATGTGGGCAATAACTTTATCAGTCGAAGATGGTAAACCAGAGTTTTTTAAGAAGAATTTGGTCGTAGCCTGAATACTATTTTTAATAATCCGGGCATTATTTACATCTGTGCCATCAACTAAAACTTGAATTTTGCTCTGTAAACCTGATTTAATTCGTCGGCTAAAATCGGGGGGAATCACTACAGAGGCTTTGGCAATTCCTTGATCAATCACTGCTTGGGGGTTGGTGTCTAAAGCTGAGAAATTACCTTGATTAATCGGCTGAAATTGATTAGTAGCAAATAACCGCTCTGTGTAGGCACGGCTCAGGGGGCTGATGTCAAAATCTTGGACAAATAAGGGAATATCTTTAGTTTCTAGACGAATTGCGAAACCAAAAATAATTAAGGTCATAAATGGCAGCAGAAATGCCAGGGCTAAGGTGAAGCGATCGCGCTGGAATTGTGCCAACTCTTTGCGACATTGAGACAAAATTCTTTTCATAGACAATTTTGCCTTTTAATTCGCCTTTGGGGCGAGGATAATTTCGGTATCTGCTGGCATTCCTGGCTTGGCTAACCCCCCAGGATTGTCGATACTAATTTTTACACCAAAAACTTGCTTCACCCGGTCTTGCTGGAAATAAATATTTTCTGGCGTAAAAGATGCTTGGGTATCGATAGCGGCAATTTTGGCACTTAGGGGGGTTTTGGGTGCTGAATCTAGAAATATTTGGGCTTGTTGACCAATATACACTTTGCCAATTTCGCTTTCGGGGATAAAACCTCGCAGATAGAGGGTGTTGGGATTAATCACTGTCAGCAGGGTTTTACCGCTGGTGACTACGGTTCCTGGTTCCACATTGCGACTGATGACTACACCGTCAATCGGGCTGATCACGTTCAAGTTAGCCATTTTAGCTGTAGTCTCTTGCTGGGAAGCTTTGGCGTTGTCGACATCAGCTTTGGCGGCTAGTAGCTTCAAGCGCGTTTGTGTTAACTGCGTGCGTAAGCCAGATAACTGTGAGTCACGGATTAAGGGATTTAACCCTGTGCTTCTGGCTTGTGTCAATTGACCCTGGGCAGAGTTGACTAATTTTCTAAAAGATTGTACCGCCGCTTGTCGTGATTTGACTGTGGCTAAAGCGGTTTCCCAAGTTGTTTGGGCTTGGTCAGCTTGTTGCTTGGTAACTGCTCCCTCTTGCGCTAATTTAGAATAGCGATCGCGATTTATCCGGGCGAGTTTCAATTCAGCTTTGGCTTGTTCGACTAATGCGATCGCTTGATTTAATTGTGCCTGGGATGAAGCAACTGATGACTCAGCCTGAAAAACCCGCCCTTTGCTATCTCCCACCGACTGCTGCAAAGAAAGCTGGTTTTCCAAAAGCTGACTTTGCAATAAATTAATTTGCAACCGCGCTTGTTCTTCTTGTCTCTGGATAGAATCTAAACGGGCAGATGCTCCCTTGAGTTGAGCTTGCATCTCTGCGTCATCTAGTTTGACAATTACCTGGTCTTTTTTAACTTCCTCTCCTTCTCGCACCGCTACCGACTCAACTCGACCGGCTACTTTGGCACCAATATCAGTTTCGTAACCTTCTATACGACCGCTTACCCGCAGGATGTTAGTTTTTGCAGGCGACGAAAGAAAATACCAACTTGATAAACCAAACCCTATGAGTAATAAGCCTAAGGGGATGAGTAACCGGGGAGAAGGTTTACCCTTGCTTTTCTCTGGTGCAACAGTATCAAGGGGTTTTGGGGCTGGCGAAACTGACTGAGCCATAATTTTTCTCTTGGTCTAAAATTTGCTGAGTCCGGGCGCATCCCCAAGTTACCACAGCACGGTTTTCGGCTAGGCTTTGAGAAATTTTGTTAACGTATCGCAACAAAGATCCTAATAAATATTAGGGCCGCTGCGATCGCCTCAGGGGCTTCCAAATAAAAAAATCTCCCAAATTTTCTTGTAGGATGGGTGTCCCCACCCGTTCCATATTCCGAAAGGGCTAACAGCCCAACGCCACAAAATGTATAATTTATTTCTTGGAAGTCCCTAAAGCAACTTTTTCCCTAGACTCTGAAGTAAGACGGCTTGGGCTGAGTGGATAAAAAAGTGATCGCCCTCAATCATTTGCAGCGAGAAAGATGTGCCCATCGCTTGTTCTTGCCATCCTAGCAAATCATCATAACTAACTTCTTGGTCTTGCAAACCGCCAAAAACAGACACAGGACAATCAATGGTTGGTTTTTGAGTGTAAACATAAGTTTCCAGAACTGCAAAATCTGCCCGCAACACCGGGAGAAACACCTGCATTAGTTCCTCATTTTTTAGGACTGCTTTAGGAGTTCCGTTGAGACAGCGCAGTTCTTCCAGAAATTCAGCTTCCGGTAAATTGTGAATAGGTCGTTTTGTCCGCGGGATTTGTGGGGCGCGACGTGCAGAGATAAATAGGTGCAATGGAGTTAAACCATATTGAGAACGCAGGAGATGGGTTAACTCAAAACTGATTAATGCACCCATGCTGTGCCCAAAAATAGCAAATGGTTTATCTAAGAATGGTGTCATATTTTCAGCTATTTCACTCACCAGAGTCTCTAACCTTGTGATGGGAGGCAATTTCATCCGTCTTCCCCTTCCCGGAAGTTCCACAGCACAAACTTCCACAGTCCCCGGTAAACCCTCAGACCATGAGCGATAAATCGCCGCGCTACTACCGGCGTAAGGTAAGCAAAATAACCGCAATTTAGCCTGGGGATTAGGTTTGTGGCAGATAATCCAAGAATTCGATGGTGATTTATTTGTCATAATAAGATTTATACCTATTTTATGTAATGTTGCCACAAATTAGAACCGAACGCCTCTTCCACGCCCTTTTTAAGGGGGTGAAAGAGGAGTAAGGGAGAAATATAGCCCCCCTTTTTAATGGTTAAAGCCTAAAAAGCCCCCCTTTTTAAGGGGGGTTGGGGGGATCTAAACGCTATGGGCAAAAATGAGTAAATCCTCCATAAACTGACACACACCAACAAAAAAGCCCCCCTTGTTAAGGGGGGTTGGGGGGATCTAAACGCTATGGGTAAAAATGAGTAAATCCTCCATAAACTGACACACACCAACAAAAAAGCCCCCCTTGTTAAGGGGGGTTGGGGGGATCTAAACGCTATGGGTAAAAATGAGTAAATCCTCCATAAACTGACACACACCAACAAAAAAAGCCCCCTTGTTAAGGGGGGTTGGGGGGATCTAAACGCTATGGGTAAAAATGAGTAAATCCTCCATAAACTGACACACACCGACAAAAAAAGCCCCCCTTGTTAAGGGGGGTTGGGGGATCTCTTATCGATAATCTTGATTTTGAATACTCCCTAAACGGGCAGCATCACGAATGTTATAATCAGGACGAGTGAAACGATTTAGCTGCATTTCAAAGAAGTCTCGATTAGCTTGTAAATGCTTGGGGTTGGGGTCATCTAAAGGATATAAAAGTGCAGTTCTTAATGCTTGAATTACCGCAGAAGTAACGGTATACATTGACCGTTGGAAACTCACCCCCAACTGAATCAACATATCATCTTCACCCCGGCAATGTTTGCTGTAGTATTCAATTAGATATGGGGGCAGAAAATGCAACATATCTTGCATTAATAATGTGGGCGGAATGCCAGCAGTACCAACTGGGAATAAATCAGCATAAAGGATGCCGTAGTGAAAGTCTTTTTGATTTTCTGGTACTTGATTTGCTTGGGCGTTATATGATTTTGTGCCTCTAAAGGGGGAGGTACGGTAGAAAACAGCTTCTACATAGGGTAATGCGGCTTCGTATAGCCAGGTGAAACCTTTGGATTTAGGGACAATTTCGTAACATTGTCCACGAATATAGACGTGATGGTAAATCGGGCGTCCGGCGATCGCAAATATACCATTAACTAAAAACTGCATTGCGTCTGGAACGCCTTTAAATCCGCCTTCGTCATAGATATCGGACATTTCAAAGAACACCGGCGCCATCACTTCCCAGAATAAGCCGAGATTGGCGTAGTAAGACATCTGGCGGCACTGTTCCAAAAACATATCGGGAAACAGCTTGTACAGCCCCAGCATCACCGGATTACCTTGGAAGTATGCGTTAATAGCCTTGTCGGCGTTGGCTTTGTACTCCTCGGAATCTAGGTAAGGGTCAAATTGCCCACCCATTCCCCGATGCCACAACATCGCCCGCATACAAGCTTCCGCAAATTCCATATTTATGCGATCGTGGAATAAGTGGTGTAATAACTTGGGCATTTTCAAGGTTTCGCCTTTTTCAATAAATGCCAAAAGTTCTGGATGGGCTGTGGCTTCACCGCGCCAAATTCGTAAATCGGCATCATCGCCAGCGTAATGATTATGGCGTTCTAAATATTCTTTGGGTAAGAAGTATTTAAACAAGGGCAAAGGGTTTAAAAATTCTTGTTCGGCGATATAAAGTAAGTCGCGCCAGTAGAAATCCATCGGCACGGCGTAAGCTTTGTATAACCCGATAATTTGCATCAGGTTTTCTGGGGTATCTGGCAACATTGCCCCGCCAGCTTCTAGGCGATGTATAACTTCAGCAAATTCATGTGTCGATGGAGGTAATTTCGTTGCTGGTTTATCTGGAGTTTGTACCATTTTTATTTCCTTTCCAAGACAATCCTAAATAATTCATGAAAAATTAAATTTCTCTCTCTCTTTTCTTTCTTCTCTTTCTTTCCTTTGCGCTATGCAGCGTCCTTTGCTGTTCGTTATCAAACTATTTTCACAAAACAGATAGCATTGCTATATTACTTAACAGCAACTTGAGCGATTACGGTTTTTTCTAAACTGGGAATTGTCGCCACCATTGCTGTGGTTGTGGGTTCACTCCACCGCACCAACCAAGTAGGTTGAACTCCTAAGAAGATGATGAGAACTGCCAAAATTATTGCTGGCATTTTTTCAGACCATAACACTTTAGGATAGTAGGCAAAGTTGTTGTTAAGTCTGCCAAAACAAGTGTTGTTGAGGAGGATAACAAAATAAACAGCGGTTAAGCCGGATGCAACTACACACAATAGCGTCGGGATGGGAAAAGCGGAGAAACTGCCTTGAAAGGAGATAAATTCAGCAATGAATCCTGTTAAACCGGGAATTCCGGCGCTGGCCATGCCGCTGAGAACGAGTAAAGCGCTAATTAGGGGTAAGCCACGAATGGGACTCATTAAGCCATTGAGTTTATCTAATTCGCGGGTACCAACTTTGGCTTCGACTATTCCCACTAAATGGAAGAGGATGGCGAGAATAATGCCGTGGCTAAACATTTGGGCGACAGCACCAACTAGGGCGAGGGGTGTACTGGCGGCGCTGGCTAGCAAGATATAGCCCATGTGACCAATGGAACTATATGCTACCATGCGCTTGATGTCTTTTTGGGCGATCGCAATTACTGCCCCATAAATAGCGCCGATTGCTCCCCAAATTGCTAAAGTTGGGGCGATAATACTCCAAGCTTGAGGAAATAATCCCATCCCAAATCTTAATAAACCATAGGTTCCCAGCTTCGCCAAGACGCCACCAAGGAGAATCGCAATCGGTGCTGAAGCCTCAACGTAAGCATCAGGTAACCAAGTGTGGAAGGGAACTAGAGGAATTTTGATGCCAAAACCTAGCACTATTCCCGCTAGGAGGACGATTTGCAGTCCAGCGGAGAGGTTTTGAGTAGAAACTGCATCAAAGGCAAAGCTGGTAGCATGAGTTAGCCAAACTGTACCCAAAAAAGTTGCCAGAATTAATGCGCCGGAAACAGCGGTATAAATCAGAAATTTAATTCCAGCATAAGCCCGTTTTTCTCCTCCCCAAATCGAAATTAGTAAATAAAAGGGGATTAATTCCAATTCATAAAACAGGAAGAATAGCAGTAAATTCTCTGCTAGAAAAGCACCGGCAACCCCACCACTAACTAATAAAATCATCGAGTAGAAAAGCCGGGGTCTTTCAGTGTCTTTACCACTGCTATAAATCGCAATCCAGGTGAGCAAGCTATTTAACACCAACATCAGCACGGATAGCCCATCAACTCCTAATTGATAGCTCAAACCGAGAGTTTCATTCCAGGGAAGATATTCTTGAAACTGCATCCCTGGATTGCTGATATCAAATTTCAACAAAATAAAAAGATTCCAGAGCAGAACTAGCCCACTAATGGTTAAGGCTACCAACCGAATGCGACTTGTTGGGATGGCTTTACCAGGATAAAACCCGATAACTGCCGCTGCGATAATTGGTATCCAGATTAAAACACTCAGCATATTATATTTGGTAATGGGTAATTGGTGATGGGCTTCGCCGTGAGCGTCAGCGGCTCGAGTGACTTGTACTGAGCCGGTCGAAGTAGCCTTCGCCGAACTCCGAACGGTAATCGGTAATTGGTAACAAGATTGTCAGCTTAAAGGATTAACATCATTGATTTGACAATTATCAAGATTAATCCTTAAATCCTGATCAGAAGCCTAAGTTTAAAAACTGTAGTTTCCAGAATGGCCAAGTTACCCACATTCCTAAAAAGCCGATTCCTAAAAGAACAGTTAAGGCATAAGATTGGGTTTGTCCAGAGGTACTGTACTTGAGACCTTCCCCACCTAACAACGAAAATAAACCGACCAAATTAACGATGCCATCAACTACAAAGCGGTCAATCATATCAGCAAATTTGGAAATTTGATAAACGCTGAAAATGATTGTAAGCCGATAGATTCTTGGGGTGTAAAAGTCGTTTGCTAATAAGTCTTGTAAACCTTTCCAAGGTAGGCGAATTGGTTTGGGAATGTTGCTTAAATAAATCACGCCACTGAGGCTGCAACCAAAAACACTTGACCAAATTAAAAGTAGGGCGACATCTTTATTTAGGGTTGCCCAATCGGGTAGCAATGATAAGCTTTGCAACACCAAGGGAATATGCAAGACAAAGCCTAGTAAAATGATCATTGGCAAGGTCATGGGCCAGTGAGCTTCAGGCGAGCGCTCTGTCATTTGTGTGGATTTACCACCAAAAATTAAACAAAATTCTCTGGTTAAACTAAAGGCTGTTAAGACATTGACGGCGATCACCACCACTACTAACCCTTTTTGAGTTGTCCACAGTGCATCTGCTAATTTGAACAATGCCCAAAAACTACCTAGGGGTGGAAAACCAATTAATCCCAAAGTGCCGACGATAAAGGCTAATCCTGATATGGGGCGGCGTTTCCACAGTCCGCCGAGTTGGGTGACATCTTGGGTGATGCTGTTCCAGATAATGCCCCCAGTACTCATTACCAAGAGGGCTGCGGCTAGGGCGTGGGTGAGGACTAATAAGAGTGCAGCTTCGTCTTGTTTTACTCCCACGGCGATGAAGACTAAGCCCATGTAAGCGCTAACAGAATAAGATAAGCAGCGTTTGATGTCAATTTGGGCGATCGCAATTAAGGAAGCACCAACGGCTGTAACTGCACCAATGGCGATCATCGCTGAAGAAACTACAGGCGATAGAGTTAATACAGGTTGCAGTTTAACCAGCACCCAGGCACCACTAGCAACTACCACCGAGTTACGTAAAATTGTGCTAGGAACTGGGCCTTCCATCGCTTCATCTAACCATAGATGCAGGGGGAATTGGGCGCATTTGCCCATCGGACCAGCAATTAACGCCAAACCCACTAATGTAATAACTGTGGGGTTAACATCAGCAGTTGTCGCCCATGTAGCTAATTCTGTATAATTCCAAGTCTTTGCTAGGGGCCATAACCCCAGCACCCCCATCAACAAAAATAAGTCTCCCACCCGTTTGGTTAAAAATGCATCTCGCGCCCCTGAGACTACCAACGGTTGACTAAACCATAAGCCAACTAGCAGGTAGGTTCCCAAAGTGAGGATTTCCAAAATCACATAGCTAAAAAACAAGTTGTTACACAGAACAAGGGCACAAAGTCCGGCTTCAAATAATCCCAACAAAGAAAAGAAGCGTCCCCAGCCCCAATCCATTTCCATGTAACCAATGGCAAATATCTGCGCCAGAAAGTTCAAGCCGGTAATTACGGCGATCGCACCAACACTTACTGAAGAAAGCTCTAAAGTAATGGTTAAATCTAACCCAGCGGTAGATAGCCAAGGAATAAATATTTCTTGCGGGGGTTGATTCCAGGTAGCATTCAAGGCAATTACAGCGTGTAGAAACGACAAAAATGTCATTACTAAGTTGACATAACCCGCCGGTCTAGGCCCTGTTTTGCGAATTATCCCCGGCGACCAAGGCACGGCTAAAAGTCCACCTATCAAAGCATAGCAAGGGACTAACCACAAGCTATCAAGCAAGTACTGAGCCATTCACTTACCTCTATATTTGTCTCAAAAATTAGGGATTATAAATCAACCAGCGTTGATCCCAGTCAACCTAGCTATGTCAAAGCAGGCAAATTTATCTTTGCTTAATATTGTTAAAAATAGCTTACCCTTATCTTGGCAAAATTGGAATAACTTAATTAAAGGAATCAGCGATATTTGCTCTAATTAATTCTTATATATAATAGAAGCATTTAATTATCGAATAATAACTCTAGTTTTTTATCTATGCATTGTTCATTTGCTTTATCAATGCTAACTACAGCACTGTTCTTGTTGCATTACCACACCTAAATATCCAAAAGGTTTACAGGGCATGGGTTATAGGATTTAATTTTGTACCTGACTGTTGAGCAAAGTGCTGTATAAAGTTCTCTTTAGGGATATAAATAATTCAGATCCCCGACTTCTTAGAGAAGTCGGGGATCTGAAGCCTTGCGGGTGTCAGCTACAACCTGGGAAGCGATTGAGGCGCGGATGTTGTAGGTTCCTAGCAGTTGAGTAACAATAAGGAAAAGAAAAGATAGCCAGATAAATGCCCTATGATTTCATGGCAACAGGCTCAGAGAAAGAAATCTCAAACCTTTACAGCTATCCTGCACTGGGAAGAGGATGTTTATGCAAACAATAGAGAAAAAGTCAACTAAAAAAGCTTGGGCTCAGGCGATCGCTAAACCAGCAACAGAATTTCCCCTCACCCAACTGCCGATTCTCGCTGGCAAAATCCCTGAAGGCTTGCGTGGCACACTCTACCGCAACGGGCCAGGACGCTTAGAACGCGGTGGCATCCATGTTGGACACTGGTTTGATGGGGATGGGGCAATTCTCGCTGTTCATTTTACTGATGCTGGCGCTACGGGAGTTTATCGCTATGTGCAAACCGCTGGCTATCAACAAGAAGCCGCTGCGGGGAAACTGCTTTATGGTAACTATGGGATGACCGCACCAGGGCTAATTTGGAATCAATGGTTAAAACCAATCAAGAACGTCGCTAACACTTCAGTACTAGCTTTACCAGATAAACTGTTGGCACTGTGGGAAGGAGGTAAACCCCATGCCTTGGATTTGCAAAATCTAGAGACTCTTAATGAAGATGATTTAGGGGGGTTAACACAAGGCTTAAGTTATTCTGCCCATTGTAAATGCGATCGCCTATGGCGGGGCGCAGCCCATCGCCAAACAGGGGAGATTTTCAATTTTGGCATCAGCCCTGGAAAAAATGCCACACTGAATATTTACAAAAGTGATTACACTGGTCAAATTATCCAAAAAGCAGCATATCCGTTAGATGGAGTGCCACTGGTACATGATTTTGTCTTAGCTGGGCAATATCTAATATTTTTTATTCCTCCAGTGCGGTTAAATATTCCCCCTGTGCTGCTGGGTACAAGCAACTATAGTGATTCGCTACAATGGCAACCGAAAAGAGGAACGCAAATTTTGGTGCTTGACCGCGAGACATTATCTGTAGTCAGTCGTGGTGAAACCGAACCTTGGTTTCAGTGGCATTTCGCCAACGGTTATGTAGATGCTAGCGGTGCTGTGATTGTGGATCTCGCCCGCTATGCAGACTTTCAGACCAACCAATTTCTCAAGGAAGTGGCTACAGGTGAAACGCACACCCTGGCGCAAAGTACACTTTCGCGAGTTTGTCTACAGCCTCAAACTGGTAAAGTTACAGCAATTGAGCAAATTTTAGACCAAAATTGTGAATTTCCGACTGTACCTCAGCAAAATGTGGGAAAAGCCTCGCGGCACACATATTTGTCTGTATCCCGCCCAGAAGCCGACATAAGTCAAGCAATATTCAATGCGATCGCTCGTTTTGACCACAAAACCGCCACCCTCACCACCGCCAACCTAGAAGAAAATCGCTATCCTTCAGAACCTATTCATGCTGAAGATTCCCAAAATCCTGAACAGAGTTGGGTGGTAACAGTTGTCTACGATGGTAATTCCCATAGTAGTGAAGTTTGGGTATTGAATAGCGATCGCCTAGACGAAGAACCAGTTTGCAAGCTAGGACTACCCAGCGTCGTACCCCACAGCTTCCACGGCACCTGGAAACCAGCTTAAACAATTAACAATTAACAATTAAAAACTGTTGCATAAGGGGATGTAAACCACGACGGAAACACTTTACAACGTGTTGACGAATGGGTATTACACCCTAGCATCCTGATTAAGTCTTGGCTAGATTCACCGCATCTTACTACCGTAGATAGAAGCAATAGCCACAGGGCGCAAACTATTTTTTGGTAAGGCCTTGCAAGTAAAAATCATCAATTGGTGTTCTGGGAGAATTTATGCCGGGAATTGCAATAAGATATTAGTTTAAAGTACTGATTTACTTCGATGTGGGGAGGGTGTAAATTTCCCGAAGTTGAGAATAAATATATCTATTTAGAGATTACTTAGCAGCTTAAGGATGCTGCAAATTGTTCCAAGATTTACAGGTGGACTTATCTTTGCTAACCCTCTGCAAGCAAGTAGCGGTAATTTAAGGTGAATATAGAACAATTTATCCAACGCGCAGAAGCATTGCACAAGCGTTTAGCAGATTTGTACCAGACTGCTAGTGTATTACCTTGGATACCGCCGGATTTGCTACCGCAAGCTTTTAAAGAACTTTATAGCACCTCTAAAATGGTACAGTTAGCGGCGGAGGAACTGTATCAGCAAAATGAGGAACTTCTACAAACGCGTAATTTGCTGGAAGCAGAGCGCCAACGCTACCAAGATTTATTCGAGTTGGCACCAGATGGCTATTTAGTCACTAATGCACAAGGAATCATCCAAGAAGCTAACCGAGCCGCAGTTCAGTTGCTGAATGTTTCTAAGCATTTTCTGGTTGGCAAACCAATAGTTAACTTCATCCCTATAGAAGAACGCCAGCGCTTTCGTGGTGAACTCATCCAGGTATCCCCATCAGAGAGGGTGAGAGAGATTTTAGCACGCTTACAGCAACGTGATGGGGAGATATTTGATGCTGCTTTGACAGTGGCAGTTGTCCAAGATCAGCATGGTTCACCATCTGTGCTCCGCTGGTTGGTGCGTGATATTTCTGAGCGTCAGCGAGTGGGATCGTCAGTAGTCAATAATCAGGACGACTTCAAGCAGAATCGTCATGTGAATAAATATGCTAAAGGAGAAACTATTCCCCTGAATCCGCTGGTAACTTGGTATGTTTGTCAAGGATTGGTCAAGCTTAGTACGTATTGTGAAACAGGGGAAGAAGTGCTGACAGGTTTGGCAGCCGAAAGTATGGTTTTTGGCTCTAATCTGACTTCTCTACCCATTTACCAAGCAACCGCCCTGACAGATGTCGAGTTAGTTTCAATTTACATCGCAGAGATCGCGGTTTCTCCCAGCCTTAGCCATACGCTTTTACCCAAAGTTAATCAGCGGTTACAGCAGACAGAATTTTTTTTAGCGATTGCTGGTAGGCGACGGGTACAAGATCGGCTGTACTATCTATTGCAGCTTTTGAAACAGCAAGTTGGTCAACCTGTGCCGGGGGGAACTCGCCTCATTGCGCGCTTCACTCATGAAGATATTGCTAGCGCCTGCTGCACTACTAGAGTCACAATTACAAGATTGTTGGGTAAGTTACAACAAGAAGGGGTGATCAGTTTTGACCCAAAAAAACACATAATCTTCAGAGATTAGAGTTACAGCAGTTTTCAATTATTTAGACCACAGTCTAGAGACGTTGCATGCAACGTCTCTACAGGGGTTTTAAGGTGAAATGGTATCAGGACTGGGCGCTCATTTTGATTAAATTATCTAATTCTTGCTGCATTTGACTTTTCACGAGTTCATAACAGGCATTAACATAAGTGCGATCGCTTGCTGCTTTCTTTCCGTAGCGTTCAAAGACAATAGGAGGGCATACTCGCGTGTAGATATGCGCCGGTAAGGGGATGTTAGGGAGTGGGCCAAATGCTAATCCCCAAGGTAGCCCTAGATAAATAGGAAAGACTACCGGATCTACCCCAAACAGCCAAGGCATCCCCCATTTGTGGAGTTGCTGCATAATTTTGTAGGCGTCAGCTAGGACAAATAGGGTATCGTGGGCACCCCAGGAAACCACAGGCACAATCGGCACATTTTCCCGCAGCGCCAGCTTGATAAACCCCCGCCGTTCAGCAAAGTAAATTTGGTCACGCATTTGATGCGGTCGAAACACATCTTCCGCCCCACCGGGATAAACTAGGACGCTAGCTCCAGAGCGCAAAGCCGCATAAGCCACTTTTGGATGAGCCATGACAGCTCCAGCCTTACTAACTATTTCTGCTAATGGCGGAGATACCTCCCAAACTTTGGGATGCATCAGACCATAAATCGGTCGTTCTGTACCATAGCGGCGTAACCAGTCGTACATCATCATTGATGTGTCAGGAGAAGCCAGCCCCCCATTGTGGGAACCGACAAAGAGGACTTTTTCATCTGGGATATTTTCCCAGCCACTAGTTTGGACTCGAAAATAGTAATGATACAAAAAGCCTAATATAGGCATCAGAGATTGAATGAACTTTGGATCTCGCTTATCCAAAGACCAACCGGGTTTTGTGTTCTGGAGATGTTGCAGTTTTAACATCGAGGCATTCTATCAAGATCGGGAAAGGTCAAACAATCCGTTCTGTTGCGGTTTGAGGACAAACCTAATATTAATTCTGCGATCTTTTTAGCACTAGGGTAAATCAAACCTCTAGATTTATTTATTTCCTGGGATGGTTGCAAATGAGCCGGACTATCGAGTAGTCATTTAGTCTTATTTGCTACTTTAATTAAAAATATTTACTTAGTTAGATACTAATAAAAAAGCTACAGTTGTAAGTAATCGCCTCTAACCTAGCAGATAGGTGGAGCATTTTTCCCCGACTCTTTTGCGGGGTGCAGGGGTGGGGTTTCGGCGCATATATTATATTTAAACTTACAAATCAATGAAACTTTGGGCACCTAATCAACTACTCGATAACGGAAGATTCATTATCCAAAAAGTCCTTGGTATGGGTGGTTTTGGTGTCACCTATAGCGCCATAGAACAGGACACAGGTAAATTGTTTGCGATCAAAACCCTCAACCCCATTCAACAGAATCAAGAGGATTTTCACCAACTACAGGTAAAATTTGTCAATGAAGCGCTGCGGTTAGCTAAATGCAGTCATCCCCATATTGTCCAAGTTTATGAAGTCATTCAAGAGGATGAACTCTGGGGCATGGTGATGGAATATATTGATGGCAAAGATTTAGGAATTTATGTTGACCAGCGTGGGCAGTTGCCAGAAGATGAGGCTTTACGCTACATTGACCAGGTGGGGCAAGCTTTAGAATATGTCCACCAACAGGGCTTTTTACATCGGGATGTCAAGCCGAATAATATTATCTTGTACCGGAGGACAAAAGAAGCGGTTTTAATTGATTTTGGTTTAGCCAGAGAATATACGCTTGGGCGACTCGAAAGCATGACAAATGACAGAACCAATGGTTATGCACCGATTGAACAGTATGACAGAAAAGGAATTTTTGCTCCTTATACTGATGTATATGCTTTAGCGGCAACGCTATATAGTTTGCTCACCAAGGTGATACCTTGTCCGGCTAATTATCGAAATCAAGGCCTACTCTTACCACCAAATAAATATAATTCACAAATTAGCGATCGCGTCAATGATGCGATCCTCGAAGGTATGGCATTGGCACCTGAAGACCGTCCCCAGTCGGTGCTAGAGTTTAGAGAAATTCTGGGTATCGCTAGTACCTCACCCCCAAACCCTAAGAGTAAGCCCTTAGGAGAGCAAGGAACGCCACCCCCAAATTCTCACCGCAAGCCCTTAGGGGAGGAACTATTTTCATCTGTGGGGATGGACTATAGCCGACTGCGGGACTTACTCGTGGCCAGAAAGTGGAAAGAAGCTGATGAAGAAACAGCGCGAGTGATGTTAGCGGTAGCTGGCAGAGAAAATCCCCGGTCGCTGCGTTTAGAAGATATTGACACCTTTCCCTATGAAGACCTGCGGACAATTGACCAGTTGTGGGTTAAACACAGCAATGGCCGCTTTGGCTTCTCTGTCCAAAAGCGTATTTATCAAGGTTTGGGTGGAACCAGAGAGTACAACCGAGAAATTTGGGAAGCTTTTGGCGACCGCATCGGTTGGCGCAAAGATAATAAATGGATGTACTACAATGAAGCCACTTTTGACCTCAAAGCACCGGTCGGACATCTCCCAGGTGCAGGATACTGGGGAATTAATGATTTACTCAGCTTTAACGATTGCGGTTCTTTGCTGACGCGGCGAGATTTGTAAATGATTAATGATCAATTGCGGATCATGGCCTGTTGAGACAATCAAACCTCAAGTTGATAAATAGCGATCGCTTCATCTTTCCCCTTCACCTTCACAGCCTGATCTACCAAAGAGAGAGAAAATGCTTCTGGGTAAGCTAAACTGCTAACTACCGACTCAGTTAGCAGCACCGCACAGTTATATTGCTTCGTCAATCCCTCAATGCGAGAAGCGACATTTACCGCATCACCGATGACTGTAGACTCAATACGGGAAGTAAAACCCACCGTACCCATAACAACCTTCCCGCGATGAATGCCGATACCGACATCGATTTTGGGTAACCCTTTTTGCGATCGTAGCTCATTAAATTTATCCAAAGCCTGATGCATCAAAATTGCCGCTTTCAGTGCGCCATCGGTGGCATGATCATCAAACAGCGCCATGATCGCATCACCGATATATTTATCAATAAACCCACCTGCTTGATCGATGGCTTGTCCCATACAAGCCAAGTAGTCATTCAAAAACATAAAAATTTCCATCGGTGCCATCGCCTCCGACATCGACGTATAACCCCGGATATCGCAGAATAAAATGGTCATCGGCCGGATTGAAGCCACACCCACCTCAATATTTTCCACACCTTGGGGTGCGATCGCTAAAATAAACTTATCCGGCACAAATCTCTCAAAAGAATCTAAAGTCCTTTGCAACTTACTAAACGACGCCTGTAACGCTGAGGACATTTCATTAAACGAAGTCGCCAAGGCGCCAATTTCATCTCCACGGTGATTGATCTCTGCACGATGCTGCAAATCTCCCCCAGCAATCTTGGCAGCACTCACCTGCAAACGCCGCACGGGATTACTCAGATGCTGTGCCAGAATATATGCAAACACCAAACCAACAGCAAGTCCCACAACACCTACCACTAAAGCTTGCTGCACCGCATTGACCACAGCTTGATCTACCCGTCGCAAAGATACACCAATCCGTAAAGTACCAAGTTTTTTACCACTCAAGGTGACGATATCTGAAGCCGCTTCAATCAAGTGTTCGCCCCGCTTTATCCGCAATTTTCCCCCAAAATAAAGATCTCGCAGGGCAAATGTTTTTGTAATCAGTGTCTTTCCGCTTAACTTGAGGGAGGCATTTGTCACCCTCAAAGGCACAACATCAGGAACATACTGGTTTTGAAACTCACTAGGTGATGAAGCAATAATCTGATTTTCTTGACGACTATCAGAAATAATTGCATAGACAAATTCGTCATTTTCCCGCAGCAGCAAATCTAAATTGAGGCGAATTTGACTCCAGTTTTCTTCAGTGAGTTCGTTCAAATAGGTATAACTCAACACCTTAGAAAAAGATCTGGCTTCATTCAGCTTTTCTTGCTGGTAGAGATAACTTTCACTTTTTGCCCAAACTAGAACCACTGCACCAACCAAGGTGAGGATTAACAGCGTTGTACTAGTCATGATTTGGGTGCGAATTGACCGGGAAGTTAAAAATTTCATTGTTTTGTAGTCAACGCTTCTACAAACGTTACCCATGGCAGATCTTTGAGGTTGCAGTTAGAACCAAAAGCCAGAGTTATCGGGCCACCTTTTCTGGCTGGAATTAGCTGTTTGTCTTCACCCCATCTAGTTGCTAGGACAATATCACAGTCACGCACATTAGCAGCTGGCAAAGTAACTGGGTTAGCCGGGTTATTGTAAATTGGTGGCTTTCCTCGTACCACAACGAATCCTAACGAGGGTAGTTGGACACCAGCTAAAGCCAGAACATCTCGCATACGCACCCCATGCAGTTGAATTTTGCCATTAGGCCAGCCAACTCTGTAACCAACAGGTTCTGTCAGAGTGACTTGGGGTAGTTTGTCTAAGTCGGTCAAATTAAGTTCCCGCTTCCCCACTTGCAGTTTGACCCTTTCTGTACCAACCACTACATGGTTAACGTAAAATGCCCAGGATGATGAATCATACTTCTGTAGCAATTGCGGAAAATCAGTATCGGGAAATACTAAATAAGTTGGCCCACCTTGGTCGCGTTCAATTGGTTTGCCATTACTAGTAAGTGCCAATATAATCGGGTAAGCTAGCAAATCCGTCAAAGGAAGAGTCACTTGATAAGCGTCGTAACAGACAAAGGTGACTTCAGTGACATTCGATTGATAACCAAAATTTTTTAGCAGCCCTGATACAGGGATACCACGAAAGTCAAAAATCCGCTCTCGCTGGACAACCTGATTGGCATCAGTGGTTTTTACATGGGTATTAGCCAAGGCAAAAAGCTGTTGCCAATCTAATTTTACAGGTTTACCAGTTGCCGTCTCACCCTGAATAACCAAATTCCACTCACTCGGCCGTGTCTTTTTGGCATTATCTGCCACAATTTGAGCATTGCGAGCGATCGCTTCTTTGCGCCATACTTCCAGTTGATCATCTGTCGGCTGGTTTGTACAACCTCCCAGGCAGACAATTGCTGACAACAAAGATATCAAAGGTAAGTTTTTCCCCAAATCTGGATGCAACCACATTCACACAATACTTTTGAAAAAGCTGTACACAATAGCGTAGGTCTAGCACATCCGCTACTTTATTCACAGCGATGTAGTGCAGTTTTATGCATTGGGCAAGATTGGCCTCAGAAAAAAGTCGCTATCTTCCTTTCTAGATATGATGGCAGCAAAATTAAAGCGCCAAAATAGAAGACACAGGGTAAGGGGGAAAAAGGTAATGGGGAAAAAGGTAAGAGTTTTCTCAATCCTTAGTCTCTAGTCTCTAGTCCCTAGTAAAGAATCTCGTAAATCAGGAGTTTATTATCAGTGGTATTACAAGTACAAAACAGCACTTACGAAGCTAAAACCCAAGAAATTGCTAAACAACTTTTGGCATTAACTCAAGAAAATCGCTCATTTTTTGCTTCTTTGCGCGATCAGATGCGGTGGGATGATAAATTGCTAGCTTGGGCAATGAGTAACCCCGGATTGCGGGTGCAGTTATTTCGTTTTATCGATACTTTACCCGCTTTAGGCAGTAAACCAGAAATTGCCGCCCATTTACAAGAATATCTGGGAGATGAGTCTGTAGAACTACCCGCAGCTTTAAAGGGGATGCTAAACTTTGCTAACCCCGATTCGATGCCGGGACAAGTGGCAGCGACAACGGTGGGGACAGCAGTCGAAACCCTGGCCCATAAATATATTTCTGGGGAAAATATTAAACAAGTCATCAAAACAGTTGAACGACTGCGGAAAGAGAAAATGGCTTTCACCATCGACTTACTCGGTGAAGCGGTGATTACAGAAGCTGAAGCGCAGTCTTATCTAGAACGCTACATGGAATTAATGCAACAATTGGTGGCAGCATCCAAGAGTTGGACAACAATTCCGGCTATTGATGAAGCAGATGGTGAACAAATCCCAAAAGTTCAGGTTTCTGTGAAGTTAACGGCGTTTTATTCTCAATTTGACCCTCTAGATGCTAAAGGTAGTGAGGAGCGAGTAGGATCGCGCATTCGCACCCTTTTACGTCGTGCGAAGGAATTAGGCGCTGCTGTCCATTTTGATATGGAACAGTACGCTTACAAAGACATCACTCTCAGCATTCTCAAAAAACTGCTGCTAGAAGAAGAGTTTCGCCAACGCACAGATGTTGGACTGACTATCCAAGCATATCTGCGTGACAGTGAGCAAGATGCCAAAGAGGTGATTTCTTGGTTGAAACAGCGTGGTTATCCTTTAACCATCCGCTTGGTGAAAGGTGCATACTGGGATCAAGAAACGATTAAAGCTGCTCAGAAACATTGGCCACAGCCAGTTTACAACGACAAAGCGGCAACAGATGCCAATTTTGAGGCGATCACTCAGTTGTTGCTAGAAAATCATCAATATGTGTATGCTGCCATTGGTAGTCATAATGTGCGATCGCATTCTCGCGCCATTGCGATCGCTGAAAGTTTAAATGTCCCCGGTCGTCGTTTTGAAATGCAAGTCCTCTACGGCATGGGTGATAAAGTCGCCAAAGCTTTAGTTGACAAGGGTTATCGCGTCCGTGTTTACTGTCCCTATGGTGAATTATTACCGGGAATGGCTTATCTAATTCGCCGTTTGTTGGAAAATACGGCTAATAGTTCTTTCATTCGCCAAAATCTGGAAAATCGACCGGTTGAGGAGTTGATAGCGCCGCCGATTCCAGCTTCCCCCTCGCTTGCGGGGGGGACTGAGGGGGGGTTCCCCGGTGCGCCAGATACAGATTATGCTGAAGAGGATGTGAGAATCAAATCCGCTCAAGCTTTTGAAAGTGTTCGTCAGCAATTTGGCAAAACTTATTTACCGTTAATCAATGGCGAATACGTTAACACCGAGAAATATGTCGATTCCCTTAACCCCTCAAATTTTAGCGAGGTAATTGGGAAAGTCGGATTAATCAGTGTGGAACAAGCGGAACAAGCGATGCAAGCGGCTAAAGCTGCTTTTCCCGCTTGGCGTAAAACTCCTGTGAAACAACGCGCTGACATTTTGCGGAAAGCTGCTGATTTGATGGAACTACGCCGCGCCTCCCTTTCTGCTTGGATAGTTTTGGAGGTTGGGAAACCAGTTAAGGAAGCAGATGGCGAAGTTTCGGAAGCGATAGATTTTTGTCGCTACTACGCCTCGGAGATGGAACGGTTGGATAAAGGGGTAAATTACGATGTTTCTGGGGAAACTAATCGTTATCTTTACCAGCCACGAGGAATTGCTGTCGTAATTTCTCCTTGGAATTTCCCTTTAGCGATCGCTTGTGGAATGACAGTTGCCGCGTTGGTTGCGGGTAATTGCACTTTACTCAAACCTGCGGAAACATCTTCGGTGATTACTGCCAAGCTTACAGAAATTCTCATTGAGGCAGGTATTCCTAAGGGTGTATTTCAATATGTTCCCGGTAAGGGTTCTCAAGTCGGTGCTTATTTGGTAAATCATCCCGAAACTCATGTAATTGCTTTTACAGGTTCTCAAGAAGTAGGTTGTAGAATCTACGCAGAAGCGGCGATAGTTAAACCTGGTCAAAAGCATATGAAGCGGGTGATTGCCGAAATGGGTGGCAAGAACGGCATTATCATTGATGAAAGTGCTGATTTAGACCAAGCTGTAGTTGGGGTGGTGCAGTCGGCATTTGGTTACAGCGGACAAAAATGTTCTGCTGCTGCCAGGGTGATTGTCCTGGAACCAGTTTATGATGCCTTTGTGCAGCGGTTGGTAGAAGCAACAAAATCCCTAAATATTGGGGAAGCGGAGTTACCCAGCACTCAAGTTGGCCCGGTGATTGATGCTCCGGCGCGATCGCGCATTCTTGAGTATATTGAAAAAGGGAAAGCAGAAGCAGAAGTGGCTCTAGAGTTACCCGCACCAGAACAGGGATATTTTATTGGGCCTGTCATCTTTAGTGAAGTGCCACCAAATGGGATAATTGCCCAACAAGAAATTTTTGGCCCAGTGCTGGCTGTAATTCGCGTTAAAGATTTCCAGGAAGCTTTGCAAGTTGCCAACGGGACTAATTACGCCTTAACAGGGGGACTATATTCTCGCACTCCTTCCCATATCCAGCAGGCAGAACAAGACTTTGAAGTTGGGAATTTGTACATTAATCGTACCATCACTGGTGCGATCGTCGCTCGCCAACCCTTTGGCGGATTTAAACTTTCCGGTGTCGGTTCTAAAGCCGGTGGACCTGATTACCTGCTACAGTTCCTAGAACCGCGCACTGTGACAGAAAACATCCAGCGTCAAGGTTTTGCACCAATTGAGGGTGCAGATTAAATAATCATTCTACCGTAGGGTGGGCATTGCCCACCTTCGATATCTTCTTTACCTCATGCAAAGACACAAAAGAACAAAGAATTACAGAAACAAGAATTTGGTCTAAATATGTGACTTAATCACTTGATTGATTTAACCAAGTTACTAAATCACCTATTTCTGAAAAGTCTAGTAATGCTTCTGCTAAATCATCTAACTTTTCAAGTGATAGCATTCTAATTTTATCAATCAATAAAGAATCTATTTCACCAAAACGGCGATTAAGCTGGCGGATAATTGTACGTTGCTCCCCCCGTTGCTCACCACGTTGCTCACCCTTCTGCAAAATATCCTGATAAATTACTGATTCTTGCATAATTTCCTCGCTTAACAATTGACGAATTAAGTCTTTATCAAACCGCAAGCCTGCTAAAATCTCTGTGTAAGCGGCAATATCCTGTTTAGTCTCTCTATCCGAAATTCTAGCAACATTCTGGGAAACCTGCGATAATAAGCTCTGGGGTGAATTTGTTTGCGTTAATGGTGCCAAGGGCAATAATGCCGGATTATCGAGAAATAAGTCTGAATCTTGTTCCCACATCCGAATGACGCGATAGCGGTGAGTTGTTGTCTCATTAAGATATTCTTCGGTAAAGGCGATTTCGTTAGTTGTTTCTTGTAAGAAAATCACTACTTGAGTTACGGGAACTTTATATTGACGTATCAACCTCACCGAATAATCCAACATCCGCAAAGGAATAGGAGTTTTAGACATTGCTCCGGTTTGAAATTCAATGTGTAAAATCCGATTTTCAGTTTGTAAGAAGGTGACAAAATCAGCGCGAATTGGTTCGATACTTAATTCGGTTTTTAATACTGCGATGTTTCGCGGTTCCTCAGTTAGCAACCAACGCGCAAAATCAAGTGGATACTTTTCAGCTAATATTTTACAAACGTTGTCGAAACTCACAGGTTTATCAAAATATATATCACAATCATTATAAAATTTAATGGTAAAGCTGGGAATCTAAGAGTGAGTTAACAAATTAAATAAAAATGCTCTGGATTCTAAAATAGAAAAATATAAATCGTAACCCAAGGTGAGCCTATCTCGGAGGGAGGTAATTCCCACTTGGGAACTAACTCCTACTCAAATTTTCTCAGAGACATCCTCTAAAAACATGACACCCATCTAACGACGTAGATTGAGAAAGTCGTCCCATACACTCCCCTAAAGAAAGATAACCCACAGGCGGAACTTTGCGACAATAGATGAGATATCAGCGGTTTTGGAGGTGGAGAAATGACAGACAGCGGTGTGAGAATAGTCTCTTTGATTCCTAGTGCAACCGAGATTTTAGCGAATCTGGGGTTGATTGATGCTATCGTTGGGCGATCGCATGAATGTGACTATCCCCCCGAAGTCCAACATCTGCCGGTTTGTACCCAAGCCCGCTTAGACAGCAAAGCACCTAGCAGTGATATTCACGCTGATGTAAACAATTTGTTGCAATCTGCCCTGAGTATTTATCAAATCAAAACAGATGTTTTAGAACGATTGCAGCCTACCCACATTCTGACTCAAGACCAGTGTGATGTCTGTGCAGTCAGTTTAAAAGAAGTTGAAAAGGCTGTAGCTACCCTCACCCACTCCTCACCCCAGATTATTTCCTTACAACCCAATATTCTCTCGGATGTTTGGGCTGATGTTGAGCGAGTCGGCAACGTCTTCGGGGTAGACTCAGTAAAAGTGCTAGAAAACTTAGAAGCCCGCGTTAAAATTTGTCAGCAAAAAATCCAAGGACTTTCTTTAGCAGAAATTCCCAAAGTCGTTTGCATCGAGTGGACTGATCCTTTAATGACTGCTGCAAACTGGATTCCCGAATTAGTTAACTTGGCAGGTGGACAGACAATATTTAGCATTGCAGGTAAGCCATCTTGTCAATTACAGAGGGAAACATTGATCGCCAGTAATCCAGATGTGATTATTTTTATGCCCTGCGGTTTTGATTTAAATCGCACTCGCCAGGAAGCCAAGATATTAACTCAACTTCCAGAGTGGCAAAAACTCCACGCCACCCAAACTGGTAGAGTTTTCGTAGCTGATGGCAATGCTTACTTTAACCGTCCAGGTCCACGACTGGTAGATTCTTTGGAAATTTTGGCGGAAATTTTGCATCCCGAAATTTTTGACTATGGCTACAAAGGCGTCGGCTGGGAACCAATGTGACGTACCTACACCTCTCTTCGAGTAGGTGTAGGCTTCTCAGAGACTCTTCGTTGAAGACATTATCTGAGCTTTTAGATCGTGCGTCCCACGATTCTTTATGATTATAGAGGCATTTAGATCCCTGCACAAACTGATATTACAATTAGGGCAATTGTGCATTCTTTGAGATAGTGGTTTTATTACCTTGGAACCACAATTAGAGCATTCCTGCGAAGTACCGCTGGGATTTATAGCAACTACTTTCAGCCCAGCATTGTCGGCTCTGACTGTAAGTATTGAAATAAATTGACCCCATCCAGCATCGTTTACACTTTTGGCTAGCCTAGACTTAGCTAATCCTTTGATATTTAGTTTTTCAACAGCAATAACGTCATACTTATCAAGTAGGGACTTAGCTGTTTTGAAATGAAAATCTTTACGAGTATCAGCAACTTTTTTATGTTGCTTACTCAGTTTGTTAATAGCTTTTTTCCGACGATTAGAACCCTTTTGGCGTCTTGAAACCTTACGCTGTGCCGACTTTAATTTACGTTCAGCCTTGCGTAGATATTTTGGCGCAGCAATTCTGGTATTGTCAGAGGCAACATAAAAATCAATAAGACCTACATCAATTCCTACAATATTCTTAGCGTCAAAATCAGGTTTGACTGTTGGGACTGTTTGAGCTTCAAGGCTTAGAGTTACATAATATCCATCGGCTTTTTTGGTGACAGACATGGTTTTAATATCAAAGCCATTTGGTATTTGACGATGAACAATGACTTTTACTGTACCAATTTTTGATAGAGTTATTTGATTATTTTGAAAATGCTCCTTTTTGAATTGTGGGTAGGTAAATGTTTTATACTGTCCTTTACCTTTAAATCTAGGTTTACCTGATTTTTTCCCGTTACAATCTCCTTTCAACCATTTATCAAACGCTAATTCAACTTTTTTGGATACTTCTTGCAATACCTGAGAGTGAATGCTTTTGTACCAAGGACGGTCTTTTTTTAGTTGGGTTAGTGTTGCTTGTTGACTAAATCTATTCGGCTTGTCCTTAAGTTCTGGGATATGGCAAACAACTAGAGAACATCTATCTATAGAGCATCTGTTTTGCTCATACCAATCAAACCTTTGAGCCAGCTGATAATTATACTGACAGCGCAGCATATCTAATGTATTGTCAATAATTTCAGCTTGTCTTTTAGTCGGCTTTAATCGGTATTGATAGGATGTTCTCACTGGTTCGACTAAATCAGTATTGTATTTATAGTCTACACTGATTTAAAGATAATTGCAGAAAATATGAATTAAAATTTTGTTTCAAAAGGTAGGTCAAGTCGCTTCGCTCCAATTCAAAATTCTCTCATTCAAAATTCTTTCATTAAAGACAATTAGTGGTAGCTTTGGACTCACCACTTTCTTGTTGACCACCAAATCAAAGATTATGGCGGGGGCTTGTACCCAGAATTAATTAATTCAAAATTATTTCCATTCTTCTCTTCCTAACAGAATTTTGTATCCCTTACGGGAGCCGTAGGCTCTATGAGTGCATTTTGAATTCAAAAAAGTTAAACGGGACGACGGGCAATGTTATTCAGCCATTCAATCAACGGTCTTAAAGTGCCTGGTAATGCTGCCTCACCAACGGTGACTGTGTGCTGCTGCCCATGATCTTCCACAGTTAACTTATATTGAAAGCGATCGCTTTGGGGATTAGGGTTCGTAATTAATTCTGGTAGCTTAAAGAAATTGGCAACTTCCACCAGTCGGGGCAGTACATCGGCTTCCTGTGGCGGGAGAGTAGCCGTGTCAACGGTTGTAATCTTACTTATCCCAGCAAAGCCGCCCGTGCGTTCAAAGGAAATTCGCATTTTTTTGCTCGCCCTTGTGCTGTTGATCGCAGAAATAAAAAAAACTGGGAAATGGAAGCTTCCATTCCCCAGTCTAGCAATAAAATTCAAACTGAATATTAATTTCTAGATTACACCCACCTGTCGCCAAGCATTCTCCACTGCTGCTTTTTCTGGGCTTTCAATACCGTAGAGTTCCCCAGCAACTTTGATAGTTGTCTCGGCAGCTGTTTTAAAGTCTGATTTATCGCGGAGGCGATCGCGCAAACTCACATACCAAATTTTACCAGCTTTCTCCCAGGCATAGCCGCCAATCTCCACCGCCGCTAGGTAAAAAGCATGATTGGGGATACCGGAGTTTATATGCACCCCACCATTATCTTCCTCACCCAGAAACTTGTCTTTCATATGTGCCGGTTGGGGATCTTTACCCATTACTGGGTCATCATAAGCTGTTCCTGGTGCTTTCAAAGAGCGGATACCAACACCCTTGATATTCGGTGCTAACAAACCCTCCCCAATGATCCAGTCTGCCTCTAAGGCGGTTTCATTTTGCACCCGCTGTTTGACTAAAATACCGAAGACATCAGCAAAAGATTCATTTAACGCCCCTGGTTCACCGTTATATTCTAAAGCTGCTTCAAACTGGGTAATACCATGACTTAGCTCATGGGCAATGATATCAATGCATTTAGTGAAGCGTTGAAATAAGTTGCCGTCGCCATCACCATAAACCATCTGGTCGCCATTCCAAAAGGCGTTGTCATAATTGACCCCAAAATGCACCGTAGAATCTAAACGCAGTCCTTTATCATCAATCGAATTGCGCTCAAACACATCATAAAATAAGTCATAAGTAGCACCTGTAGCGTCATAAGCCTCATTCACAGCTATATCAGTGGTGGGAGGTTCACCCTCACTACGCACCAATACACCAGGCAGGTTTTGGGTACGTTTAGCATCGTAGATAGTGCGGCGCTTGACTCCAGGGGAGGGAGCAAAGAAGAAATTACCAACGGCCTTCCGCCGTCCGCGCAGTTGTGCAGAGATATCTAAGGTCAGAAAAGCCCAATTACGTTGCTGAGATTCGCCATTGACAACGATACTTTCCAGCAAATGGGGCGGGATGATGCAACAAATGGGACATCTAGTATTTAGTAGAGATTGAGAATGCAACAGAGGTGATTTCTGCTTTTTTCGCGCCATCCGAATATATTCTCCTTGAGAAGCTAAGGTTTTAACTCTGCTGTAGAAAAGAGCCGCAATCCAACTGCAAACAAGCTATTCCTGGTTTTGTTCTCCAGGAAATTCCTTATTCTATAGTGTAAAAAAACTTTTGTGGAGAGAGGACAGCACCCTCAGCCGGTAGATTGATCTGAAAACAGTCCTAGTGGATTTTCAACAAAATATAAATTTTCTGGATAGGTACGGCTATTGCGATCGCAGATTGCAAAAAAACCGAACCTACTTATCTAGAATATTGGTGTTAGTGTTGAGCTAGGAAGCTAAAGATTGAGCTTTAAAAAATTGAACGTTGAATAAAGGTAGCAGCTAAAAAGCTCGATATTGAGCCTCCCATGATCAAATAGTGCATTTTAGAGGTGAAAACTATGGCACTAATTCGTTGGGACCCGTTCCGGGAAATTGAACGCTTAGACCCATTCCGCGACGCTGAACGCTCAGACCCATTCCGCGACGTTAGCAGTCTACAACGGCAAATAAATCGCTTGTTTGACAGGTTGATACCAACTGATGGTGGAGAAAGGGCTGGATTCAACTTCATCCCTGCTGCTGAACTCGAAGAAACCGAAGAAGCACTGAACCTGAGGCTAGAAGTACCCGGTCTAGAACCAAAAGATATCAATGTAGAAGTGACTCCCGAATCAGTTGTGATTAGCGGTGAGCGGAAGACGGAAAGTAGAACCAAAGAAAATGGCGTTACTCGGTCTGAGTTTCGTTATGGCAAATTCCAGCGGATAATTCCTTTACCTTCTCTAGTTCAAAACGACAAAGTGCACGCCGAATATCAAAATGGTATTCTCCGCCTGAACTTGCCGAAAGCCGAATCTGAAAGACACAAAGCTGTCAAAGTTAATCTCGGTTAACTTTATGGCTTAAATTCAGGGAACTCCAACAAATCAATTATCTCATCTTGTGGTCAGTCCCGCCCGTCTAATAAACAAAGGCAGGCTAGAAGCCCACCCCACAAGTATCAGTTGCATATTTTCTTAATTGGAAGTCCCTAATCTCAAGTCGAAAGCAGACAGGATTGGCTGGACAATTTTCCGGACTCTAAATAAATCCAGTTAATGAAGACACCCCACCGGTTCTCCTGTAGTGCGAACTGGTTAGAGAGTTAGAGAAACTGGTGCGGGTTGGGGGAATATTTCACTGTTGAATCAAGTCCGATCAATCCTGTTTTTTCTCGGCGCGGCAATTACTCAAGCCCCAAGGAAAATATATGGCAAAAGTAGTTGGAATTGATTTAGGAACAACAAACTCTTGTGTTGCCGTCATGGAAGGAGGGCAACCCCTGGTAATAGCTAACTTGGAGGGGCAGCGCATCACTCCCTCGGTTGTAGCTTATACCAAAGCTGGCGAACGCTTGGTAGGTCAAATAGCCAGACGCCAAGCAGTGATGAACCCAGAAAATACCTTTTATTCTGTTAAACGCTTCATTGGGCGCAAATTTGAAGAAGTCACCCACGAAGCTACAGAAGTTACTTACAAAATTCTCCGCGATAGTAACGGCAATGTCAAACTCGACTGTCCCGCAGCCAAAAAACAATTTGCACCAGAGGAAATTTCTGCCCAAGTATTGAGAAAATTAGTTGATGATGCTAGCAAATATTTAGGCGAAAAAGTTACCCAAGCAGTGATTACCGTTCCAGCTTACTTCAACGACTCCCAGCGACAAGCTACCAAAGACGCTGGAAAAATTGCTGGTTTGGATGTCCTCCGCATCATCAACGAACCAACAGCAGCAGCCCTCGCTTACGGTTTAGATAAAAAGCACAATGAAACCATCTTAGTGTTTGACCTTGGCGGTGGTACTTTTGACGTTTCTATTTTGGAAGTGGGTGATGGTGTCTTTGAAGTCAAATCTACCAGCGGTGACACCCATTTAGGTGGTGATGACTTCGATAAAAAGATTGTCGATTGGCTGTCGTCGGAGTTTTTGCGAAACGAAGGTATTGATTTACGTAAAGACAAGCAAGCTTTACAAAGACTGACCGAAGCAGCAGAAAAAGCGAAAATCGAACTTTCGAGTGCTACTCAAGCCAATATCAATCTCCCCTTTATCACCGCTACTCAAGAAGGTCCAAAACACTTGGATGTGACGCTGACGCGGGGTAAATTTGAGGAGATGACCTCGGATCTTTTAGACCGCTGCCGCAAGCCAGTACAACAAGCATTACAAGACGCCAAACTCAGTAACGCAGAATTGGATGAAGTGGTGCTGGTGGGGGGTTCGACTCGCATTCCCGCCGTGCAAGAATTGGTACAGCGAATCACGAATAAAGAACCATGTCTGGGGGTTAACCCTGATGAAGTTGTGGCTGTGGGGGCGGCGATTCAAGCGGGTGTGTTGTCTGGTGAAGTGAAAGATATTTTGCTGTTGGATGTTACTCCCTTGTCTTTGGGTGTGGAAACTCTTGGGGGTGTAATGACCAAGATTATTCCGCGCAACACAACTATCCCGGTGAAAAAATCGGAAATCTTCTCGACAGCGGCGGATGGTCAAACTAATGTAGAGATTCACGTTCTCCAAGGTGAGAGGGAATTGTCCGCAGATAACAAGAGTTTGGGTAATTTCCGCCTTGATGGTATTCCCCCAGCACCTAGGGGTGTACCACAAATCGAAGTCACTTTTGATATTGATGCTAATGGTATTCTGTCGGTAACCGCTAGAGACCGGGCGACAAATAAACAGCAGTCGATTTCGATTACAGGGGCTTCGACTTTAGATAAGCGGGATGTAGAACGCATGGTGCGGGATGCTGAAGCCCACTCAGCGGAAGATAAAAGACGCCGTGAGCAAATTGACGCCAAGAATATTGGCGATTCCTTGGCTTATCAGGCTGAGAAACAACTCCGAGACTTGGGTGATCAGGTGAGTGCAGACGATCGCGATCGCGTTGAAAAGCTAGTACAAGATTTACGGACAGCGATTAACCAAGATAACTTTGATCGCATTAAGTCCCTGACGGCTGAGTTACAGCAAGCCTTAATGCAAGTCGGTAGTGCAGTCTACGCCAAAGCGGCAAGCCCTAACGGTAATGGGCAAAAAGGCGATGGACAAGGTGCTGGAAGCGATCGCGCTGAAGATGTAATTGATGCCGATTTTGTCGACAGCAAGTGATCTTTTGATGAGATATTTTCTGTTGACATTCTCCCCACCCTTAAGCTTTGTTAGGGTGGGGTTTCCCAGAAAATTTTTCAGATATTCGGTGAATAATTAGCGCCCTCTATTCACTTCTACCCTAATCATGGGGAGTGGACAGCGCCAACTCGCTCCTCCACCGCCGACAATAGTACAACCTTGGGCTTGCATTGCATCTCGCGAGACATCTTGCGGCTGAGAAAATCGCCAACGTCCTATGTTATCTGGGCCTGACTCAGCTCGCAATTGCCGTATATTTCGCCTGTAATCAGGACGCCCGTAATCAGGACGCTGATTATTCACTTGCACCCTAATCATGGGGCGTGGACAACGCCAACTCGCTCCCCCACCGCCGACATCAGTGCAACCCTGGTCTTGCATTGCATCTCGCGAGACATCTTGCGGCTGAGAAAATCGCCAACGTCCTCTGTTATCTGGGCCTGACTCAGCTCGCAATTGCCGTATATTCCGCCCGTAGTCAGGACGTCCGTAATCAGGACGCCCATAGTCAGGACGCTGATTATTCACTTGCACCCTAATCATGGGGCGTGGACAGCGCCAACTCGCCCCCCCACCGCCGACATCAGTACAACCTTGGTCTTGCATTGCATCTCGCGAGACATCTTGCGGCTGAGAAAATCGCCAACGTCCTCTATCATCTGGGCCTGACTCGGCTCGCAATTGCCGTATATTCCGCCCATAGTCAGGACGCCCATAGTCAGGACGCCCATAGTCAGGACGCCCATAGTCAGGACGCTGATTATTTACTTGCACCCTAATCATGGGGCGTGGACAACGCCAACTCGCCCCCCCACCGCCGACATCAGTACAACCTTGGCCTTGCATTGCATCTCGCGAGACATCTTGCGGCTGAGAAAATCGCCAACGTCCTCTGTTATCTGGGCCTGACTCGGCTCGCAACACCCGTGTATTGTTTTCTCTGTAAATTGGATATTGGGCTATCACTGAGGGAGTGGTCGTGAGATCGATCTCTTGCGCTAAAACAGACGACATATCTGCATTTATGGGTACTGTAGCCAAGAGAGCACCACAAGTTGCAAAATTCATCAACCGGGACAACTGACCGACGATTTTTTTGGTATAAGGCATAACGTTAGCTCCTTCCATGAACCATGATCAATATCGAGAAATTCTCGATATTCCAGTTAGCTGAATTACTCAAATACTTTTAGTAAATACAGACTGCATAGTCTGTCTTGGATTTTGGACAGATCCAGATGGAAAAAAGTTTCCCAAGACCTCAAATATTACTAGGATTTACGCATCAAGTAACAAATATAGAATTGATCAATTCTACGGTGAATCAAGGGTTTCACCTCTGTAAGCGTCAGTCCTAGATTATAAAAATTGAATCATCAAAGAAATGTCAAATTGACACTCTGCCGTCTGCATCTAGTACTTAGACACCAGAGTTTCCGATTTTCTACACTTATGGCATTCGGTAAACCACCCACAGATTTTGTTGCCTATTGATAGATTACAAGTGGAAGAAAAAAATGTTAATGATCATATTGTTGTGGTAAGTCTAACTGTTCAGAGTTGACAGACAAACCAGACTGAATTGGACTTAGACAATCACTTTCCTCTTTTGATCTCGATTACACAAGGTTTTTTCAACGCCTGGAGGATGGATATGGCAAAAATATCTCTCAGCGTTTCCACCGTTAAACCATTAGGCGAAAGGGTTTTGCTTAAGGTGAGTGAATCAGAAGATAAAACACCTGGAGGAATTTTTCTACCTGACACCGCCAAAGAAAAACCCCAAATTGGCTCCGTTGTAGCTGTAGGCTCCGGTAAGCGGAATGAGGATGGCTCACGTCAGGCGATTGATCTTCAGGTGGGCGAGAGAGTTCTCTATTCCAAATATGCGGGGACGGAAATCAAACTTGGTGATGAAGATTACGTTCTGTTGGGTGAAAAAGATATTTTGGCAACCCTGGCATAGAAATTGGTAATTACTGGTTATGGGTCAGTTTTGTTTCCTTTATGCCGATGGCACGCTGTTGGCAATCACTGTATTCGATACATTCCTCTGATCAACTTAAGTAGAGAGGCATAAATAAAGATAACGGTGTAAAGAATTTTGAAAGAGTCTAAAACCCTCTTACCTCTTGCCTAATGCCTCTTGCCCCTTGCCTCATTGCCTAATTAATTTAGGAGGATATATATGTCCAAACAAATCATTTATAATGAGGACGCTCGTCGTGCTTTGCAAAAGGGTATGGACATTTTGTCCGAATCCCTAGCTGTTACTCTTGGTCCCAAAGGTCGTAACGTAGTTTTAGAGAAAAAGTTTGGTGCTCCGCAGATTGTTAATGATGGAATCACCATAGCCAAAGAAATTGAATTAGAAGGGCATGTGGAAAACACAGGGGTAGCTCTCATTCGTCAAGCTGCTTCTAAGACGAATGATGTTGCTGGTGATGGAACTACAACTGCTGTGGTTTTAGCTCACGCGATGGTGCGAGAAGGTCTGCGGAACGTGGCCGCAGGGGCGAATGCTATCGCCCTGAAGCACGGGATTGACAAAGCTACTCAATTACTTGTCGAAAAAATTGCTGAACACTCCCGACCGCTGAAAGACGCATTAGCGATCGCACAAGTCGCAGCGATCGCCGCCGGTAACGATGAAGAAGTCGGACAGATGATTGCTAGTGCGATGGAAAAAGTGGGACAGTCCGGGGTAATTACCCTAGAAGAAGGGAAGTCAATGACCACCGAACTAGAAATTACTGAAGGGATGCGCTTTGATAAAGGTTACATCTCTCCCTACTTCGTCACCGATCCAGAACGAATGGAGGCAATATTAGAAGAACCATACATTTTGCTCACCGACAAAAAAATTACTCTCGTACAGGAAATAGTCTCAGTGCTGGAGCAAGTAGCGCGTTCTGGTAAGCCACTGTTGATTATTGCCGAAGACATTGAAAAAGAAGCCCTAGCAACTCTTGTTGTCAACCGCCTACGGGGTGTACTCAATGTCGCCGCTGTGAAAGCGCCTGGTTTTGGCGATCGCCGTAAAGCGATGTTGGAAGATATGGCCATCCTGACTAATGGTGCATTAATTACCGAAGAAGCCGGTCTCAAGCTAGAAAATACCCAATTAGATATGTTGGGTACAGCTAGACGCGTCACGATTACGAAAGAAAACACAACCATTGTGGCTGAAGGTAACGAACAAGCTGTCAAGGCTCGTTGTGAACAAATCCGCCGTCAAATGGCAGAAACTGAGTCTACCTATGACAAAGAAAAGCTGCAAGAGCGTTTAGCAAAATTGGCTGGTGGTGTCGCTGTAGTTAAGGTGGGTGCAGCCACAGAAACCGAAATGAAGGATAAAAAACTGCGCCTAGAAGATGCCATCAACGCCACTAAGGCAGCGGTAGAAGAAGGAATTGTGCCTGGCGGTGGTACGACTCTAGTACACCTATCCCCACAACTGGAGGAATGGGCAAAGCAACACC
The DNA here is from genome assembly GCF_000317535.1 of Cylindrospermum stagnale PCC 7417. NCBI lineage: Bacteria > Bacillati > Cyanobacteriota > Cyanophyceae > Nostocales > Nostocaceae > Cylindrospermum > Cylindrospermum stagnale. The sequence continues at coordinate 1,056,159 of NC_019757.1, forward strand.
TGAGCGGTGAAGAGCTTATCGGGGCAAATATTGTCTCCCGTGCTATTTATGCGCCTCTGAAGCGGATTGCTGATAATGCTGGACAGAATGGGGCGCTGATTGCTGAATGGGTGAAGGAGAAGCCATTTGATGTCGGCTATAACGCCGTAACAAATGAGTTTATCGATATGTTTACCGCTGGGATTGTCGATCCTGCCAAAGTCACTCGTTCGGCTTTACAAAATGCAGCTTCGATTGCTGGGATGGTATTGACTACCGAGTGCATCGTTGTCGATCAGCCTGAGCCAAAGACCAAGACGGCGGTTGGAGCAGGCACAGGCGAAGAGTTTGACTACTAAATAAGGAAGCAAACTGTAAACCGCCTCTTGTTTGTAATCAGGAGGCGGTTTTTGATTTGAATCTGAGTAAACCCCAAAATGAAGACATCAGTCAGAAATATTAGCGTCCCTAATTTAATAATTTGAAGAAAACTTGCATCTGAACACGCACTGATGCAGTTTCATTTGCTTGAATAGCTATATTAAGAGGACGGAAACTTACAATTCCTAATTATGGCTACTAAAATCATTGATGTTAGGGAATATACTGTCAAAGCGCACAAGAGACAGATTCAAACGCGGATTTTTCACTTTGTCTGTAAACAGTGCAATGAGGCTACAAAACGGGAGACTTTCGGACCTCGACCTTTATATTGTGAGAGTTGTCGCCCTCCTCAAGCACCCAAAAGATCACCACAAGAATCTAAGAAAGCTAGACCACGACCAATGACTTACAAGAGCGATACCGATTTAGGTTGAGAGAAACTTTATGAATTCAAAGGGACAATTAGAATTACCTCCAGACACGTTCATCTCTCCATTGCTAGAATTACGAGACTATTATGCTCGCCTCGTGGAAGAACACGAACGTCTATTTATACAGGCGCGATCGCAACTTGATCATGTTGAAGCTTTGTTGTCTAACTGGTATCAAGCAGACGGAAAGGAAAAGCTTTCCCGACTTGAGGCGGTGAATGGGAACCACACTGGTTCTGAAAAAGGCTCACTGTTGCTGCTGTCGCCGGATAGCATCTCTGATATTGATTTGGTGGAGTCTATAAAGTCTCATCTGCCAAACTCAGACGACTTGGAGATAGATAATTTACTCTCAGCAGCAGAGGAAGAAGATTCTCCACCACCAATTACATCCCCAGAAAGCAACGATCACTCCATTAAGGGGCCAGAAGTCCCCATGTTACCCCAGTATCAAGGACTCTCTCGGATGGAGGCTCTGAAAATGCTACTACAAGACTATATGGGGACTGTCTGCCATATAGATTTCGTTGTGCGATCGCTTTATGGAGAGCTAGAACCATATCTGTTTAAAGTAGTTAAAGGTAGAGTCCAATCCTCACTCACCCAGGGTAGAGAAAGAGGCGTCTGGGAAGCTATCCCCAATGAGCCTGGTTGTTACACTCTCGATTTAACCATGCTATCCCCGACTAATGGCGCTTCTATGGGTGTCAAATCCAAAAAGAAAAAACCTTTCCTCTTGCCGAAGTCGAAAACAGTACCCTTACTCGGAGCGTTTGAAGGTCAATTTTTGATTGATGCCATCACCTCTTTGTTAGAACAAAATCCGGAAAGAGTTTTCAGCGTCGGGGAAGTAGTCACAGGTATTTATGGAAAACTTGATTCTCAGCAAGTTAGAGAGGTGAAAAACAAGGTGCTGAATGAATTATCTAGAGGGCATCGTACAGGGAGATTCTCTAGAGTGCCTGACAAAATCGGTTTTTACCAATTTTAGATTGATTTTTGAATTCCCCCAAAGGGAGTTGACTAATCCACCCATGCTAGAGTGCGTTTCACTGGTTTTTGCCAAGTAGCAAAGTTAGCTAGTGCATCCTCCATCCCCTTACCAGGCTCAAACACTCGGTCAATCTGCCTTTGCTGCACGAGTGCTGTATAGCTATGCCAAAATCCCACAGCCAAACCCGCTGCGAATGCAACGCCCTGTACTGTTATATCGTTCATCATCGGGCGTTCTACGGGAATTTCTAACACATCAGCCTGGAACTGCATGAGGAAATTGCTCTCGCAAGCACCACCATCGACGATTAATCGTCCCATTGGTGTGCTGCTAGAGGCGTTAATTGCTTGCACCACTTCCAGGACTTGGTAAGCGATCGCCGACAGTACGGCGCGGACTAGATGCTGTGGTTGAACGCTGGCGGTAATGCCGAAAACGGCTCCTCTAGCACTCATACGGTTACGCCATCGCCAGAAAAAATAAATTGATGAGCGCGAATTTCTCTTCTTCAAGCCTTTTGGCATAAATTCGACGAAAAGCGAGCGCGCGGCGGCTAACGTGGCTGCTTCCAGCGGGCGCTTTTCGCCATCTCTATCTAGTGTAATTGACTAAGCTCTTTTGATTAGGCGCAACACAAATAAGAAAACCACTGCACCAATCGTCGCGATGATCAAGCTACCGAGCAACCCACCACCAGCAGACACCCCTAGAGTGCGGAAGAGATAACCGCCCAGCAACGAGCCGATAACACCAACTATGATGTCTCCAACAGGTCCAAATCCACCACCTTTAACTAATTGCCCCGCTAGCCATCCGGCAACTAGGCCAATCAAGATAAACCAAAGTAATTCCATTTGCGTTTCATCCCTTATCTATCGGAAGTGGATAGTAATCAAGCTATCTAAACTTTCTTCAGAAATGAAACTTAGTTAATAATGTCTTTAACTTTATCTTTCACATCTTCAACAGTGTGGATAATCCCTGCACCCACTTGTTTCGCTGTTCCTACCGCTTGGTCTTTGGAATCACCAGTAATCTTGCCAATAGCGTTTTGGGTTTTACCTTCAACGTTTTTCTTCACTGCTTTGGCTCTTGGTGTTAACCGCACATTGTCTTTTACATCTTCTGCTGTGTTACGAATTTGGCTTTCGGCTTGCTTGGCTCTTCCTATAACTTGGTCTTTAGGATCACCTGTAATGTTGCCGATCGCTTCTTGAGTTTTGCCTTGAATGTTCTTAGCAATCGCCTCTGCTCTATTTATCGTTGCTATTTGAGTATGTAGTTGTGTGAATGAAGTTGCAGCCCAACTATCTTCAGCAGCAAAACCAAAGGCGATGCCAGTTGAGATGAATAAAACTAGGCTAATACTTAACAGAAACTTATGAACTTGTTGAGATTGAATCATCTTAATTTCCAAAAGAAAACAATACTTAATGCATCTATTTAGCTATTTGTTTCAAAGTAGAATTGTCTAGATATGTCGATTACTATCTAAACTTTCTAGATACCAATTTTCTATGAGGTTGCACTTAATTATCAGACAGAATAAAGTCTGAGCCTACCAGAGCAAAACCTGCCAAGGCTGATTAATTATGTGCATCTCCATAAATACATGGGATGAGAAATGAAACTTAGTCAATAATTTGTTTGACTTGATCTTTGAGATTTTCAACAGTGTGAAGTACTTGTGCTTCTGCTTGTTTCACCTGGCCTTCTTCTTTAGCTGCGGGGTCTCCGGTAATTTCTCCCACTGCTTCTTGAACTTTACCTTCAATATTTTTAGCAGTTGCCTTAATCCGATTTTCTATACTCATAACGCTCTCCTGATTAAATTAAAAAAAATGATTGAGTCGAGAAAGATGAAGAGAAATATTAAAGTTAAGTCACTTCTTCTTAGCCTTCCCTGTGATCTAAAATCTACCATCAGCTAGTTATTTTCTGCATCCATCTAAAGGTTTAATTATTATCAAGGAAAATAAAAATATTATGTATTTATACCCAGAATTTTTATTTGAGATAAATATCTTCCTTTTCAGAGAGAAGGAGAAAAATATTCTCTACTTTAGATATATAGACTATCGTGCAGCTTTATGTTTTTTTCCTCAGAATTAATTGAAGAAAACCTGAGAGGATGTCCCTCAGTACGCTTCAATTTAAAATTCAAAAAAATAATTATATGATGATCTGCAAATCACGCATAACGTAGAGACGTTGCATGCAACGTCTCTACATGGGTTAGACTAGGGTTGCTTGCCTTACTTCTACTGGTATACCAGTTAAGCTAAAGGGGCGAACTTCGGTAATTTTCACTTTTACCGATTGCCCTTTGAGTTCGTTGATATCGCCTGCGAAGAAAGTCAAACGATTACCCCTGGTGCGTCCCATTACCTGGGTTTGGTCTTTGAGGTTTTGGTCTTCTACTAGCACTTCTTCGATGCGTCCGAAGTAACGTTGCGATCGCTCCGCTGCCTTTACATTTACCAGATGATTGAGCCGTTGTAAGCGATCGCTTTTCACCGCTTCACTCAACTGATTGTCCCACAAAGCCGCTGGTGTGCCTGGACGGGGTGAATAAGCTGCTGTATTCAACAAATCAAAGCCAATATCCTCTACCAATTTCAGAGTATTTTCAAACTGTGCTTCTGTCTCCCCAGGAAACCCAACAATTGCATCCCCACTAATCGAGGCATCCGGCATATACCGTCGAACAGTGTCAATAATCCGGCGATATTTCTCCTGGGTATAACCCCGCGCCATTGCCTTTAACAGTTCGTTATCCCCAGATTGAAAGGGAATGTGGAAGTGTTCGCAGACTTTCGGCAACTCTGCACAAGCCTTAATTAATCTTTCAGTGAAATAACGGGGGTGGCTGGTAGCAAATCTTAGCCGCTCAATTCCCGGCACATCATGGACGTAGTACAGTAAATCTGTCAAAGTGTGCAGGTGGCGTCCTTCGGGTGTTGCTCCTGGCAAATCTCGGCCGTAAGCATCAATATTTTGACCGAGTAAAGTAACTTCTTTGTAACCAAGCTTTCCTAGTTCCACCATTTCCGCGCGAATGGCTTCCGGCGTCCGGGACTGTTCCACACCGCGCACATTGGGAACTACACAATAGGTGCAGCGTTCATTACAGCCGTAAATCACATTTACCCAAGCAGTAACGCTGCTATCTCGGCGCGGCTTAGTAATATCTTCGATAATGTGAACTGCCTCAGTTGCCACAATTTGGTTGCCGTCAAACACCGACTCCAGCAAATCTTTAAGACGGTTGGCGTGTTGTGGCCCCATTACCAAGTCTAATTCTGGCACGCGCCGCAGAAGGCTTTCTCCTTCTTGTTGGGCAACACAACCAGCAACAATCAAAGTTAAATCTGGCTGTTCGTGCTTGCGTTTTGCCTGTCTACCCAAATAAGAATAAACTTTTTGTTCGGCATTATCTCGAATTGTGCAGGTATTGTAGAGAATCACATTTGCCAGATTTGGGTCTTCTGACCACTCAAAGCCCATGTCTTCTAGGATGCCAGCCATGCGCTCTGAGTCGGCTTTGTTCATTTGGCAACCAAAGGTGGTGATGTGATAACGGCGGGGTGAAGTGGTCATTAGGAATTACGCTTAATCAGTGCAATGTATATCAGCTCTATCTTTATTCTATCTGACGCAGTAGAGTACCCCACCCTCAACGTTTATGTAACTACTGCAACGGCAAAGCGTAATGATAAAACTCTTCATTCTTAATATAATCTCGCGCTTCATAGAGTTTTTGCGCGGTTATGTTAGAAATTTGAGTCGCTAAAATTACGCGAACGGCTCCACTCTCTTTTGCGTATTCTTCCGCAGCACTCATCAATAACTTGGCAATTCCCCTCCGGCGATAGGACTCTTCCACATACAAATCGTTCAATATCCATACTCGTTTCATCGACACTGAAGAAAAGCTGGGATAAAGCTGAGTAAATCCAATTAATTTCCCATTGTCACTAGCTGCAAACACTACCGAGTCATTATTCTGAAAACGTTCTTTGAGAAACTCCTTGGCCCCTTCAAGGTTTGATGCCTGGTTGTAAAAAATCCGATATTGATCAAATAAGACTGAAATCCTTTCAAGATGATTAATATTAGCCAAGAAAACTTCCATTGAGCGTCCTCATCACCTGAATACAGTTTACCATGATTTGCTGGATCAATAAATTTTTGAAATCAGCAAAATAGGTTTCTATGGCTAATTATTAATCTGGGCAAGAAAGAAATTTCAAGAAAGTTGTTATTTTTTGATTTTTGCTTCCCCTACAGTAGTTTGATGGATGCCATCATTATCAATGGCGCTGTAGCTATCACTGGGCAAAAGTCCCAACCAGGGGTCAGAACTAGGAGTTAAAAACAGTTGCGCGTAAACTTTCTCATTTAGCAATTCTACATTACTTGTCTGGTTACGTTGGATAAACCATTGATGAATTTGGTTGTGCAACGTGTATTCGTTTCTGACTGTATCTACAGCCATTGTGGTTTCAAAATTTTTCACTAATTTTAATAAATCATCCGTTTGATTGTTGGCAGATTGGAACTTTTTCGCTCTGATTAAAGAAATGCTATTTTTATCTAGCTTGGCATCGGCCGCATAGAGTTGGGCGATTTTATTCCAAGTTTGCTGATCTGTGATTTCTAATAAGGCCTTTTGATTTTGTGCAGCAGGCTGGATGGCACTAAGCATTGGCCTTTCTACTGCCATTTTAGCAACAGCTAGAGAACCTGCTACTGTTGCTGTCGGTGCGGGAACTTCCACCAGTTTGGGAGGAGATTTGATGCCTAACCGGGATAAATCGGCTGCCCATTGGGTTTGGATAGAATTTAGGCGATCGCTATGGTATTTTTGTAAGAAGGATTCGCGATCGCCTTTAGCCAGGTTGCTAAACTCCTTAACCGCCGCTTCCGCTTGCTTTAGCTGACGTCCAAAAGCCTTAGGCCCATATAAACCAGGGATGGCATCAATCGGACGTCCCGCAGCATCAAGAACGTAGTGAATGCTATTGCCTGTAATCGTCCGTTCCATCTGCCTACCGTCACCAAAATCAATTGTTACTTTCGGTACAGGGCGCACAGATTGCCAGTGCAAGATAAACCGCTCATTTAGCAATTGAGAAATCTCAGCATTTGGATACAGCGCCACCCGAAAGAAGCGACTATTAGCACAACTCAAATCTTGATCTAGCCTACCCAGTAACCGCAGAGATAGTATCGGTTTATTACTAGCTTTAGCTGCCGCCTTCGCTTGCTCGATATCAGTATACCAGTAGAGACGGGAGGCGTGACAGTCCCGCTGTCTGCATAGTACATCTAAAGCGGCGCGGGTTTCCGGGGAAGACATATCTGAAGCATGGGACTTAAGAAATGTTTGCAACCCCTTGGAACCTTGTTGTCGAAGTGCAGTAGCTTCTTGAGATAATTGGGAGTTTACAGCCACAGGGGTTTGGGCTTCAGCAGATGGCAAAAAACTGAAGCTAAGAAGTATGAGTGCGAGAGAACTGTTAAAGGTGTTAAATTTCATATATTTTGCTGGTATTGAGTCTGAGAGATTCAATTGATTACCAATGTTAACCTGTTGAAAACTGCAATTATCCCCTCCTAGCTTGCGGGGAGGGGCCGTAAAGCACAGCTTTACGGGGGCGGGGTTCTTAATTCTTAAACTTCCCCCAGACACACTTGCTGATAACGCTTACCAGCAATCTCCCAAGTGAACTCAGTTTCTACAAGTTGTCTACCGTTGCGAGATAGTTCAACTCGGAGTTGCGGTTGTTCAAAAATCTGTCGAATAGCAGCAACGTACTCTGCGGGTTGATTGGCGCGGAGTGCCCTTAGTGGTATTGTCGCATCATCTACCGCTAATCCTTCCAAACCGCGATCGCTTGCGACTACCGGCACACCCGCTGCCATTGCCTCTAAAGTCTTATTTTTAATGCCAAACCCAGTCCGCATCGGCACAACACACAGGGTAGCTTGGTGTAAATATTCTGCCATTGAAGGCACTCTCCCAATGACATTAATCCCTGGTTTTTGCTGGAGTGCCAAAACGGATGGTGCAGGACGAGAACCGACGATATCAAAAGTTGTATCCGGATAAAGTTGTTGGATTTCTGGCAAGACTTCATTGCTAAAAAAGCAGACAGCATCGATGTTTGCCAAATTATCCATTGCGCCAATAAAAATTAACCGCTGTCCCCCAGGATCACTTGTACGGTTGGGAAAAGCAGCGAAATCTACACCATTGGGAATAACTGTAATTTCCGCATTAGGGTTAAACTCTTGTAGTTGGTTTTTATCTTCTTCTGTTGTCACCACAATTGCCGAAAATTTAGCACAGTAGCTTTTTTCATAACGACGCAAAAGCGGGAGATTAATTTTATCTCTCAAGCTATTTTCAGTGATGCCCGTAGTTAGCTGATTACGACAACTACCAAAAACCGAACTATGCACATTAACGATAGTTTTTACCTGTCTTTGGAAATGGGGCTGCACATAAATTTCATTAACGCTGTGTTCACAGGTGATGACGTCACATTTACCCGCTTTCACAAAGTTGTCAATCCACTCCTGCATCTCCACAGAGTAGCGGTTGAGTACACTTGGCGGTGTACCATGTTGCAAAAAAGTGCCGAAGCGCTGGATCTTCTTCAGTATTCCGGCGGTATTGCCAGCATCTGGGGGACGATCAAAAACGACTAGATGATCCACACAATTCCGTAATTCTGCTATCTCTGCGGTTGTGATATCGCGATCGCGTTGAGTTACAAGAGTAATAGAATGGCCAAGACTTAGATATTTCAGTAAATTAAACGTCCTCACTTGGGTTCCCCCCCGCGTTGGTGGATAGGGAAAGGTGGCAGATAGCATTAAAATTTTCATAAAACTGATGAACCGGAAACGCAACCAAGTCGAATGATGATACGGATAAATTTGACTGTATAGCGGAAATTGTCTACTATACACCTAAGCTATTTACAAAAACGTGTAATAGCATTTATGTTACCTGATAAACTTAAGTAAATTCAAGATTTTCCCTAGGGGTATTCCTGTCCCCTGTATTATCTGTGGTCAAAAATTGATACCACATTTAATCAATGTATAGCTTGATTTACCCAAAAATTGAAGATAAAAGGACTTGTAAACATGGAATCTTTCGGCATTTACACCCTAGCTAATGATGTGGTTTATGACCAATTAGTAGCTTTGCTCAATAGCATAGAGGTAAATGTTAGCCCAGATATTCCTATTTGTATTATTCCCTATGATGAGCGACTAGACCGGGTGAAGCAAGAAATTAATTCTCGTAAGAACGTAACACTTTACGAAAATAGAGAATCAATTCAACGCTGGGACAATTTTGCCGAGCAAGTTTGGGCAGCCCATCCAGCAGCCAAGCAGATGACTACATCCTATAATGCTTGGTTTCAAAGCCCCTTACTCAGAAAGCTATGTGTTTTTGACGGATATTTTGATAAATTTGTCTTTTATGACGCTGACAGCCTAGCAATGAAGCCGCTGGATAATGTGTTAGAGAGACTTGAAACATACGATTTTATATTCGATGATTGGGAACATAAAAAATCAACAAAGGATGCAGCTTTAGATTTAAACCTCATCGAACAATCTGGTTTATATCAAGAAAAATATGTGCGTGATAAGTTACATTGTTCCAGCTTTTTTGGCTCAAAGAAAGGTATTTTTAGTTCATCAGAAATTGAATCCATGCAGCAGTTATTGATTAAAAAAGATGAAATCAAGTGGGTACCCCGACTGTGGGATGATGCCTTTTTGTTTAATTACATGACTTTGCGGTGCAATCGCCCAATATTTAACTATACACTCAGCCCCAATGGTCAAGAGAGAACTGGTAACTGCGCCAATGCAGACCCATTCGTGAATATTAATAATGTTCTTTACAATAAAGATGGCTTAAAACCGATTTATCGCCTTCATTACATGAGCTATTCTGCCATTGATTTTGCTCATTTATCTCAAGGAGAAGATGTCAATATTCGTTATAAAGATGAGTTTTTATACTATCGCTTCCTCAAACAGCCAGAACAAAGACCAAAAGAGTTAAAACCACCTAGTCTCCTTACTAGAACTAATAGATTTATCAATAGAAAAATCAAAAGAATACAAAAAATTATTGATTTGAGAATTAATGCCATATAATATGCCCAAAATTTCTGTTTGTATACCTACTTTTAATCGGGATTACCTACTACCTTACGCCATTGAAAGCGTACTCAAGCAATCTGAAGAAAATTTTGAATTAATTATTTGTGATGACGGTTCTACTGACAGCACGCCTGAGTTGATGTCACAGTACACAGACAACAGAATTAAATACATCCGTCATCAGCAAAATATTGGTAAAAGCAATAATATGCGCTCTGGCTTTGATGCTGCTAGGGGCGAATATTTCATTAAATTTGATGATGATGATCGACTAACCAGCGATTTTCTCGCCCAGACTGCGGCTATTCTTAATCAAGATTCAAACATTGATTTTGTGGGTACAGACCATTGGATTATTGATATTAATAATCTTCGAGATGAGGCGCAAACTCAACAAAATACTCATCGCTGGGGAAGGAAGAATTTGCCAGCAGGTGTAGTAGATAATTTGCTGGAAGTTGTATTTATTCAGCAAAGCTTTCAAGTTGGGGCGACATTATTTCGTCGTCAAACCTTGCAAGATTTGGGCTTTATGCTGCCAAATCTGCAAAATTGTGAAGATAATGATTTATTTGTCCGCTTGGCTTTGGCTGGTAAAAAGGGCTATTACCTACCAGAATTATTAATGGAATACCGAGTCCATGCAGAACAGCAAGGCATTAATCGGGCAATTCCTTATTTACATGATAAAGTCCGCTATTTAGAAAGTTATAAATTTGAGTCAGACAAATTAGAGAAACTTAGGCAAAATCGGCTGATGGAAACGCAATTGTTACTAGGTTTACGTTTAATTGAGAAAGGCGAAACGCAAAAAGGTAGAGAGTTAGTTTTGGCAGGTAAATCTTTTTCTAAAGTTAAGGCTTGGACTGGTTTAGGGTTATCACTGTTACCAATTGCATGGCGACATCAGGCATTTAAGTCTCTACGCAAGGTGCGGGGTTAGACGTATAAAGTTAGCATAAATTAGCTTGCTTTTATACAACTGGGATAGTACTATTTTATAGCTAAGTAAAAAAAGTACGACGAATTTTTTAGTCCGATTAAATTAATTCTCAAAGGAGATAGCTGAATTATGTTAGCACCTAAGAATATTCCTTCTGAGTACACTGCTTGGAACCAAAAGCAAAAAGCACCCGTTGGTGCAAATTGGTGGTATGAATATGTCAATTCTCAAAAACCTGGCAACAACTTCATTTGGCGTAACCGTTATAAGTGGCCTAGTTTTATAATTAAAAAGATTGGCCCATTTGGCTTTCAAGTTAATAGTCTTTCACGAATTTTTGAGTATCCTTGGTGTTTTTTAGCTACGCCGCTACAGCCAGGTATGCGAGTAGTTGAAGTTGGTGCTGGGGCTTCTGGGTTTCAATTCGCTTTGGCTCAAGCTGGGCTAGATGTTACCTCCGTTGATCCGCTAATTAATCCTAGTGAAAGCGTTGATTGGATATTTTCTAAAGACGATTTTTATCACTTAAATCAATCTTTTGGCGGTAAGGTTAAATTTATTCAAGATTTTCTCCAAAATGCCAAACTGGAGAGTAACCAATATGATCGGGTTTTCTCTGTTTCGGCAATTGAACATATACCTTCACAGGAAATAGGTTCACTGGTAAAAGAAATTGGACGCATTCTTAAACCAGGTGGCTTATTTTTAGCAACGATAGATCTATTCCTAGATTGTTATCCTTTTACTAACCAAGTTTCCAATCAATATGGGTCTAATATATCAATTAGTTCCCTGGTTGAGGAATCTGGATTAAAACTTAAAATTGGTAACCCTAGCGAACTGTATGGTTATCCTGAATTTGACTACAATCTGATTTTGAATCGGTTGGATGAATTTTTAGTAGTTAATAAAGTTCTCACCCAGTGCATTGTGCTGGAAAAAGCCATTTAAGTTTAAATAGCTATTTTCAAAACAGTTGCTTAACAGCTTGCTCTATATTGCGACTAACCGCTTCCCAAGAGTATTCTGCCTGTACCAGTTCATAAGCGGAACGAGCTAGTTTTTCCCCCAAAGAAGGATTTGACCAAAGTTGACACACTCCTTCAACTAGCTCTTCCACTTCATTTCTAATCAGCAGGTGTTCTCCGTCTCTAGCTTTGATACCCTCAGCACCTTTGGCAGTACTGACGACAGGACAACCAGCAGCAAAGGCTTCAATAATTTTTAGGCGTGTGCCTCCACCCTGAAGTAATGGCACAACCATCATGCTGGCAGCAGCTAAATAAGGTCGGACATCTGGTACACTGCCAGTAACAATAATTCCTGGCTCTCCCTGGGCTGCTGCTAGCATAGACGGAGTTGGATTGCGCCCCACTAGCAGCAGACGACTGTCTGGATAAAGCTTTTGTAGCCGGGGGTAAATTTGGTTGATTAGTAACTCAGCCGCGACTGTATTCGGTGAGTATGAAAGCTGACCCAGAAAAAGTATATTCCGTTTGGTATCCTCCAAGCCAGTCGCTGGGCTACTTTCACCGGAGCGCACACCGTCGTAGTGTGCTACATTAATCCCGTTAGGTACAACGTAAGTGGGTGCTACTTGCCCATAAAATTGCTGAATTAAACTAACGTCATCTTCGCTGCATACCCATATTTGCCTAACTTGGCGGCTAAACTCTCCCTCGATAGATTGAAGATGGTCTAGCTGAATTTTGGCTTTTAATTTTGATTTTAGTCCTGTTACTCCACTGTGTCGCTGCCGCCACAGGGATGCTTCTACGTTATGATTGTCGAAGATAATGTGACATTTATGACTTTTGACTACAGTCAGGTAATTGTACAGCCACACTTCTTCGACAACTACCAAGTCTGGCTGAAATTCTGTTAGGGTTGCATCTAATTCCTCAGCAGCAGTTTTTGCAAAAGCCCAGTCTGCATCTGGATGTCTGCGGGGGTGCAGCCACCACAACCGGAGGTCTAGTTTTTCCCAGGTTGAGCGCTGTAGGGCAACATTGGCATGCTTCCAGTTTACAACTCCTGGTAGAGATGTGTTTTTAGGACTCCAGTTAGAAGCTGAAAAAACGCCAACGGGGCCAAACTTCATCATAATATTGATGTTTTGCCACGTACGTAAACTTACTCCGCCAACTGGTGGATAAGGCACTTCTTTGGTGATAAATAATGTGCGAATTGAGGAAGTTGTCACTTAAGGTATATCTCCTGTGATTTCAAGTTATTTTTGCATAAAAAATATTATTGCCAAAAGCATTTGATGCATGGTGGAAAGTGTTGGATAGAAAAATTGCCTACTCAGGGAGCAGAAAGTAGAGATGTTGCATGTAACGTCTCTACAGTGTGGTCTAAATAAAAACTGCTGTAATGCGCCATCGCGTAACACTAGGTAGCTTCTGGCACTAATTATACTTACAATAGAAAATGTGTGTCAATTTTTGCCATTCAAGCTAGAGTAGTCCTGAGTCATATTCACATACAGCAAGATTAACCGCATGGATACGAACGAGTTAAAGTTCCTCTTAAAGCTATTGGGATGTGAGAATTATCGCTCCCTTTTGAGTGCAAGTATTTTCAGTTCTTTTAAAGGGAAGGAAAAAATTTGTCGAGATTTAGGCGATCGCGAATTTGTAGACTATTCTCGTGAGATTGCCACAGTTAAAATTTTACCCCCTGGTGATGCCTTGCTGAAACTCGACTCAGCGGAGTTACCCATCACCGACAAAGAACGTAAGGTACTGGATAAACTCAGTAAAGCTTCCGGTAAAATTACCCCCAGCGAAATCACCTCGCTAAAAGCTGCTGAACGAGGGGAGATATTGAAAAGCTTGAGTGAGCGAGGTTTGATAGCAGCCGAAATCAAAATTCAAAGAACTAAAGCTGAGGTTTGGCTAACTGAAAGAGGAATTGAGTATTTACGGGATGAATACAGTCCTAACAAAGGCTCTAACCCTGTCATCAGCTTGGAAATGCTGAATAATTACCTACGCTTTTTGCGGAAGACTTTACGGGTACCAGTTTCTCCTCCTCCACATAATGGTGAAAAGCCACGTGTAGAAACAATCATCAATCCCAGTGATGAAGAAATTTTACAAATCATCGAGGAATTAGATAAGGAACTGGGTACAGAAAATTATTTACCCATTTTCCATCTACGGCAAAAATTACAACCACCAATGTCACGGGATGAATTAGATCAAGCGCTGTACCGTTTGCAAAAAAATGACCAAATTGAACTGAGAGGGCTGATACACGCTCAAGACTATACCCAGGAGCAAGTCAACACCGGAATTAGCCAGCGTTCAGGAAGTCCGCTATTTTTCATTAAACTTACTGTGAATTAAAGAGCAAGCTTATGGCATCTATCGATGAGATTATTCTCAGGAGTATCAACCCATTTGATAACTTTCGCTCTGTCAACTTTTGGCACAAACAGCAGCAACCAGAACCTACAGTTAATTCTATCCATCAGGAAGCAATTACTAAAATTGAAGTAACACTTGATCAAGTCGCTCAAGATCATCACACACGCACTGTAATACTTGATGGCGATGGTGGCTCAGGTAAAACATATCTATTGGGTAGGCTCAAAAAGAAATTCAACCATAAAGCATTTTTTGTTTATATTCCGCCGTTTCCTCAAAGTGATTACATTTGGCGGCACATCTTGCGCTATACCGTTGATAGTTTGGTACAAATTCCAGAGGGACAAAAAGATTCTCAATTATTGCTTTGGCTAGAAAAAGTGTTAACTGCTATCAAGCAACGCAGTGTTAAACAACGCATTCTCAAAGATGATGTATTAGATTTGCTGCGAAGTGATCGGAAAAAATTTATCAACAAACTCAAAGATATCTACAAACAAGCAGGTATTTACAATGCAGACGTTTTTTTTGGTGTACTGCACGATTTGACTAATACAGAACTTTATCCCTTAGCTTGTGAGTGGTTACGAGGAGATGACTTAAGTGAAGATTGTCTGCAAAAATTAGGGATTAGAAAATCTATCGATACAGAAGAAGCAGCAAGAGAAAACCTAGCAAACTTTAGTAGAATTGCTGGTGATACACAACCAATTGTGCTGTGCTTCGATCAATTAGAAAGTATTGCTCTTTTACCTGATGGAACACTAGATTTGCAAGCATTATTAAACGTCAATACCAAAATTAATGGCGAAGATAGTAACTTTCTCATCATTATCAGCATAGGTAGCAATACTTGGGAACAGAATAAATCTCGAATTGATAAAACTCACAAAGATCGTGTTGATAAAAAAGTAGATTTAAAAAGTATTAGCTTGACACAAGCAGAATCACTTTTGGCATCTCGTCTTTATCCTCTACACCATCAAGCAAATATTCAACCACCTTCTCCTATTTATCCTTTAACTCGCCAATACCTGGAAAATGAATTCCCTGGTGGAAAAACTGAACCTAGAAATGTTATCCAATTTGGGCAATTTGTATTTCAAGAATACAAAAA
Organism: Cylindrospermum stagnale PCC 7417; assembly: GCF_000317535.1. Taxonomy (NCBI): domain Bacteria; kingdom Bacillati; phylum Cyanobacteriota; class Cyanophyceae; order Nostocales; family Nostocaceae; genus Cylindrospermum; species Cylindrospermum stagnale. Next base: position 1,071,580 of record NC_019757.1, read on the forward strand.
ATGGTTAGCTAGTGGCGGTAGTAAGGATGGTTTTAAACTCCCTGAAAAGAATGGAGAAAACAATGAGCATTTAAAACTTCTAGCCGCCTTTAAATTACAATGGCGCGATGAATTTAATAAAGTTCAGCAAAGAATCACGCGGTTTCGTCTTTTATCTTCACCGGATATGATTCAGCTTCTGCAAGAAGCTTTAGTAGCTTTGCAAGTACAGGGAGTTAAATCTCCTTTATTTACAGGAACAAAGTACGCTAGTTATTCACTAGAATACAAATTGTCAGGTAAATCTGGACTTTTAGGAGTAGTCTGGACAGAAGATGCTAATATGACTAATTTTTTCTATGTTATGGAAGCGTGCAAGAAAGCAGTTCAAAAAGATCCATCCTTAAAATTGTATCTGATTCGCGCAGAAGGACTAGGCAATTCAAGTAATAAGGGAAATAAACGTTTTGTGGAGATATTTACAGGTTCTCTCCACAGTCACATCAAGCCAGATATTACTTCTATTCACTACCTAGAAACTTATCACAGCTTAGTTAGAGATGCTCGTGAAGGAGATTTAGTAATTGGTAACAAAACCATAAATTTAAAGAATTTGCAAATACTGCTTCGTGAGTCTAAGATTTTGGAAGAGTGTCCTTTACTACAAAGTTTGGAGATAATTAAGGGAACAACAAAACCACCAGAACCACCAGTCAAAGATTTTATATTTAATCTAGTTACAACTCAGCAGTTTTTGGGGAGACAAACTTTAATTAAAAATGCTTGTAGCACCTTTAATACAGTTAGCGAATCTCAAATTAATGGATTAATTAAACAACTATGCCAGGAGAATAAAATTAAAATTCTTGATCCCAAAGCAAAGCCAGAAGCTCAATTAATTTGCTTAGTTCCTCAAAAATAATCTATCCAGCACAATTTATTTATATCAGCTAATGCATTACCTGAAAGAAGCTGCTGAAATTTATAAGCAAATATCTCAACTAGCCTTAGCTAAAACCTTATGGGTAGATACAGAAATTGCTGATTGGAATACTCCTTATCCAAAGTTAGCACTTATCCAGGTACTGGCTGATCCTACAGATTTAACTGGTGAATCTGCTTACCTATTCGATGTGTTAGGTAAACAGGATTTGGCAGATTTTTTTATTAACCAAATTATGGTTAATTCCCAAATTGAAAAGGTTTTTCATAGCGCTGGCTTTGATTTAAAGTATCTAGGAAAAACTCTCGCACAAAATGTAACTTGCACTTTAAAGCTAGCCCAAAAGATTAAGCGCCAAGTTTTACAAACTACCAACTTAAAACTGAAAACCTTAGCCGCTGAACTTTGTCACTTTTCCAATGTAGATGCAGATGAAGGAAAAAGCGACTGGGGAAAGCGCCCTCTGAGTCAAAAGCAGCTACAATATGCAGCAATGGATACGGTTTATTTGGCTGCTGTGCATCGTCGCTTACTCGAAATTTATAACCCTAATGCTGTCAGTGATATTTTTACTATGGTAAATAATGGTTCTAAAGCTAAAACTGAAAATTCATCTTTAACTCCTACTAAAGTCAGGGTTGCTTTTGAATGTCCCCGACTATTTTATCTAAATCATAAATTTGGCGATAAGGCAATATTTTTTCCTAAAAATGCCGCTGTTGGTATTGGTAACGCTTTTCACCAATTAGCAGATGATTTTGTTAAATTAGTTCTTACTGATACACAATTTAAATTACTGTTTCAGTTACCCGCATCCCAGCTAAATATAGACGAAACTTCCTCGCAAATTCAACAAATATTTTATCAAATCAAATTTTTTCCGTATCTACAAGAAACTGTAAGTAAAGATGCTAGTAAAGCATCTGCATTATTGCAAGTTTGGCAGGGAATGCAAGGACTAATTAGACAATTCACTGAATTATTGATAATCAATCGGCGTTCTTGCAGTGCAGAAACAGTTATTGGTAGTACTTTTATTTCTGAAGAACGCAGTATTGAGAATTATTTTAATTTACCAGATGGGACAAAGCAACTGGTAAGAGGAGAATTTGATTGCTTGGTTTTCAACTGTGAATTAAAACGCCTTTGTATGGTAGAGTTTAAAACCTATCAACCTGTAGATCCAGCAGCGCAATTAGCCCAAGTTTCTCTCTATAGTTATATGCTATGGCAAAAGAAAAAGGTAGCGGTTGATTCAGCGGTTTACTGTGTTTTGCCAGAGTTTAAAGAATATCGATATTCTTGGGAACAGCTAGAAAATACGGTTCATCAATTAATTCCCTACAAATTATTACAAATGCAACAATGGCTGAGTTGGGAATCTCCAAATCCTAACCCACCACCAGTTACAACCCAGCCTCATCTGTGTGAAATTTGCCCCCAGCAGCAAAAGTGTCAGACTTTATTTGTTGATGTAAATTTAGATCCCCCCCAGCCCCCCTTAAAAAGGGGGGAGAAAGAGACTAATATAGATGCGGGATATTTTTTTAAAACGGGTGAGACAGATACTAATATAGATGCAGAATTTGAACCAACTCAACCTTCTTTTAAAAGTAGAGAGACATCGAGAAAGAATAATCAGCAGTCACCGGACGCCGATGTAATGGGAGAAGCTTTGGTGACTACTTTGCAATCTTTTAAAATTAAAGTAGATTACCAAGGTGCTGCTGTGGGGCCAGCTTTTATCCGGGTGAAGCTTAAACCTCATTTAGGCGTGAGTGTTAGTTCTATTCTCCGCTTATCTAACGATTTACAAGTGCAGTTGGGGTTAGCTAATCCGCCGCTAATTGCTCCGCAAGCTGGGTATGTGAGTATTGACTTGCCTCGTGCAGATCGACAAATTGCTAGCTTTGATGAGTATATTCAGCCGCATTTTTTACCTGCGACAGCATCTGTGAAAATTGCCCTTGGGGTGAGTATTGAGGGGGAGTTGGTAGAGGCTGATTTATCTGATCCGAATACTTGTCATTTTTTGGTGGGTGGGACAACCGGCAGTGGTAAGAGTGAATTTTTGCGATCGCTACTCCTGAGTCTACTCAATCGCCATTCTCCCCAAAACCTGAAAATTGCCCTGGTTGATCCCAAGCGCGTCACCTTTCCAGAGTTTGAGCAAATGTCTTGGTTATATTCCCCAGTCGTCAAAGATAGCGATCGCGCCATCGAACTCATGGAAGAACTGGTTGCAGAGATGGAGTCCCGTTACCAGCGGTTTGAAAAAGCTCGGTGTGCAGATTTAAGCGGCTACAATCAACGTTCCTCCCAACCTTTACCCCGTATTGTCTGCATTTTTGATGAATATGCCGACTTTATGGCCGAAAAAGAAATCCGCACAGCATTAGAACAAAGCATTCAACGACTGGGTGCTAAGGCTAGAGCATCTGGTATACATCTCATTATCGCCACGCAACGTCCCGAAGCTAAAGTAGTTACTCCCTTAATTCGCTCAAATCTACCAGGACGAGTTGCCCTACGTACAGCTAGTGAAGCAGACTCTAGCATTGTTCTGGGGGGCAAACAAACAGCAGCAGCTTATCTTTTAGGTAAAGGCGATTTACTCTATCAAATCGGCTCTCAACAGCATCGCTTACAAAGTTTATTGGCGACAACTATTCGCCTGCCTTCAGTTTAGAGGATGTTTAAAAAGTTGTTAGTGATAAATCAAACACTCGTAGATCCCCCTAAATCCCCCTTAAAAAGGGGGACTTTGAAAAGTTTTTGCCCCCCTTTTTAAGGGGGGTTGGGGGGATCTCGATCAATTTTGATACATTTCAAACAACCTCTTAGACTGAATGCACCCCACACTGATATAATCTGACTGCCTCAATGGACAAAGTAGCGCTAAAAGAACTTTTTTGCATCCCGAAAAAGATTAAATTTAGTGAAAGTTTAAATAAATCAGGTAATGTGTACGCAACCTAGATGGGAATGCGTCATCAGAGGAATTAAGCGATGGGATATGTAATTGCAACAGCAAATATGAAAGGCGGCGTAGGTAAAACTACACTCACCGTTAACTTAGCTACTTGTTTAGCGAAGAATTATGGAAAGCGGGTGCTTGTCTTAGATTTAGATAGCCAAATTAGTGCCACACTCAGTTTAATGTCGCCTTTAGACTTTGCCAAGCGTCGCAAACAAAGAAAGACATTTAGGTATTTGCTAGACGAAATTATCAATCCTGATCCTGATGCTAAACTGACGGTGCAGGATATCGTTCACTCTAAAGTATGTAATCTCCCTGGACTAGATTTATTACCGGGAGATATTGACTTGTATGATGAATTTGTTGTTTCAGAAATGCTGCATCAACAATCTGTTGCTTTGGGTGAACAAGATTTTGAAAGGATTTGGAATCGCTTTGAAAGGGTTTTGATTAATAACATTTTAAAACCAGTCCGTGAAGAATATGATTTTATTCTTTTAGATTGCGCTCCTGGTTATAATCTCTTGACTCGTAGCGCTTTAGCTGCTAGTGATTTCTATATTCTGCCTGCTAAACCAGAACCTTTATCTGTAGTGGGTATTCAATTACTTGAAAGACGCATTGCTCAGTTAAAAGATAGTCATGAATTAGAAGCTAAAATTGATATCAAAATGCTGGGTATTGTGTTTAGTATGTCTAGCGCTAACTTGCTTAATGGTAGATATTACAAACAAGTGATGCACCGCGTTATCGAAGATTTTGGTGTAGATAAAATTTGTAAGGCACAAATTCCTGTTGATGTGAATGTTGCTAAAGCTGTAGATAGTTTTATGCCGGCGGTTTTGCTTAGTCCTAATTCGGCTGGTTCTAAAGCCTTTAATCAGTTGACTCAGGAGTTGTTGCAGAAGTTGTAAATTTATCTTAAACGTAGGACAGGCGAGACGCCTGTCCAGAATAGCAGGCGAGACGCCTGCTCTACGGGTTAAAATTCCCCAGCTAAAGCGGGAATGCAGCGTTCACAGAGTAACGGATGTTCTGCTGATTCACCGACATGGGTAGAATAGTTCCAACAGCGATCGCATTTTTGCCCCTCTGCATTCACTATCCCAATTCCCCAGGAATCAGACTGCAAGCTGTATTTCAACCCTTGCAGTGCTTCTGGACTAGCCAATACTTCCACCTGAGAAGTCAGGAATAAATACCGCGGTTCATCAATACCATTACCGCTGGCTGGATTCAGGGATTCTACTGTGGCGCGTAATTGCTCATCAGCCACATACAGCAAGGTTTTCGCCTCTAGGGAAGAACCAATCAATTTTTCTAGCCTAGCTTGTTCTAACACCTTATTAACCTCGGTGCGAAGTTGCCGCAATTGTTCCCAAGATTTCGCTAATTCTGGATTTTGCCATTTATCTGCCAACTGCACCCAACCGGCTTCAAACACTGACTTGTAGGGAGTTTTGTAGGGGATAAATTGCCAGATATCTTCAGCAGTATGACACAACACGGGTGCGATCGCCTTGACTAAATTCTCTAACGCAATCTGCAACACCGTTTGACAACTGCGACGACGGAAAGCATCGGTAGAACTGATATACAGTCTATCCTTCGCCACATCTAAATAGAAATTGGATAAATCCACAACGCAGAAATTCTGCACAGTTTGGAAAAAGCGGAAAAATTGGAAACTGTCAAAAGCTTCCGTCACCTCATTAAACACCTCACGGATGCGGTGCAGCATATACTTATCGAGTTCTGGCAATTTCTCGAAAGGTACTGCATCTGTCTCCGGGTTAAAATCATCCAAGCTACCCAACAAAAACCGCGCCGTATTGCGAATTTTATTCCGCACATCTGCGAGTTGCTTAATGATATTGCTTCCCAACCGCACATCAGAGGAATAATCAACCGAAGACACCCACAACCGCAGCACATCTGCACCATAAGCCGGTTGTTGTTTCTGGTCTTTTCCTCCCTGAAGAATCAACTGAGGATCAACCACATTCCCCACCGATTTACTCATTTTCCGGCCATTTTCATCCAACACAAAACCATGAGTTAACACAGTTTTGTAAGGTGCAATGCCATTTACCGCCACACTGGTGAGCAAGCTAGACTGGAACCAACCGCGATGTTGATCAGAACCTTCTAAATACATATCCACAGGGTAGCGCAACTCAGGACGCTGCTTGGCAACTGCTGCCCAAGATGAGCCAGAATCAAACCAGACATCCATTGTATCTGTACCTCTGCGGTAAGTTTTGCCATCGTTGCGGTATTGTTCTGGTAACAACTCCTCAACCGACAATTCCCACCAAGCATCAGAACCCTTTTCAGCGATAATTGCCTGAACGTGGTTGATAGTTTCCGCATTTAGCAAAACTTCCCCAGTAGCTTCATCATAAAACACCGGAATCGGAACACCCCAACTGCGCTGACGGGAGATGCACCAATCAGAACGCTCTGCTATCATTGGGGTAATGCGGTTTTCACCTTGGGCAGGAATCCACCTTACGGATGCGATCGCATTTAGAGCAGCTTCCCGAAAACCCTCAACCGAAGCAAACCACTGCTCAGTCGCCCGGAAAATCGTTGGTTTTTTCGTCCGCCAATCATAGGGATACTTATGTTGATAAGCTTCCTCCTTCAACAAAGAACCCGCCTCAGTCAGCGCATCAATCACCGCCTGATTCCCATCACCCAACACATTTAAGCCAACAAACTTACCCGCCTCAGCCGTAAAATTACCATTATCATCAACAGGCGCCAGGATAGGCAAACCATACCGCTGACCCACAATGTAATCTTCTTGACCATGACCAGGCGCAGTATGTACCAACCCCGTACCCGAATCAGTCGTAATATAATCACCCCCCACCACAACCGGACTTTCCCTATCAAACAGAGGATGACGATAAGTAGTACCTTCCAAATCCTTCCCCGAAAAAGTTGCCCTTACCGTTAACTCCACATCCAAAAAAGCAGCCAACCTTTCCACCAACTCAGCCGCAACGATAAGATACCGGAACCTCACCCCCTCAGTCCCCCTCTCCGCAAGCAGAGAGGGGGAGGTAAATTCTTCACTTCCTGCTTGCGGGGTGGAAGAAACTACCTCCTCTTCACTCCCCCTCCTCGCTTGCGGGGAGGGGGTTGGGGGGTGGGGTTCTACCTCCACCACCGAATAATGCAAATCTGCATTCACAGCCACAGCCAAATTCCCCGGAATAGTCCAAGGAGTAGTAGTCCAAATAGCCACAGCCAAATCCGGCAGATATGCCGCCAAACTTGATTTCAAAGCCTCAGAAACCCCCGTAACCGGGAAAGCAGCATAAATACTGCGAGAAACGTGACCTTCAGGATATTCTAACTCCGCCTCAGCTAAAGCCGTTTTAGAACTAGGACTCCAGTGAACCGGCTTCAACCCACGATAGATATAACCCTTCAAGAACATCTCGCCGAAAACACCGATTTGCGCCGCCTCATATTCCGGCTTCAGCGTCAAATAAGGATTATTCCAATCACCCCAAACACCATATTGCTTAAAGCTTTCGCGCTGATCATCTACCGTTTTCAGGGCGAATTCCTGCGCTTTTTGCCGCAATTGCAAGGTTGTCAAGTTTTGCCGTTCCGCCGATTTCATATTTTGCAAAACTTTCAACTCAATCGGCAGTCCGTGACAATCCCAACCCGGCACGTAGCGGACTTTACGTCCTTTCAGTAATTGGTAACGGTTAATAATATCTTTGAGAATCTTATTTAAGGCATGACCAATATGCAATGAGCCGTTAGCGTAGGGAGGCCCATCGTGCAGTATAAATAATTCGCCGGGGTTTTCTTGCGAAAGGCGAGAATAAATCTGGTTTTCTTCCCAGAATTTCTGGATTTCAGGTTCCCGCTTGCTAGCGTTAGCCCGCATATCAAACTTCGTCTTGGGTAGCTTTACAGTATCTTTGTATTTTCCGGTTTCTGTCACAGTCTCATGCCTAAAGTGTGCAGGTTATCCGATCAATTATAGAAGATGGTATGATTGTGGGGTGCGTTTGTGAGATCTGTCTACCGATAAGCTATTTACAGTCACACTTTCAGACGATAGACTACAGATTTTTCCAATTGGCAAGTGTAGGGAAACATTATATGACTGAAGTAATTGAGATTCCCGTTAACTTAGCTTATTTTCAACTGCCTGAAGCTGTTCAAGCGCGGTTACAATTTTTATTAGATCGTCAAGGTGCTGGTGAGGTATTAACTTTAGCAGAAAGAAAAGAAGCTGAAGCATTAGTTGATTTAGCGGAATTTTTATCTTTGCTGCGATCGCGTTCTGGGCGTATCATACAGGCAGGATAAATGGGTAAGATTCCCAGTTCTCTACGTCAATTAGTCTAGCGATTGCAGTTCGTCAATTTCATCTTCCAGCCTCTGCAAAAGCAAGGATTCTTCAGCACTGGCAATTCCAGCGAATTGCATAAAATCTATGGGTGTTTGATGCCGTTGTTGTTCACGCTGGGCTAGTTGCTGCCAAATCAGTTGTGCGATCGCTTCCAGCGGGGCGTAGACCATCGCATTCTGTTCGGCTTCGGGTAACTGTGAGACGACAGCAAATGCTTCTTGTAAGAGATTAGTCATAGATTTTCTGTCTATGCTATTACTCAATCCTACTCCAAAATCTCAGGTGTTTCCCTTTCAATCAATCATAGAAGTAGATCGTAGGTTGGGTTGAGTAAATTTTTGCTTTAGAGGTTGTTTTAAAAGTGTGATTGGTAACATCAAATTTTCGGCAACTTAAGCCCCGTTCCATTGTAGATAAGGGGTTTCAAAGGCTCTCTCCCTGTGGGGGAGAGGTTTGGATAGGGGTTTCTAGTATACTTTGCGATATAATAGTACTATATTAGATGCTGGGCCAATAGGTTTAATCACAAATCCAAAACGGTCTGCTGAAAGCCTTGCTTGCGCTCAATGGTTGCAAATACTCGTTTCTTCTGGTAGTCGAGTTATCATTCCTGAAATCGCTGATTATGAAGTGCGACGAGAATTATTAAGAGCAAACAAACTTAAAGGTATTGCTCGCTTAGATGAATTAACCAATCTGCTAGAATATCTACCCATCACAACAGCCGCAATGCGTCAAGCTGCGTTATTTTGGGCGCAAGCTCGACAACAATGACAACCAACAGCAGGTGATAAAACGATTGACGGGGACATTATTTTAGTTGCTCAAGCTGTAACTTTGGCTGTTTCAGATGTAGTCATTGCCACAACTAATATTGGCCATTTATCAAGGTTTATTGTTGCTGATTTGTGGCAAAACATTAAAAACAATTGAGAGGATATTTGTAAAGTATCAAGTCGTATCGAGATCCCCCTAAATCCCCCTTAAAAAGGGGGACTTTGACAAATTATTACCCCCTTTTTAAGGGAAGGTTGACAGCTTATTGCCCCCCCTTTTTAAGGGAAGGTTGACAGCTTATTGCCCCCCTTTTTAAGGGAAGGTTGACAGCTTATTGCCCCCCTTTTTAAGGGAAATTTGACAAATTATTGCCCCCCTTTTTAAGGGGGGTTGGGGGGATCAAAACGTTATGCGGCAACTCTAGAAACCTTGTGTCTACACAGTAGTAGAGGGAAGCTTTGCCAGTATTTAATACTTTTAAAACATCCTCTTAAATTAACTAATCTGATTATTGTGGCGGTATTTGTTCCGGTGGCGCTTCGGCTGGGGGAGCGAGTATTGCATCCGGTGCAATTTCTTCTACAGGAATTGGTTGTTTCTCTTCAGTATCTGGTTGTGCAGCTTCTACCAATTCAGGAGATGGGGGATTTGGTGGAATTACTTCTGGTAAAGTTTCGGTTTTAGCTTCAATTGGTTGTTCGGCGACGGGAACAGTAACCGCTTCCGCTTCTGGGGAGGGGGTGGGGGAAATTACTTCACTAGGCTGTTCTGGTACGGGAGTCGTTTTGTCAATAATCTCCACCTTAGGCGGCGCTGTTGGTGCTGGTGGCTTTTTGCTTACAGTCTGCTGCACCCGGTCTTTTACACCACTGAAGATGCCACTAACACTCTGTTGCAACTGGCCCAGCTTTTCCTGAACAGAAAACTTACTCACCTGTTGCTGAACGCTAGCTTTCACCGCTTCAGGGCTGGGTACCGGGGTTTGTTCTATCTGTGGTGTCAGTTGCCGACGTAATGACAGGGTTTGCCAGCCAAACCAAACCAAAAGTGCGACGCTAGCCACGTGACCCAGCAAAAGGCCACCAGTAATGCGTGGTGCAAATACCCATATTACTAAGGCGTAAAACAACCCGACACCACTCCAGATAAAGTCATTCTTCCGATGGATCTCTGGGAAGAAGAAAGCTGCTAAGTAAATGGCTAAACTACCAAGTCCGACCACTAGCGCTAGGACATATGCCAGCATTTTTGGATACTCCTTACCGTGACATTTGACTAGGGATTCGGGATGAGGCAATATGGAGCAGGAATTAGGAAATATGGATAATGAATTAGGAATTAGAAATAATTTACATTTTCTCCTTCCCAGTTTCCAGTCCCCAATACCCAATACCCAGTCCCCAGTCCCTATAACTAGATATTTCAATTTTGCAAATTTTGCAAGATAATTGTTGATTTAGATACAAATTAAAACTAAATAGCTGTGTTAGTTGTTGATTTTTGTCCTCTATCTCAACTCTTAATATCTTCTTTAGGAGATCAGTGAAAATCTCGGTCTACCCTAAAGATGAAAGGATCTGCAAGAGTTAGCCAAACAAATTTATGACACTACAAACCTTTGGTGTGATTGGTTTAGCCGTTATGGGCGAGAACATCGCTTTAAACGTCGAGCGCAATGGCTTTCCAATTGCAGTTTACAACCGCTCCCGCGAAAAAACCGATGCCTTCATGGCGCAGCGTGCCGGAGGACGGAATGTCGTAGCGGCCTTTACCTTAGAAGAATTTGTCGCTGCACTGGAACGTCCCCGCAAAATCTTAGTGATGGTGCAAGCTGGTAAGCCAGTGGATGCGGTAATTGCCCAACTAAAACCTTTGCTGCAAGAAGGCGATATCATTATCGACGGTGGCAACTCTTGGTTTGAAGATACAGAACGACGCACTCAGGAATTAGAACCCGCAGGACTACGCTATATCGGTATGGGCGTCAGCGGCGGTGAAGAAGGCGCTTTGAATGGCCCTTCACTGATGCCCGGTGGTACAAAAAGTTCTTACGAGTATCTATCCCCAATTTTCAACAAAATTGCGGCTCAAGTTGATGACGGCGCTTGCGTTACCTATATTGGCCCTGGTGGTTCTGGTCACTATGTCAAAATGGTACACAACGGCATTGAATACGGCGACATGCAGCTAATTGCTGAAGCCTACGATTTGCTGAGAAATGTGGCTGGTCTTAACGCTAAACAGCTACATGAAGTGTTCACTGAGTGGAACACCACCGACGAACTCAATTCATTTTTGATTGAGATTACAGCTAATATCTTCCCCTACATTGACCCAGAAACCAAGAAACCCCTGGTTGATTTGATTGTTGATGCAGCCGGTCAAAAGGGAACTGGTCGTTGGACAGTACAAACTGCTTTGGAATTGGGGGTTGCTATTCCCACAATTACAGCAGCAGTGAATGCCCGAATCATGTCTTCTATTAAGGATGAGCGGGTAGCAGCATCTAAGATTCTGACTGGCCCTAACGCTAAATATGATGGGCAAATCAAGGATTTTGTTAATAAGGTGCGCGATGCTCTTTATTGCTCTAAAATCTGTTCTTACGCTCAAGGTATGGCGCTGTTATCTACAGCTTCTAATACCTATAAATGGGATTTGGATCTGAGTGAAATGGCTCGGATTTGGAAGGGTGGCTGTATTATTCGTGCTGGCTTCTTGAATAAGATTAAGAAGGCTTTTAATGAAAACCCAGCTTTGCCTAACCTGCTATTAGCTCCCGAATTTAAGCAAACAATTCTCGACAGACAATCAGCTTGGCGGGAAGTAATCATGACAGCGGCTAAACTGGGAATTCCAGTACCAGCATTTAGTGCGTCTTTGGATTATTTTGATAGCTATCGTGCTGCTAACTTGCCTCAAAACTTGACTCAAGCACAACGCGATTACTTTGGTGCACACACCTACAAGCGCACTGATAAGGAAGGTTCTTTCCACACCGAATGGGTACCCATTGCTGAGTCTAAGAAGTAAGCTTTTCCTGCTATTCAATATTTTGAACTTGTAGAAAGGTTCAGAATAAAGATTAATAAGTGACTCTGATTTTCAGGGTCACTTTTCTTTAGTCGAATCAAAAGACCACTAAGAGGTTTTACTACGTAAAACCTGTCCCTCTCCGACTCGGAGAGGGATAGAGTTAAACTAAAGTTTAAAGCAGGGAGGGGTTTGTCTAATTCACGTTGATTTAGGAGCAGGCGGGACGCCCGCTCTACATGATTGAAGTTATGGTTTTTAGGTGTTGTTATTTCCCAGATATTTAGCTTTTAATTGTTCTAATTCTGCGTCAATTTCGCTGCTGCTGGTAGGTTGAGGTTTGGTTGGCGGTGGTTGGATGGGAACGTTTTTGTTTTGGGGTTTACCAATGCCAGTAAATTGAGTTTTGAGTTCTTCTAGTTCTAGATCAATTTGACTTGGGGTTTTGGTGATAGAGGTGGGTGGAGTAGTTGGTGCTGATGGGGTGGGGGGAGGAGTGGAGATTGCTGGGGTAGGAGTTACTGGCGATTGGGGGTTTAAGTCTTTGAGTACTTCGTCTACTGTTTGGTAACGCCGAACTGGGATGTTTTCTAGCATTTTGTTGAGAATAATGCTCAACTGATTACTCACAGGAGTTTTCAAGTATTGCTGCCAAATCCAAGTGGCGTTGTGGGTATCATAGGAGTCAAAAGGCGATCGCATCGTTAAGAGATTAATACAAGTCGCCCCCAAGCTGTAGATGTCGCTGGCAAATACCGCCCTACCCCTCATTTGTTCCGGGGCAACGTATTCAGGGCTACCAATACTCGTACCTGTGCGATTAAGGGCGGTGCTGGTGGCAGTTTTTGCCGCCCCAAAGTCTACTATGACTAATTTGCGATCGCTATTCCGTAAAATAATATTTTCTGGTTTAATATCCCGGTGAATCACTTCTCTAGCATGGCAAAATTGCAGTACAGGCAACAAATCATCCAATAATTGCCGGATTTGCATTTCACCAAAAGCGCCTCTGTGTACCAATTCCTGAGCTAAATTAGGCCCATCGATAAATTCTTGCACTAGATATTGGCGATCGTCTTGGGTAAAATATGCCATTAATTCGGGAATTTGCGGATGTTTGCCCAATTCATCCAACTGCACCGCTTCTTGGGTGAACAACTCCACAGCTTTTTGCACTGTGTTGGTGCCTTGTGCCTGGGGGTAAAATTGCTTAATCACGCAGCGTGGTTTAGAGGGTTTATCCTCATCTACAGCCAAGAATGTTCTGCCAAAACCACCTTGTCCTATCGGTTTGATGGCACGGTAGCGTTCTTTGAGGAGTAACTTGGCACCACAAGTCTGGCAAAACTTGACATCATCAGGGTTTTCCGATTTTGGGCAATGGGGATTAAGGCAGTAGCTCATAAAGGCGTAGACACGAGGTGGCTTTTCGTAAGACATCGCTCTCACTTGTCTTTATTGTGCCTTGTCCGCAGCAAAAGGGTATTTATTTACAGCAGCTTTCATCTCTTTGAACCACATCTATCGTAGGGGCACAGCAGTGCTCATTGGTGTCAACTTAAGCTCAAACCGTTGTCCCACACACGGAAAGACCCCACCCCTCAATCCCCTCCCCACCTCTCCCTAGCCCTCTCCTAAGAGGAGAGGGGAAAGGAAAAACTTTTGTTGCGGGGGAGGGGAGGTTTTGCGTCAGCAAAACCGGGGTGGGGTTCTTCCGGATTGGTTGGTAATTGAATAAGTTTGATATAACGCCATTACAAGGGTTTCACCTTAAGTTGACACGTATGAGCACTGCTGTGCCCCTACCGTGGTCTATTTACCTGAAAATCGCTGTAAATTAGTATTTTGTCTAAAGCATTTTCAACGATTGATACTGCTGTCCGAGTCGGCACGATCAGAAATTCATCTGTTAGCATAATATATATAAAAAATGGCGAATTTCTTACCTAAGTAATATTCAGCGATTTTTTCAGCGCTGTTTGTACTACAGAAATATTGTCTGATGGCAAGATTCCTAACTGCCTGTCAAATACCGACTCATTAACCGTAGCAATTTTATCAGTCCTGATTAAAGATGCCTTTTTTAGCCCTGTTTGTGAAAACTCTGGATGTGTGTCTGAAATCAACACCCAATTTTCCGGTAACTCACCATAAGGAACTTTTGAGAAAATACCCAATATAATTAACTCTTCTCGATGAACTGCTAAAACAAGGGCTGGTCTAAGTTTTGTCGAAGTTAAATCGCTAAAAGGAAAACGGACTAACCAGATTTCCAATAGTTTAAGTTTCTTCATTATAAATATCTTCTTCTGGGTCGTTCCACTCCTGAAATGCAGTTTCTGCGAGTTGCATCATTGTTAGTGTATCACTATTAGTCAAGTGCTTCAGTGTAGATGTAGAAACTTTTCTACCAACCATTTTTGATTGACTCATATCAGTTTCAGCAGCTTGACCTGAAACCATATCTTCTAATTCTTTAATTCGATCAATTAATTTTTGATAGCTCTTGGCTGAAGTTAGCACATGGGTAAGCTGTGATTGATTGGTTAATAAAACTGGTTGCATAGCAGCCATATCAAGAACTAATTGGTAATTGTTACGAGTTTCGGCGAGAGAATATTTGAGTAAAATTTCTGAGTTGAATTGATGTTTTCGGATAGATTCTAGTACTTCTCCCACAGATTCAAATTCAAACATTGCATCATTAGTAATTAATTCTTTTTCATGAGAAATTTGTTCACAAGCAAATACTTTTATGGCTGAACCTTCTGCAAAAAAGGCAAAGCTAGGATGTAGAGACTCAAATGCAAAAATAACCTGATCTTGATAACCTTGGTTATTTTCACATACCCATACAGCCATTAGGTTTTGATTAATCAATGACTTACCCCAAGATGGAGTAGTACTAGTAGGAGTATGATATTTTTCCTCTGTTATTTCTATTTCATCAGTATCACTAAGAGGTAATAATATAATTGTAGTATCTTGAAAGTGAAGTTCAACTCTATCTAGGCAGAGTTCATCACCAGTAAATTCCTTATCTTCAACTATTGATATTCCTGTCAGAGCCTGTCCAATGGGAAATTCATTGATTGCCATATTTATCACGCTTTTTCCTTGCTTGTTTGAGAATTTTAATAGCAGTTTCTGCCTCTGTGTCTCCCTCAGCAGCTAAATTTGCTAATTCACCCACCCTGAGATTTTGGTAATCGCTGCGTAATTGATTAACCTGTCCTTGCCCTCCACCACGCTGACGAATAGCATCGGCAATGGTGTCATCTTTAATATTAACAAGATTGCCAAGTTTCTTCAGTCCTCCAGGTGTGAGCTTAACTCCCTCCTGTTCATCTATTGAATCAATCACTCCATTGTTTGAGGCCTGAAATTTTCAAATATCAGGTGTGGTCATAGATATATAGCAAGTAAATGCTATCCTTTACTAATCGTAATATTTGTTACTTTTATTTAACCTCGACTCAACCTGGTATGACGGATGCTCAGACTATCACCTAAGGTGCTACAAATAACTTTCCCCAGAAGCTATAAAGTATTTGTAGATGAAGCAATAACTATATTCAGACAAAAATCTGTATGACAAACTCCCAGGAAACCCTAACTAGCGATGATTTGATTAATGAACTCATCGCCGAAACAACAACCATCAAGCACGTAGAAGTGATTGAAAATGTCATCGACTCTCTAGAACAAGATGACAGTGCGATGGTTAGCCATAATCCAGAGGGTGCTTATCTCTGGAAGTTTAAGTATGGCAGTGTGGAAGTTTTTGTTCAACTCTCTGGTACTAGCGATGAGGATACGATAACGGTTTGGTCTGAGGTACTTAAGTTACCTGCTAAAGATGAACCCCGGTTGCTGCGATATCTTTTGGAGTTGAATTGTTCTAGCACTTTTGAAGCGCGGTTCGGGATTATTGAATATAAGGTGGTTGTCATCTCAACCCGCACCTTAGCAGAGTTGTCTCCTGGTGAAGTCTCGCGGCTGATTACTATTGTGGCAACGATCGCAGATGATCATGATGAGGCGTTACAATCTGAGTTTGGCGCGACTTAAACGATTTTGGATTTTAGATTGGGGATGAGATGCATAGTAAGCCGGTTTGGCGACTGATTCCTTTGTTAGACGCCCCTGGCGAGGTGCAGATGGCGATTGACCGTTGGTTGTTCTCTCAGCACCAATTGGGACAGCATCCCCCAACTCTGCGGTTTTATACTTGGTCGCCACCTGCTATTTCCCTCGGTTATCATCAACGCGAATATCCTGAATTTTGGCAAAATTTAAGTTGGCAAAGTCAAAAATTAGATGTGGTACGGCGTCCTACTGGTGGCCGGGCTGTGTTGCACCAAGGTGATTTAACTTATGCTGTGGTTACATCGGGAATGAGGGGCAGTCGTCTCCAGATATACCAAGAAATTTGTGAGTTTTTAATTCAAGGGTGGCGATCGCTTGGTGTAGAGTTGGATTATGGTACTTCTGGCCGGGGTTACATCCACAATCCTAACTGTTTTGGTACTGCGACTGGTGCAGATTTGGTGTTGTTAGATCAGACTAAACTCATTGGTAGCGCCCAACTGCGACGAGGTGAAGCTGTTTTACAACATGGTTCTATTCGGTTAAGCCCAGATGCAGATTTGTTTAAGCAGGTATTTGGGACAGAATCTTTTACCACGGCACAATTACCCCAAAACCTATGTAGAGAAGGGGTTATGAGCGCTTTAATTGCCGCAGCAAGCGATCGCTTTTCTATGCAGCTAGAAGTGCAATCTCTCTCTCAGTCTGAGTGGGATGATATTTCAGCACAACCAACTCTAGACAAGCTTGGCTGACAGCGGTTTTCAGGTGAATGAAACACATATTTTGTAGAGACAAGTCATGTTGTAAAGATGTTGCCTGTAACGTCTCTACACTTTAGTCTAATCAATCGGAAACTGCTGTAATAGAGATTTTGATGCATTGCAATTGCATTTAAAGCCTATGTTGCAATACAGTTCAGTTAAGCATTTTTTTCTTCTCTCTGTGTCCTCTGCGCCTCTGCGGTAGCCTGCGGCACGCCGCTCCGCGTCTACGTTAAAAAAATTCACTTTGACAAAGAGTTTTAGGCTTAACTGAACCGTATTGGCGTATGTTGAGTTAGACAGAATCGAGTTTCAATCCCTAATAGGGATTTTGAGGAATTGCAATTAGTGAATTTATGCTAAGTGATATATCAGTTGCGTTTCAATCCCTAATAGGGATTTTGAGGAATTGCAATGGATGTCCAAATGCTGAAGCAGATGAAATGGGTTGTTTCAATCCCTAATAGGGATTTTGAGGAATTGCAATTAATAGAGTTGGCTAATAGAGAAAGAAAGTATACCTGTTTCAATCCCTAATAGGGATTTTGAGGAATTGCAATGTGGCAATTGATAGCTGAAAGTAGGTGCCAATGGAGGTTTCAATCCCTAATAGGGATTTTGAGGAATTGCAATATGGTTACGCATTCCAGCACTGGCTGAGTACTTCCAGCATGGCTATGTTTCAATCCCTAATAGGGATTTTGAGGAATTGCAATGGTTTTAATTGTCACGTTAAAAATGCTGTATTCGTTTCAATCCCTAATAGGGATTTTGAGGAATTGCAATCTGGTTCGGGTGTGGTTGGAATTTCTATTGTTGTTTCAATCCCTAATAGGGATTTTGAGGAATTGCAATAATGTAGGCTTTTGGGTTGAGCAATCTGTAAATCCAGGTTTCAATCCCTAATAGGGATTTTGAGGAATTGCAATGCTAAAGTACTTATGCTAGTTAGTAAGTCTTGATTAGTTTCAATCCCTAATAGGGATTTTGAGGAATTGCAATTTTGTGCAACTGGTTAATAACTGCGATTGCCTCTTGGGTTTCAATCCCTAATAGGGATTTTGAGGAATTGCAATCCAAGAATCTTGCCAGCAAACATCTTGACGTGTAGAGTTTCAATCCCTAATAGGGATTTTGAGGAATTGCAATTTGCCCAATTGTTACCGCCCGTTGTTCCGGCAAGTTACCCTGGTTTCAATCCCTAATAGGGATTTTGAGGAATTGCAATGCTACACCACCCGCTTGTCCAATACCAGTTAGCTTTAGTTTCAATCCCTAATAGGGATTTTGAGGAATTGCAATATTTCTAGAGTATCTTGGCGCTGCAAATAGATATTGTTTCAATCCCTAATAGGGATTTTGAGGAATTGCAATCTAATGTCCTACAAACTCCGGCTTTCGTTTAAACGTTTCAATCCCTAATAGGGATTTTGAGGAATTGCAATTCAGTCCAAAGCCCTGGATAGCGAGGAGATGGAAGTTTCAATCCCTAATAGGGATTTTGAGGAATTGCAATGGTCTTCAGCATACACCGTGGTCAGATTCTTTGAGTTTCAATCCCTAATAGGGATTTTGAGGAATTGCAATAAGGGAAGCTGAGTCATTAGCTCTTAGAGCTATGTTTCAATCCCTAATAGGGATTTTG
This sequence comes from Cylindrospermum stagnale PCC 7417, assembly GCF_000317535.1. Lineage (NCBI taxonomy): Bacteria > Bacillati > Cyanobacteriota > Cyanophyceae > Nostocales > Nostocaceae > Cylindrospermum > Cylindrospermum stagnale. Next base: position 1,090,177 of record NC_019757.1, read on the forward strand.
AGGAATTGCAATAAGATGTTTCTAATACGCTCAACACTGAGAAAGAGTTTCAATCCCTAATAGGGATTTTGAGGAATTGCAATAGCAGGCTTCTGAAACCCTTACTATATTTAGTTTTCAAGGTGCGGTTGCGCGGATCGATCATCAATATACCATTACAGCCGTTGGTTTGAAAATAGGGTTCAGAAAAAAAAGCCTGAACCCCTTTTAGGTTAAGGCTTTCAGAGATCGCGCGGATCGATATTGGGCGATTAGAGGCTGAAACCCTTGCAGTGATTGAGATCCAAGCGTTTTTTTCCAGCATCGAAATTCTACACCTACCCATCCGCGCAACTAGCATCCTGAAAACCAGCTATAAGAGGGAAAAATTCAATAATGTAGAGACCTTGCATGCAGCGTCTCTACATTCCAAAGCGAGAGGAATGTTCGCGAGGTCTTTCTGTGAACTTGATGATTTGACGAACATCCTCTAACTCAAAGCCAAATATCTGAAGTGCAATCACCGCCAGGATAACGCATTTCATGAGCACGAGATGGGCCTGATGGTTCTTGACCAAAATCAACATAGAAATTTTCGTTGATTTTCAATCCGCCGTTTTCAGTATCGCAGTCAACCTGCAATAAATATGAGCCGGTTTTCGACAAGTCAGGATAAAACTGATTATCCCAAGTGCTGAATAGGGAATTGGTCACATAAAGCCGCTGACCATCCAGACTTAACTGTAACATCTGCGGCCCACCAGCCAATTTATGTCCTTGAACTTCACCCCCTTTACCTAGCAACCCACCACACCAAACTTGACCGGTGAGTTGGGGATGGGCAGGATCGCTGATATCATATTGACGAATATCTCCATGTAACCAGTTGGAGAAATAAATATAGCGATCGCACATCGAAATTAAAATATCTGTAATTAACGATGGCACAGGTATAGGCCAGCCTGTCACTTCCACCGCTGGAATGTCAATAACTTTCGCTATTTGCCATTGTTCGTTAGACTTTTGCCAATGCCAAACATTACTACTCAGTGCAGCAGCGACAAATCCATGAGTGCTGTCGGGGTTGTGGTGAAACCGCAACTCTAAGGGAATTAACCCTTCTTCACCCAAATCAAAACTTTGGACAATATCGCGTTTCGTCCAATCCCAAAAATGGATATGCTGACCATAGTTACCAGCAGCAACATCCTTAAGGTCAAAACCAGGATAATAGGTTTTCGGTGCGCCCCACTCGCTACTCACCATCACATTATGACGCGGCTGGTACCAAAAGTCATAGTTAAACCGCATTCCATCAGCTTTATTTTCCCAGCGTCCAGCAATCTCAAAATTCTCATCCAATAACAAAAAGCCGCCGGGGCCATTTCCCTCGCTGTCCCCTAGCATGGAAATCATCACATGACCATCTGCTAGACAATGTACTGTGTGGGGTGCAGTTAAGTTGGTCTTGGCTTTAATTTCTTCTGGTTCAATAACTTTGTGGAGTTTTGGCGCTGTTGTATCTGCTGTATCAACTATATAAATCCGACTAGACCGTTGTCCGGGAATCACGCTAAACCGCCGGGATTTGCTAGCGTCGCCATGACAAGAACTGCAAGCATTCCAGCCAAAATGATGTAATTCATCGCCAATGTAAGGCATCGATAGGCGATGTATGATTTGCGAGTAAGTAGGGGACTTGGGATCAACGTCTACAGTGGCGAGGTAATCTGGTTCTTCGATGCCTGTACCTGTGTAAAGTGCGATCGCATAAAGTACCTGTTCCCGTTCCGCCTGCATCGCTGCTGCTGGGGAAGCGTAACCAGGGCCGCAACAAGCATGAGTCATAGTTATATACCTTAAAAAGCTATGAAAAACCGCGATTAATTATGATGCATCTTTGCACGTTTTACCATCGCTTGCCGCGCCAATGGATAAAATTTTAGTGATAAAAATGCTCCTAAACTCCAGTTCCCCCCCTTTTCAGCTACCGTTTACACACATCTCATGCCACACCTCCCAATCTCTTTGACTCCGGTTCCCCCCTGTCCAAGGGGGGTTAGGGGGGATCTAAACGCTGTGGGGAAACTCTAAAAGACCTGTATGTACAAGGTAGCCTTTCCAAGGGGGGTTAGGGGGGATCTAAACGCTGTGGGGAAACTCTAAAAGACCTGTACGTACAAGGTAGCCCTTTTTAAGGGGGTTAGGGGTGATCTAACAGTGTTTGCCACATCACTAACGACTTTTAAAACATCCTCTAAAGCCCATAATTATTAAGCCGATCGCCTAATTTGTTGTTCTTGATGACGCTGTTGTAATTGGTACATATGATTAAACAAATGCCAGCAATATTCCTCAGGTAGCCCGCAGGTGATAGCACCCCGCAGCACAACGTTAAAGTACCAGTCACTCGGCGCCATTTCTTCAGGTAACTTGTTAACTACTGTATATGTGCGAACATCTTTATATACTTGCTCTTGGCAGTGAATATCTACTAATTCATGGCGATAGACGTCTTGGAGGACACCTTCCCGTTTATCTAAGTGTTCACTCAGTCGCCAAGGTAGCCGATAAAGCACACCTTTAACGCTGGTTTGCGGGTCTTTGACTACATCCAAAACCCCACACTTGCGCTTGGGAGAATAGAGATAAAACCCTAAGCGATAACTTTTTAATATTCCCGTGCCGATGACGTAAGGGTGAGTGTTCTCACCAAGCGATCGCTTTAAATCCACAGGACACATACAAGATCCATAAGCAAAATAGTAAAACATTTGCTCTCGCTGTGGCTGTTGTTGCAGTTTCAACTCTAGCTTTGTAGGATTCTGAGATTGTATCCAACTGTGGTGTAAGTGTCCACTTTTATTACTCATCTAACCGTGGGATTTATTCACTACAAGATTAATAATATCATCAAATGCTAGACATACACCAGCATTCCGATAGATAAACCGTAGATTAAACTAAATTATCTGCTAAAAGCCTGGGTTAACGCGAGTTAGACAAACCTCTCCCTGCCTTGAACTAAAGTTCAAGTCTGTCCCTCTCCGACTCGGAGAGGGACAGGTTTTACGTAGTAAAACCTTTTAGAGGTCAATTGATTCCACTAATTAGGCGGACGCCATTTGAAGAATTGAACTCACGTTAGATTAAAGGGGAAAAGGGAAATCTTCTCCCCTACCCCCAAATTTCGACAATAATCATCAAGAACAGATTTCAAAACGTTATTGGGCACTAGTATCTATCTGCTTCCAGGCTTGAACAACAGACTGTAAAATCCTTGGCAGGCTATTTTGAGAAATATCATTGTACTGAAACGTACCTGCTTGGCTGGTGAGGGTATAAGTAATGTAATCAGCAGCACCGCTGGGTGCTGGGTAACTCAGATTTTGGTATTTACTAAAGTTCTTTTTATCCAGCAATCTTTCAAACTGTTTTACCTGTTGCAAAGAAATGCGGCGGACGCTACGTTCTGAATCATTAGCATCACCAATTAGCACACGAATCAAGCGCCCATCATTGAGTAAAACAGTTTGGTAGGTTCTGCCAGTAATGCCACCACTAGCGATTTCCCGAAATACGATACCTTGATCTAAAGGTGGTGGTAACTCATTTGCGGGAATTTGTACAGGTTTAATACTGTCGGGTTTAGTATTCTCTTTTAAAACTTCATTTGTTGTTTCTAGCGCCAGATTTGCAGAAGCAGCAAAGACACTTCTTATTGGTGTTAATCCGCTAGTAACAGACAAAATTGCAGTTAAAATCAATGCAGTTACAAATTGCTCTTGATTGCTGGTAGTATTTCCTTTCATGAAACTTTTCCTAGTGAGTTTGGTAAGATTGCTCATTGCTGATTAGTTAAAGTACTAATAACTAATAACAAAAGCAGTCTTGGCTAAATGGCGCAATGCAATCTGCTTTTACTGAATGTAAATACCTGCTAACTTATCAGATGTAGCTGAGAAATTTATGCAAATACATAATGAATTAGGACTTCTTGGCATTATCAGCTTGATTCAAGAATTCCCAAACAGCATATTTTCCCAAAACTGAAATAGTTGCGAATATTTTGATGTCAGTTTTTAAGAGGCAGATGTGAATATAGACGCCAGTGTTGCGATTGTTTGTTCCGGAGATTTCACAGTTAATCTCACTGTGCTGACAGAGGCAATTTTAGATTTTGGATTGAAGAGAAAACCTAAAATCGAATTTACCAGAATTTAATTTTTAATTTTCAATTTTTAATTATTTAACTATCCAGTCCAGCCCCAGGCATTAGGCGCTGAGTGGTGCTTGGTCAATTAATACATTGTTAGGTGCATCAAACCTAATGGTGCTAGCAGCCCAGTCTTTTAAATCAGGTGCTAACCAGACTAACTTGCACAGAATCTCATCATTTACCCATAACACTAGCGGGAAGTTAAAGTTCTTCCGAAACTCATTTCGCATCAGATTGGTACTGATGATCAGTTGATTAATTCCTTCCACAGATTCTAAACCCCTGACTATCAAAGCTTCGGGTTGAGCATCACCCAGTAAAGTAGTGATGGTGGTATAAAGTGTTTCTGCCGAACTTGGAAGCAAGATTTCTTTGATATCTGCTGAGGATGATTCTCTTAACAAATTCACTATTTGCTGTTGACTTGTGACTGAGTTACAACAGGCCAAGGTTAGTGAAAATTCGCCAGCAGTGAGCATCATCGCTCTCGCTAGCCTTTTTGTGGCTAATGCGGTGCTGACTGTGCTGTCTTGAGAATCACTTAAGCTGGTCATTAGAAATCCTACATTTTTCTTTTTAAGAAGTTATCAAGCAATTTGCGGTGAATTATTCAATCTGAACTTTGACTTAAAAAAGTTATGCGGGTAACTCAAAAATGAAATTATTTCTGTAAAACCTAATACAATCCTACGCAAGGTCTAATTGAGTAGGTGTATGGGGTGTTGCCCCCCATTTTACCCCAAATTCTGATATTGGTGTCAAATGGAGATGAAATTACCTCAAACGATATAGTCGCAGTCAGCAGCGATCATCTGAAAAAATCTACCAATGGATAGATGTCAGTCGGCGATGCAACTTCTATTTAGTATTCCCAGTCATAATCCATAATTTCACTACGCCGTAGGATAATGATCAAAAGATTTGTAGTGTGGTGTTTTCAGCTTGTTTCTGGCTGGAATGTGCGTCAAAGTAAAATGCTGGGGATGCTTGCCCTGAGTATGGTAACTGCCATAACACTATCCTTGCCCTTAAATGCTCAAACTACCGTGGCGCGATCGCCTACTTCAGAGTTGCGGGGGGTGTGGTTAACAAATATTGATAGTGATGTGTTGTTTGAGCGCGATCGCCTCAAGAAGTCCTTACAACGCTTGGATGAACTCAACTTTAATACCGTATATCCGGCTGTTTGGAATTGGGGTTATACACTTTATCCCAGTAAAGTTGCAGCCAAGGTGATTGGGCGATCCCTCGATCCCACACCCGGACTGCAAGGGCGGGATATGCTCAAAGAAATTGTCACAGAGGGACATAAAAAAGGGTTAACCGTGATTCCTTGGTTTGAATTTGGCTTTATGGCACCGGCTGATTCTCTCTTAGCCAAAAATCGCCCCCAATGGCTAACTAGTCGCAGCGACGGTACGCGGATTGTCAAGGAAGGAACACATGAGCGGGTTTGGCTGAGTCCCTTTCGCCCGGATGTGCAACAATTTATCCAAGATTTAATTGTGGAAATCGTCAAAAACTACGATATCGACGGTATTCAGTTTGACGACCATTTCGGTTTACCATCTGAATTGGGCTACGATGCTTACACAGTAGCACTTTACCAAAAAGAACACCGTGGTCGAGCGCCTTCCAAGAACCCGAAAGATCCAGAATGGGTAAGTTGGAGAGCTAACAAAATTACCAACTTTATGAAGCGGGTGTTCACAGCTATCAAGGCTAATAAAAAAGATTGCCTTGTTTCCGTTGCGCCTAACCCCCAGCGTTTTTCCTATGAGTACTTTTTAGCAGACTGGCAGAAGTGGGAACGGATGGGAATCATCGAAGATTTAGTTTTGCAGATATATCGCAATGATCTGAATGTTTTTATCAGTGAATTAGAGTATCCAGAAGTGAAAGCTGCCCGGAGTCATATTCCTGTGAGTATCGGCATTTTGAGCGGGTTAAAAAATAGGTCAGTGCCGATGTCACAGATTCAGACACAAGTGCAAAAAGTGCGCGATCGCAATTTTGCTGGAGTCTCCTTCTTTTTCTATGAAACCCTCTGGAACATGAGCCAAGAAAAACCCTTAGCGCGTCAGCAGAGTTTCCAGAAAATCTTCCCCACCGCCACAGCTTACCCGAATCTACTCACAGGCTGGAAACCTTAATTACAGAGATTTTCAGGTAAATGAACCACACAGCATCAACTAAAAAACCTGTAGAGACGTTGCAGGCAACGTCTCTACACTGTGGTCTAAATTGATGAAAACTGCTGTAATACCAATCCTCTATGAAGATGCATATAATTAGCCTGGCTTCGCAGGCTTTGTTTCTGTAGCCCCATAAGGAATTGGTATAACCGCGATTTTGATCGTCCTGTGCAAGATCTCAAAAATCCAAGTTTTGAATTTTGCACTTTGAATTCAAGCGCCGTGACTAACCGCCGATTCCCAAGCGTCCAGCCAAGGCAGGAGTTAGGGGTAAGAGAGTGGTAATCATCAAAAATAGCGCCAAAAGACCCAAAGCGGCTCTAGCATCGTCGGGTTCAGTGATTTCATTCAAGCTAGGGCGTTCTTGATCCCGTTGTAATAACAGAATGACGATCAGCCAGTACATAGCTAGAGGATTAGCCAGAGAAACAATCCCTAGCAACAGTAAAGTCGCGATCGTTGCCCTGCCTGCGGTTTTTCGTCCATAAATTGCTTGAACAATGCGCCCACCATCTAGTTGTCCTGCGGGCATTAAGTTTAAAGCAGTGATGATCAATCCTAGCCAACCAATCACCACCAAGGGATGGATACTCACCACAGCAGACTGTAAAGCCGAACCCAGCACCACCCGCGCCAAGCTTCCTACCAAAATCGAACCTTGGAAAAACTGATTTGGCAATTGAAATAAACTGCCAGGGTGGGAAAGTAGCAAGCCAGTGATCAGCATTAACAAAGAAACGATCCCGCCTGCCGCTGGCCCTGCTAAGGCAATATCAAATAATGCCTTGCGGTTGGGCAATAGAGACTCAAAGCGGGTAATTGCACCAAAGGAGCCAATTTGCACGGCTGGTAAAAAGAAAGGCCAACTCAAGGTGACTTGGTGACTCCGCGCCAGTAACCAATGACCGATTTCGTGAGCTACCAAAATCGCGAATATCCCACTGCCTATGGCCAAAGTTTCTTTAAACCGCTCTGGGGTGGCAAATAAATCAAAATTTTGCAGTAACCCCGCAGCTTCTAGACAAGTGGCGAGTGTTGCCACCAATAAAATAACAGCAAAAACTTTTTGCGGTAACAGCATTGGTCGGGGATCACTGCGGCTAGGGAGGATAATCACCACAGGTTTAGCTTCTGTATTTTCTACTAAGAACAGGCGATATTTCTCACCCAGGCGTTCCTGCAAACTCTTAGTCAGACGATTGTGAACCTCCTCGGCTTCTCCCCGCAGATTGCCTTTGAAAACTACTCCTTCTTGGTAGGCGATCGTTTCTGTGGCAAAAAACGTATCAATACCGAAAATACCTTTAATTGCACTCAGGTCTTCATCGGGTATTGCCAGCGCCTCTAGTTTCAGCTCGATAACTCTTGGCTCTGGGGGATTGGCGCTTGATGAGGCATCAGCGGCAAGCTTATCTGTCGCCCGCTGTCTGAGTATGGCATCTTGTCCGGCAGCGCGTAATTTTCTCCCCAAAAAAATGTACAGTCCTGCTGAAACCACTACCAAGAACAATATACCCACAATATTGATGTAGATTCCAGCTGCAAACAATCCAAAAAACAGCAGCCAAGGAGCCATTAACACTACCGACTGTAACCAGGCTAAGATTCCCAGTTTACCAAAAGGTCTGGCGCGATAAAAGCCCCAACCCAAAATGCCCAACGCTACCAGCAAGATTGTTGCGATGATAGTAGTTTCCGATAAAGTAAACATCTCCAAACCTTTGCTATTGAGATCAAGCCCGAACAAGTCAGGTTTTGTAGCTACATTAATTAATTTATAACGTTGCCTGTCGTCTGCCCAACTTATGCAGCTCTGTAGCAATGCTGCTATCAGCCGCAAATCTGATTATTTCTCTGGTTGCCAAGGGCAAATCCTCGACTTCAGACTGTTTACCGGAGATTAGGTACAGGGACTTGACAAATTCGCCGTTTTCTAGATATAATCGGCTTGTTATGGAAATCTATGCATCCATATATATAAGGAATTAATTACAAAGATCCTCCTTGCACAACGGAGTGATAATTACCCCACGCAAAGGTGCAAAAGCGCAAAGTTTTTCTGAGCGTTCTTGCGCTTTTTCGTGATAAATACAGCTTCTGGGGTGGAGATTTATTGGCAGGAAATTTAATCTGATGCTGCTTCTGTATCCTCATCTGCGATCGCTTCGGTCAGGGCAAAATCGCTAATGTAGTCCCGCACAACACGCTCAAAAAATAGGGGTGCGGGTAAAGATGTCCAATCACCGTAATGACTGAATAAAATCAAATAACTGATGGGACATTTCTAATTTTGTACAAGGTGCGATCGCTAATTGACGTCCTTGCTGATCTAAAAATATCGCTTGATTATGATCACTGCCAAAACCACTATCAGCTTGATCTATCGGATTAGCAACGATCGCATCTAATTTTTTACTCTGCAACTTTTCCCGCGCTGGGGTGACAATATCTCCTGTCTGCGCTGCAAACCCAATTAACTGCTGATGGGGTTGTTTGAGTTTCGCTAATTCTGCCACAATATCCGGTACTGGTTCTAAAGGTAAAGCTTGAGGTAGCGATCGCTTGGGCAATTTTTCTGTACTATAATCTCTAGGCTTGACATCCGCCACCGCTGCCGACATCACAGTCACATCGGCATTGGGGAAATATGCCAACATTGCCTGCTGCATTTCTTCTGAAGTGTTCACGGGAATTGCTTGCACTCCCAATGGTACATCCCAACTCGCTATTCCATGCACCAGAGTTACACTTGCGCCTCGGTGCAGTGCCGCTTGTGCTAAGGCTAATCCCATTTTACCTGTGGAGGGATTGCCAATAAATCTCACGGGGTCAAAATATTCTCTTGTTCCCCCAGCACTAATCAACACTCGTTTGCCGGTTAAATCCCGCTTTCCGTTGGTGTGTAACAGCGATTGGATATAAGTTAAAATCTCTGGGGGTTCTGCCATTCTGCCTGCACCGATGCGATCGCAAGCCAATAACCCCGATGCTGTACCCATACCATGATATCGAACATCTGTCAACAACTGACGCCAATTCCGCTGCACCGCCAACTGTTCCCACATATCTGTATTCATTGCCGGTGCCAACAACACTGGACTTGTAGAAGCAAGAACAGTATTTGTCAGCAAATTGTCAGCCATCCCGCAAGCTAACTTTGCCAAAGTATTCGCAGTCAAGGGAGCAATGACCAATAAATCGGCCCATTCACCCAATTCAATGTGCAACGGACGCGAGTGAATCGGTTGCCAAAAATCATCATCTGTGTAGGCGTGATGACGAGATAGGGTAGCTAAAGTTAGAGGGGTGATAAATTTTTGGGCAGAAAGAGTGAGAATGACACGCACTTCTACCCCAGTTTTAAATAGCGTCGAAACCAACTCACAAACTTTGTAGGCGGCGATGCCGCCACCTACAGCAATTAAAACCCGTTTTGATAATTTGGGATTTGGGATTTGGGATGTTGGATTGAAGGATGATGGCATAGACATCTTCGGCTCAAGTTCCGATAATTTATGATTTTAGCCAATCAACCGTCATCTAAAATCTCAGATCCTTATGCTTCATCGTAGGGTTCCAAATCTAAGAGATGGATATAGTCTTCAACCAACTCCGGACGCTGAAATGCGATCGCTCGCAGTAGATGCCAATCATTCAAACCCTCAAAAGCATTACTGTAATTATCCAGCTCCAGACGTGTAGCCAATTCTTCCACCTCTGCCGCAGTCATGGCAGCAATTTCTTTCCTAGAAATGCTTAGAGTTTTCATAATGCTTGCCCCTCCCTTTTGCAGCGTTCGCCTTCAGCTTTGGATTAAGTTGCGTCCTTACGCAACCTCCCAATATATCTTACTCATTAGAGGACATTAATTTCGTAAAAATTGTACTGATTTGTTGCCAAATTTGTAAAATATATGTAATGAACACTAACCAATCGCGTTCACAACGAAATTTCGTAGCACTTCTAACATTTGTGGACTAATTTCATGTCCCATGTCAAATTCGTGGTACTCTAACGCCACTCCTAAAGACTCTACTACTTCCCTTGCCTTCCATGCAGCTTGCACTGGCACAACTTCATCTTGTCTACCATGCATAATTAAAGTCGGGGGATAACTACCGTTAGCTGTCGTTCCGGCACCAGGATGTAAATATCCACTCATGACGACTATACCTGCTAGAGGCAAACTTAATCCTACATCCAAAGTCATAGCGCCGCCTTGAGAAAATCCACTCAAAATAGTCCGCGATAAAGGTATACCAGTGTTACTCTCTGCTGATAGCAACCAATCTGTTAGTAGTTGACGACTTTCTGTTAACCCTTGATACATATTTTCTGACTGCAAATCATACCATGCCTTCCCCATAGGAGAATAAGCATGGGGAAAAGGCGCATCGGGAAACAGAAACTGATAATTAGGCAAGTTAAAATACGGTAATAAAGACGCCACATCTTGGGCATTTGCACCCCAACCGTGTAAAGCGACGATTAAACCTTCAGGTTCTTGTCCTGTTGGTGGTGAAACCTTAATAAAATCTAAAGTTTTAGTCATGAGTCGTTTAGTGAAAATCAAGGCTGAAAAAGATAACCTTTATGCAAATTATGCAAGGATATGAGGATAAATTTCACATTTCTCAACTGATTATTAGAAAGCCGCTTCTAGCAAGGTTTTTGGGCGATAAATGCGCGGATGGGTAGGTGTAGAAATTCGATGGTGAAAAAAAATGCTTCTATCTCAATCACTGCAAGGGTTTCAGCCTCTGAACTATCAATGACGATCCGCGCAAACTCTGAAAGGCTTAATACAAAAGGGTTTCGGCGATTTTTTTTCTTACCCCTCTTTTCAAGCAGCGGCTGGAATGGTACTATCGATCTAGATCCGCGCAACCGCACCTTGAAAACTAAATACTGTAAGCCTTCCAGATGCCAGCGGTTACAATTCACCCAAATCCCTATCAGGGATTGAAACAAGATAAACTCCGAACTACCGGGGACTAGCCAGCGTTACAATTCACCCAAATCCCTATCAGGGATTGAAACCGTTACTTCCCAATGTATTTGCACTAGAGGAAGGTTACAATTCACCCAAATCCCTATCAGGGATTGAAACTGAGATGCAATTCGCTTCTCAACTTTATTCCAAGGTTACAATTCACCCAAATCCCTATCAGGGATTGAAACTCACAAGTTTATTTCTGCTATTAGCTACATTGATGGTTACAATTCACCCAAATCCCTATCAGGGATTGAAACTGGAGCGTAAGCAAAAAGCAGCACGTAAGCGGGCGTTACAATTCACCCAAATCCCTATCAGGGATTGAAACGATTTTTTGGACAATCCCAGTTTGGAAATGTGCCGTTACAATTCACCCAAATCCCTATCAGGGATTGAAACAGCTCCTTTAATAAAAGCTGAACCTATATCACTTGTTACAATTCACCCAAATCCCTATCAGGGATTGAAACTTAGCTGACTGTAATCTAGCTAAGTAATCAGCAATCCCTACAGGTTACAATTCACCCAAATCCCTATCAGGGATTGAAACAGAAAATGTCTGTTACATAGGAGACGCTAAATACAGTTACAATTCACCCAAATCCCTATCAGGGATTGAAACTCGGGACGGCGATCGCTAACAACTCTTTTTAAATCGTTACAATTCACCCAAATCCCTATCAGGGATTGAAACAGCCGGCTTTAGTTCATACTCCACGCTTAACGGCGGATGTTACAATTCACCCAAATCCCTATCAGGGATTGAAACCTCCCACGCTTCAGCCATTCCGGCTAGTTGATATGTTACAATTCACCCAAATCCCTATCAGGGATTGAAACGATGTGGTTGGCATTTGGAGCTAATCTAAAAATTACCTCCTGTTACAATTCACCCAAATCCCTATCAGGGATTGAAACCCTGGAGTTATAGCTCCGATGTTTACGTTGTTCAAACGTTACAATTCACCCAAATCCCTATCAGGGATTGAAACATTGCTACTGGTTCTGGAAGCGAAATATCTAAAGGTTACAATTCACCCAAATCCCTATCAGGGATTGAAACTTGCTAATTTTTTTAGTAATTGGAATAATAGTAAAGTTACAATTCACCCAAATCCCTATCAGGGATTGAAACATCTTCGGGTGAGGAATACTTATCATAGTTCCCTGGTTACAATTCACCCAAATCCCTATCAGGGATTGAAACCATCTATAGCGATCGCCACCCAGCGCAGAATAGTTACAATTCACCCAAATCCCTATCAGGGATTGAAACTTGAGTGCCGCCAGCAAAAACTTCGGTCAGGATGTTACAATTCACCCAAATCCCTCTCAGGGATTGAAACTACTTGCCACCATCCTGAATAAGACACTCCAGATAACCAGGTTACAATTCACCCAAATCCCTATCAGGGATTGAAACTACATAAACATCAACAAACAAAAACTAGCCGAGTGTTACAATTCACCCAAATCCCTATCAGGGATTGAAACATCTCTTCATCTGATATATTCAAGTTGAAGTTTAGGATGTTACAATTCACCCAAATCCCTATCAGGGATTGAAACAACTCTTCATCTCTATGTCCCAGGTATCGCTACCCCAATCGCTTCAGAAAGACCTACCGCTCACCGCTCTTGCGCCTATGCAGGATGTGACAAACCTCTGGTTTATGAAGGTTATTGCCCACTACGGCAGTCCTGACTACTTCTTCACCGAGTATTTCCGCGTGAATGATACCTCACGGCTCAATCGTAACATTCTGGCAGCAATCACCGAAAACGACACAGGTCGCCCGGTTTTTGCTCAAATGATTGGCGAAAGCATTCCAGATTTAGTAAGAACAGCAAAGGAACTCTGCAAATATAATATCGCTGGAGTAGACTTGAACATGGGCTGTCCAGCACCGAGAATCTATCGCAAAAATGTTGGGGGTGGATTGCTGCGAGAACCGGAAAAAGTGGAGCGGATTTTGGGAGAACTACGGCAGGCTGTAAGCGATCGCCCTTTAACCGTCAAGATGCGCGTAGGCTTTGAAAATACAGATAACTTTTACTCCATTCTAGATATAATCAATCGCCACAGCATTGATTTACTGAGTTTGCATGGTCGCACGGTGAAAGATATGTACCACGGGGAAGTGAAATATGATTTGATTGCGGAAGCGGTGAGACGGGTTCATTGTCCAGTGCTGGCTAATGGCAATATCAACTCAGCGACAACTGCTGTTGAAGTGCTTTCTCAAACGGGCGCTCAGGGTGTGATGGTGGGACGCTGGGCGATTGGGAATCCTTGGCTTTTTAATCAAATTCGCCAGGCTTTGCGAGGAGAGCCGATTACGCCCGTTCCTTTAGTAGAGGTACGCAACTATATTGAGCGTTTATGGCAAACCCCCGCAGCGCCAACCATACCAGTGCGAGCGCGGGTAGGCTACCTGAAAATGTTCCTCAACTACATTGCTTTGAGTGTTGATGCTGAAGGTCATTTCCTGCGGCTGATGCGACACACATCTACCGAGGTAGAACTGTTTAACCTCTGCGATCGCTTTCTCCTGGCTGAAGTAACGAAAACTTTAGCCCTAGAACCCTATTCTGGCGTTTAACAAGTTCGCGTAATTCCCCATCCCTCTACAGGGTGGGGATGTAAGCGAGTCAAAAGCGAAACGTTCTCAAGGTGTCTTTTGGCGTAGCCGAAACAGTCTTGAGGACAGTTGAGTTTTTGACAAGATATTAGTTTGCTAGTTTTTCATCTATCAACTGACGCAACCATGCTGCATAACTTTGTTCTGGGTGTTTTATTTTCAAGATTTTTTCTGCAAGTTCATTATCTATAGTTAGTCCAATACGAATTTTTCCTTCCCTATATTTAGCACCATATTTGTTCACCTTATCTTTATTTCTCTGCTGCCACTCAGTTTGTGATTTTGGTTTTTTCATTGCTTGACATATCTAGTTGCCTAGATATAGGATAGTGTTACAAGCCAAAGAAGTCAAAGGAGATAAAAATCTAATGGCGTTACGTAGAGCAACTTTCCGACTATATCCAAATAAGGAAGTAAGTCTTATGTTGTCCTACCACCGCCAGCTTCACAAAGACTTATATAACTCAGCAATATCTAACAGAATTACTGCTTACAAGAAGTTTGGCAAATCTGTTTCCTACTTTGAACAACAAAATTGTTTACCTGACTTCAAGGAAGTTTGGACAGAATATAAACAAATAAATTCTCAAGCATTACAAGCAACATTAAAGCGAGTAGATTTTGCTTTTCAACGGTTTTTTAAGGGACTAGCAAAGTATCCTAGATTCAAATCAATTAGGCATTATTCAGGTTGGACTTACCCATCATTTACTGGATGGAAATTACACAGTACGGGCGATAACGGTTATTTAGAATTATCCAAGATTGGTCAAATTCAAATGCGTGGTAAAGCTAGGCTTTGGGGACAGCCCAAAACTCTAGATATTGTTTATCGTAACGGTAAATGGTATGCTTCCATTACATTAGAAGTTGATGAAAATTTGCTAAAAAATAGCCGACAAACCGCTTCGGGAATTATTGCTATTGATTTAGGATGTAATGATGCGATTGCTTGGAGTAATGGCGAGGAAAATGGCTTAGTTCCTGCACCTCGATTTTTCCGGATAGCCGAACAAGAAAACAAACGTTTGAGTAAAATTAAACGTCGCAAGCGTTCACCTAGTTTCCAGAAAAAGATTAAGGCTTCTAGAAGATGGAAGAAAGCCCAGAAGCAGATTAGTAAACTTCATAGAAAAGTTGCTAACCAACGTCAAAATTGGGTACATCAAGAGACTGCACGGATTATTAGCGGTAACAGCACGGTAGTCACTGAAAAGCTAGAAGTTAAGAACATGACCTCCAAAGCCAAAAAAGTCCAACGCAAAAAACAAAAAGCCGGGCTAAATAAATCAATTCTTGATGTGGGCATGGGGATGATTCGAGATACACTAAAAGCCAAATTAGATGATGTTGGCGGTGTATTTGTAGAAGTTCCTACTAGGAAGGTAAGACCATCTCAAACTTGTCCTCAATGTGGATATCAAGAAAAGAAGAGTTTAGCCGAAAGAATTCATGTTTGCCAAAACTGCGGATATACTCAACAGCGCGATATCGCATCAGCAGAAGTCATGTTGCTTTGCCTGAATAATAAATTGCCGGGGTTAGGAACTAGCCTCGTAGACGTAGATGATTCTAGCTCTACTTCAAACACCAACAAACGCAAGAATGCTGGAAGCATGAAGCAACTAGGTCGTATGAAACGTCAAAAATCTCAACTTACTGATGGGTATGCAGAAACCCCATCTTCAACGAAGTAAGATGGGGTAGTTCATCTGTCCGACACCAAGTTGAGGAGGTCCGCGATAGATCAAGATTCTCCGTTTTTACCCAAATCCCTATTAGGGATTGAAACTATAGTGCTTCAGGATATGATAGAGGTCATCTTACCCCCTCAGTTACAATTCCCCCAAATCCCTATTAGGGATTGAAACGAGGTTTTGAATATGGTTGCTTCCCCTGAAATTTACATTACCCCAGAAGAATACTTAGAACTGGAAGAAAACAGCCCCATCAAACATGAATATATTGATGGGTACATCTACGCAATGGCTGGGGCACTTGAAGCTCATGTGACGATCGCTGGAAACCTGTTTGCATTGCTGCGTAATCATGTGCGTGGTTCTGGCTGTCGCGTATATATTTCTGATATGAAAGCAAGAATAGAATCTCTAAATAGATTCTATTATCCTGATGTGATGGTGACTTGCGACCAACGCGACCAAGAAACGGCTGGGTATAAAAAATTTCCTTGTTTAATAATTGAAGTGTTATCTAACTCTACCGAAGGTTTTGATAGAGGGGACAAATTCGCCGATTATCAAACTCTGGAGAGTTTACAAGAATATGTGTTAATTAATACTAAAAAACAAAGGGTTGAATGCTTCCGTCGTAATGATCAAGGGCTGTGGGTTTTACAGTCTTATGTAGGGGAACAAACATTTTTTCAACTGCACAGCATTAACTTTGAAGGGACGATGACGCAACTGTATGAAGACGTGAATTTTGATTTGCCGCCTCAACCCCAGAATTGATCTATAACTCCCCACCCTTTCGGTAAAATGATCTTCTGCTCTCAATTTTAAGGAATCTGGGGAATTATGGCGCGTCTAGCCCTGCTGAGTGTATCTAACAAAACTGGTGTAATTGACTTAGCCCGTAGCTTGGTTGAAGAATTTGGCTTTGATATCATCAGCAGTGGGGGAACAGCCAAAACTCTGAAAGATGCCGGAATACCCGTTACTAAGGTTTCTGATTACACAGGTTCGCCGGAAATTTTAGGCGGTCGTGTCAAAACTCTCCATCCCCGGATTCATGGGGGAATTTTAGCACAGCGGGATGTGGCACAAGATTTGACAGATTTAGAAAATAACCAAATTCGTCCGATTGATTTGGTGGTGGTGAATCTTTATCCATTTGTGGAAGCGATCGCTAAACCAGGGGTAACATTATCTGAGGCGATTGAGCAAATTGATATCGGTGGCCCGGCAATGTTGAGGGCATCATCAAAAAACTTTGCTCATCTCACTGTCTTGTGTGAACCATCTCAATATGCCGAGTACTTGCAAGAATTGCGCGATCATGCTGGGAAACCAACTTTAGAGTTTCGCCAAAGGTGCGCTTTAAAAGGATTTTTACACACTGGCAGCTATGATCAAGCGATCGCATCTTACCTCACAGAGGCTATAGGAGCACAAGAAACTGCGCCCCTACCCCAACAATACAACCTCTCTGGACAAAAGCTGCAATCTCTACGCTATGGCGAAAACCCCCACCAAAGCGCTGGATGGTATCAAACTGAAACTACCCCAACAGGATGGGCCGCTGCAACCAAACTGCAAGGCAAAGAACTCAGTTACAACAACTTAGTTGATTTAGAAGCAGCACGGCGGATAATTTCTGAATTCACCGATAGCCCCGCAGCCACAATCATCAAACATACTAATCCCTGTGGCACCGCTGAAGGTAGCACAATTTATGATGCTTACCAAAAAGCTTTCAACGCTGACTCGACTTCTGCCTTTGGTGGTATTGTCGCCCTCAACCGTCCAATTGATGCTGATACCGCCAGGGAGTTAACCAAAACTTTTTTAGAATGCGTTGTCGCACCGGGTTGTGAACCAGATGCACAAGAAATTCTGGCAGCTAAAGCGAATGTCCGCCTGTTGATTTTACCAGATTTGCATAGTGGACCCAAAGAAACTGTCAAAGCGATCGCAGGTGGTTTTCTGATCCAAGCTGCCGATGACATCATTGCTGATGTGAGTCAATGGCAAGTTGTCACCGAACGCCAACCCACCGCAAGCGAGTTAACAGAATTGCTATTTGCCTGGAAAGTTTGCAAACACGTTAAATCAAATGCCATTGTCGTGAGTGGCGATCGCGCTACCCTAGGAGTAGGTGCTGGTCAAATGAACCGCGTTGGCTCAGTCAAAATTGCCCTAGAACAAGCTGGGGAAAAAGCCAAAAACGCCGCACTCGCCAGTGATGGATTTTTTCCCTTTGATGATTCAGTCAGAACCGCAGCAGCAGCAGGAATTACCGCCATTGTCCAACCAGGAGGAAGTGTGCGGGATCAAGTTGTGATCAAAGCCGCTAACGAACTGGGTTTAGTTATGGTGTTTACAGGTGTGCGTCACTTCTTACACTAAATCAGGTAATTCTAGTAAGTAATCTAGTGCAGTTGTCAAAGTGTCACTCAATATACTTGCTGATTAATTAAATCAGTGATAACGTATAGTCGTGTGTGAGGAGCAATGTTAGATATAGAAAGCGCTTGGGGTGGAAACACGGCAACACTCCCAGGCGCTTTTTATTTTGGCTCCAAAAAATGCATTATTTTGTCCAGTTGTGAAAGTGTCACTCAATATACTTGCTGATTAATTGAATCAGTGATAACGTATAGTTGTGTGTGAGGAGCAATGTTGAATTTAGAAAGCGCTTGGGGTGGAAACACGGCAACACTCCCAGGCGCTTTTTAATGGGAGAGTTTCAGAAGTGACAATTAACAGACTGACGCCACAAATTCAGTTCATCATCGAAATTGACCGCCTCAAACAGGTGCTGCGCCAAACGTCCCTTATTGGTGGTTCACGGCGAGAAAACAGTGCAGAACACTCCTGGCATTTGGCGGTAATGGCGATCGCATTAGCGGAATATGCCCCAGATGGGGTAGACATATCACATGTCATCAAAATGCTGCTGATTCACGACTTGGTAGAAATCGATGTGGGCGACATTTTCTGCTACGATGTCCAGGCTAATCAAAACAAGACAGAGTTAGAGGCACAAGCAGCAATTCGTGTATTCGGACTTTTGCCAGGAAATCAAGCCGAAGAATTACGTTCACTTTGGGAAGAGTTTGAAGCCTCTGAGACACCCGCAGCCAAATTTGCCGCCGCCCTAGATAGAATACAGCCGTTGCTGCACAATCAGCAAAATAATGGTGGGACTTGGCTGATATATGGAATTACGCGGGATCAGGCAATGAAACGAGTGGCACCAGTAGAAAAAGGTGCGCCAGAACTTTGGCCGTTTGTTTTGCAACTGATTGAGGATTCTGTGGCGGCGGGGTATTTGAAAGAGACTACTGCATTTTTGCAGATTTAGATAAATTTAGGACTGTAAAGACGTTGCATGCAACGTCTCTACACTAAATAAATGAAAACCTATCGGGTAGAATTGGTCAATCGCCGCAACTTTGTGGTAGAAGTGGCGGAAAATGAATATATTTTAGATGCTGTCGAAGCTGCTGGCTTACGTTTGCCTGTTGGTTGTCGATACGGTGCCTGTATTACCTGTGCAGCCAGACTGATTGAGGGGAAAGTTGATCAGTCTGAAGCAACTGCACTTAAACCCACACAAGAAGCGACAGGTTACGTTTTGCTGTGCATCGCCTATCCTCGTTCAGATTGTAAATTTGAAGTCGGCGTGGAATGCCAAGATGAATTGTACATCAACCCCTTCAAAGGTCGCCGTTGAGTCTTATTGTGTAAAGTCATTTAAAAATTGTTGGCAGATGAGCCAGAGTGAATGATATGGTAATGAATCTCTCAACTCTGTTGTGTAAATTACAGTTGCCGAGATTTGAGCTTTTATGCCCACAATTGTTACTCAAAATCAACTTCAGGAGTTGCGTCCAGGCGATCGCGTCAGGTATCACGGTGTCGATTGGGATATAGAAGATTACAGCAGATATCAAGACCCCCAAGGTTATGAAACTGACGAGTGGTTGTTGAAATCGCGCGGTGGATCAGAATATTACTTGTTACGAGAATTTGACCCCAACCAGGCGCTAAACACTGTAAATTGGTATCTTGCTCAGGAATTGCCAAATGTTAGCCTATTCTTGCCAGATTCACCGGAAAATATAGCACCCAAACTTTGGCAAGATATGCCAAAAACAGAACCATATCCAGAATTAAAACTTTTTTACAAATCCTATTATTTTGAGTCTCAAACTCAGGGAACCTATCAGGCAGAAGGGGAAACAAGATCTCGCATTACTTGGGATTATTGGGATCAAGACCATCAGATAAATTTAGCAATAGAAGCTTTTGCTGATGGTCAACTAGATATTTATTCAACCAAGGTAGTGCAACCTGAAGAATTTTCCCAAATTCAGAAAGAGATAGAGATAAAGCGGGGAATAAATGCTATTAATCCAGGCAAGATTATTCAGCTTATCTTAGCATCTCTCACGTTAATTATTGGAATTTGGCTGATGATATTTGGATAAGTTGCCAATGCCTACTTCATTATTTATTGAACAGCATGATGATAGTATCGCCTTTTATATCAATGGAGATTTACAGTTTGATACTGCCGATGAGGCAATTTATCATGAATATTTGGTAATTCCTGCAATATCTTTAGCAATACAGAGATTCCCAAAAACAGCTTTGCACGTCCTAATTTGTGGCGGCGGTGATGGTTTAGCGGTGCGTGATGTATTGCGATTTGAGCAAGTTAAAAAGATTGATTTAGTCGATTACAACCCAGAAGTTTTAGAACTAGGCAAAACCGTATTTAAGCCTTATAACTTAGGCAGCTTAGAAAGAGAAAATGTCACCGTCTACACTCAAGAAGCTTTTCAATTTGTTTCGCAATTACCAGACAACCATTATCACGTTGTAATTTGTGATTTTACCTATCCTAACTCTTCAGAAGAAACAGAAATATATAGTCGAGAATGGTTTCAATCAATCAATCGCGTCTTGATGCCATCTGGAATAATCTGCACTAATGGCGTTTCTCCAGAAAAGAAAACAGCAGCTTTTTGGAGCTTGTATCAAACAATACTAGCAGCCGATTTGACAGCGAAGCCTTTACAGCTAGATATTCCCTCTTTTAGGTGGCATGGTTACGGCAATTGGGGCTTCTTTTTGGCATCATCACAGGTGATTACCAGAGAAGAAATAGAGACAATAATTATATTTAGTAATTTACATTACTTAAACCATAGCCAGTTACTACAGGCGTTTGTCTTTGATCAAGCGATCGCTAACTTTCGTCACAGCGTCACCATTCACACAATAGAAAGTCCTCAGTTATTGTATTACCTGCTAAATTATCCAGCAAACCTAGAGAATTTAGCTTTAAAATCTGGCGATTATATTAACTTTTTGGATTTAGCAGAAACCACAACAGCAGAAATCGGAAATAGTGATTTTCTAGATTTAGAGTCAGTAGCCAAATTTTGGTTAGAAAATATCTATGAGTCCCCAGACTCACAGGTAAATTCACCAGATATCAATCGATTGTTACCATCACGCCATCACTATCATAGTCCCCAAATGACATCAGCGTGGTTAGCACATCTGAAAGAATTATTAGCAGAAATAGACGGCAAGCGCTTATTAAATAGTCTATTAGCCAGGGCACAAGAACTACCGCCACAAATTGCCAGCGAATTGAAAAATTTAGCTGATAAAATTAACTCCAATCAACCATTACCAAAGCTGCCTCCTAAAATAGCTGAATTTATCACGCTGCTATCAGTGACGCTGTTAATGGCAAACTTAGTATCACCAGATTCCGTATTTGCCAAAGGTTCATATTCTAGCAGTAGCGGTTATGTTGATGATGATAGTAGTTCTGATGGTAAATTTCTGGGTTTTATGATGGTTGTAATTGGCGGATTTTGGTTAGCTTCCCTATTAGCAAAACCCAAAGATGAATAAATGTTGCCTCACAGATCAGATCCCCCCGCCTATGGCGACCCCCTTCCGGGGGTGGAGAAATTAAGCCCCCCTTTTTAAGGGGGGTTGGGGGACTTCAACATATAACTTTAGAAAAAATGGTATTAACAATTAGAGAATTCAATATAGCCGAGAACCAAGAATGGGATTTATTAGTAAAAACAGTTCCAGATGGTTGCTTTATGCAAACTTGTCCTTGGGCAGATTTTAAAGAATTAGAAGGATATAAAACCTTTCGCTATGGTTTATTTTTAAATACAAAATTAGTCGGCGGATGTATATATTATTTATATCCCCATACAAATAAAGCAAATTTATTAATTGCACCCGGTGGCCCTATCTTACCAGAAAGCTGCCCTGACAAAGGAATGCTGTTGTTGTTAGAACAAGCAGAGAATTTGGCACAGAAACAAGGTGCGATCGCCTTTCGTATCGAACCACTATGGAGAGAGAAACCTGATTATCTCCGAGGCTTTGTTCGCGCACCTGCTGATTTATTACCATCCGAAACTTTATTAGTTGATTTACGTTCAAATGCCAGTAAAATATTAGCAGAGATGAAGCCAAAAGGACGCTACAATATCCGGCTATCTCAACGCTATGACGTAAAAACCGAATTTAGAAATGATTCCCAAGCAATTTCTTTATTTTATGATTTGTTTTGGGAAACAGTGCAGCGTCAGCAATTTTTTGGTGAACCTTACGGCTTTTTCATTAATCTTTGTCAAACCTTATTTGCCGCTAACATGGCAGAAATTGGTTTAGCTACTTGGCAAGGAGAAATACTAGCAGCAATTCTAGTAATTTATTGCGGTAATATGGCTACTTATTTATATGGAGGACGGAGTGCTGCACACCCAGAAGTGATGGCAAACTATAGCTTACATTGGGAAGCGATGCAAAGGGCAAAAACTCGTGGTTGTCAGTTTTATGATTTCTATGGTTTTAACCGTACTCCCAATCATGCTTATGCCAAGTTTTCCCAATTTAAAGATCAGTTTGGTGGTCAGCCTATCACGACTATAGGTGCTCATGATTACTTCTTTTATGACCAGTTAGCTGATACGTTAATTAGCTTATTCCAAAAACTAAGCAGGGGGTAGTAAATGAACGAATTATTAATAAATGCACTCACTCAATCAGGAGTAATTATACTAGAGTTAGCGATGGGTTTTAGCTTGTTTTGGCTAGGACAGTTAGCTTATCAAAAGCTGTTTCGGCGGCGGATGGAGTTAAACCTAGAACTGTTCGTTAAGGATAACCCCGCTGTGGCGATCGCACTTGTAGGTTATTATTTTGGTATTGTCATGGCTCTGGGTGGGGTTTTGGGGCAAACTACAGTCAATTTGCCGGATAAAGCCCTGAGTTTAGCCAACTACGGCGTGATGGTAATTTTTTTAATGTTGGCTGGTGCATGGGTTGGAGATAAATTAATTCTCCGCCACTTTAATTGTGAACGAGAAATCATTCAAGACAGAAATATCGGTGCAGCTACAGTGGAAGCAGGAAACCACATCGCCAACGGATTGATTTTAAATGCGGCTTTGGCGGGTGAAAGCGGTGGTTGGTTGGTGGCTTTGGTGAGTTGGTTAATTGGTTTAGGTGTGCTTGTTGTGGTGAGTTTTGTTTATCCCCGCGTTGCTAAATACAATGTGTTTGCAGAAATTGAAAAACGCAATAATCCAGCCGCTGGTGTAGCTTTAGCCGGTTTACTCGTTGCTGCTGGTAATATTGTGCGGGTGGCATTTTCTGCTGAATTTGAAAACTGGATTGTCAGTTTTAGCCAATATGGGTTAGTACTATTATTTTGCTTAGGTTCACTGATAGCAATTCGCTTTTTAGCAGATTTAATTTTAGTGCCAGGTGTGAAAATTTCTGACGAAATAGTTAATCAAGATATTCCAAATGTCGGTGCTGGTTTAATTGAAGCTTTCGCCTATATCTCCGCTTCATTTCTAATTGCTTGGTGTTTTTAAAAGTATTGAGTTAGGGACTTCCAATCAAAAAAATATCCAATCGGTAGGGACACAGCAATACTGCGTCCCTACAAGTCTATGATTACTGGATAATTTATTTTTTGGTATTGAGTTAGTTAATTTAACCAATTATAAATAAATATTGCCAATCTACATCAAACTGGCTGATTTGCTTTGTCAGTATCTCAGTGAGAATTTTAGCCTTTTCGAGATTATCTTTTTGGTAGTCACATATATGAATATCGATTGTGACTTTTGCTTCTTCTGGCCAAAAGTGTAATGCTATATGCGATTCTGCTAGTAAGACAACTGCTGAAACTCCCTGTGGTTGGAATGCAAAAGCAAGTTCACCGACAACAGTCAGTCCGGCCGTCTGGGAAGCATTTTTTAAAACCTGAATAAAATCTGCTGCTTCCCAACTGAAAACAGTCTTGGAAGCTGGCAAAATTGCTGAAAAATGATGGGACTTAATCACTGATGCAAGTAAATAATGTCTCGCAGCTATCTGTTTGTGGACATAGGTGAAGATCCCCCCTAACCCCCCTTACAAAGGGGGGGGACAGGAGACAACAATTTATCAAGGTAATCAAATATATTATGATTATACTTGTATGTTTGGGATGTTTCAGGATTTTAGTAAGTAATACCAATTTTATGTGAGGTTGCACAGAATGATGAAATCAATTTAATTATCCATCTTTATCTGCGTTTATCTGCGGTTAATTCTTTTTCATATCTTATTCTATGCAACTTCATATCAATTTGGTATAAGTTTACTAATGCTATGTGCTTCACAATTCAGATAAAGTTTCTAATTGCAAATTCTGTCGGATTTTCAGGGCGTGAAAAATGCTTAAAACGTCATGTGTCCACGCTGGCAGTATTAATGTCATGGCTATTTCTTCTAGGCTGTGGATGAAGCCGACAATGCAGGTTAACCATAAGATAATTCCTGTATAATCAAAGCCGAAAAGGGCAACAATGGCAATAAAAAGAGTGATTCCCCAAAATTTTGCTGAGTAGGTGTGGTAGCTGGCGGGTTTGCCGTATTTGACTAGGTTCACTATCCACCAAATTAACTGAGCAAAAACAACCATTAGTAAGGGTAGTGAATAAGTAATTAAAACGCTTTGATATACCAGCCATGCACTCACAAATATGCTGCTAAAAAGGCAGACATCAGCCCAACTATCAGCTTGTCGTAGCTGGGCAGTGCTAACACCTAATCGTCTGGCAATAATGCCATCAAAGATATCTGAGAGGAAGGCTGCTACGAAACCAACAATAAACCAAATACTGGTTTTGCCATCAAGGGCATCCCAAAGGAGAAAGGGAGAAATCAAAAAGCGAAATAGTACAAGCCCACTGGGAATTAATTTGAGATTCATTTTTCCTCCTGATATTGGGGCGTGATTTTCTAATTTATTACTTCACGACTAAATGATTAGATCCCCGACTTCTTAGAGAAGTCGGGGATCTGAGGATGTTCGTTCACATGTTAAGAATTTTGTCAAGCTGCTGATTAGTTGAATAGCCAACAGCAATGACGGCTGATGGTGGGTTAAGTTGGCTGATGGGTGCGGGTTTCATGTCCCGGTAGTCGAGGATTTGGACGATGATTAGATATGCGATCGCTAAAAGTATCGAAATCGCACCTGTAATATAGGCAACTATTTTTGAGCGGTTCATGAGCATTTCCTGTAATTAAACTTATTGTGCTGCGCTATATCCACATTGCCACAATCTATGATTGATCATCGCTGGGTATATTTACAATATTGGTAACTCGGCTGGAATTCAATTTTATGTCCCTAACTGAAGAGATACTTGGACAACTACCTGGCGATGTGCTGGGAGGGTTGCGGCAAAGCGATCGCATTTTAGCATCCCTAAGAACAGACAATTCCCCCATCCCCACAGTAGTTCAAGAAGATTCCCAACCTTTAGGCGCTGTAGACTGGGATGTAATTGTCTGCGGTGGCACTTTAGGCATTTTAATCGCTAGCGCCTTAGCAGTGCGGGGTTTGCGTGTAGCATTAATAGAGCGGGGATTTTTGCGGGGGAGAGAGCAAGAGTGGAATATCTCTCGTAAAGAGCTAGAAGTCTTTGTGGAGTTGGACTTGCTGACAGAAAAAGAATTGAAAAGTGCGATCGCCACTCAATATAACCCGGCGCGAGTCAGCTTTCAAGGTGGAACCCAAGTTTGGGTAGAAGATGTCCTCAACATCGGCATAGATCCAGTTTATCTACTAGCAACCTTAAAAACAAAATTCCTCGCAGCCGGGGGAAAATTATTTGAAAACACACCTTTTACCGCAGCAGTAATTCATCCAAATGGGGTGATGCTCAACAACCAATTCACCGCTAAATTGTTAATCGATGCCATGGGACATCTTTCACCCATCAGCAAACAAGCGCGTCAAGGTAAAAAACCAGATGCACTTTGCTTGGTTGTGGGAACTTGCGCTCAAGGTTTTCCGGAAAATCCCACAGGCGACTTGTTATTATCATTCACATCCTTGCAGAATCAATGCCAATACTTTTGGGAAGCCTTCCCAGCTAGGGATGGTAGAACCACTTATATGTTTACCTACATGGATGCACACCCGCAACGCTTGACTTTAGAAAATCTGTTTGACGAATATCTGCGCCTCTTACCAGAATATCAAGGTGTGGAATTGAGCCAACTTCAGTTTCAACGAGCATTGTTTGGTTTCTTTCCCACCTATCGCCAAAGTCCCCTCAAAACCCCGTGGAATCGCATTCTCCCAGCCGGAGACAGCAGCGGTAGTCAATCTCCCTTGAGTTTTGGTGGTTTTGGTGCAATGGTGCGTCACTTGCAACGGTTAACATTAGGAATTGAAGAAGCACTGCAAACCGAGCAATTATCTGCCAAGGCGTTAGCAATGCTGCAACCATATCAGCCAAGCTTGAGTGTCACTTGGTTGTTTCAAAAAGCGATGAGTGTGGGAGTGAATCAAAATATTGCACCAGAGCAAATTAACCAACTCCTCTCAGCGGTGTTTCAGGAAATGCAACAGCTAGGTACACCAGTACTCAAGCCATTTTTACAAGATATCGTCCAGTTTTCAGCACTGACGCAAACATTGTTAAAAACTGGTTTATCCCATCCAGGGTTAGTTGCCAAAATCATTCCCCAAGTTGGTTTAGGAAACTTGCTCGATTGGCTGGTGCATTACGGAAATTTAAGTGTTTATACTGCCTTATTTTCCTTGAGTCCAATGTTAGAAACATGGGTGAAGCTTCAGCCACGCGGACAACAATATTATTGGCATCGTTTGGTTGATGGCTGGAAATATGGTTCTGGTGCAGATTATGCTGATAAATAATTGACAAAACTTGAATAATATGTGTGTGAGGAGAGGATGATTGAACGGAAAACGACAAGTATAAAATATTTCCCTGTACTGCTTGGCTTATTGCGCGATCGCCAAATATTTCTTGAAGAAATTCGCGAAGGTGTCAGATTACCCAGTAAAATCATTTCTCTCCTAGTTTGCAGTTCCCTATTTATTGCTATGTATGGCGGAATCATTGGTGCGTACCATGGCTGGATGCAAGCTTTATCTTCCGCCGTAAAATTACCAGCACTGTATTTAATCACATTACTGATATGCCTACCCACATTGTTCTTTGCTAATATTATCTTTGGTTCCAAGCGCACTTTTGGACAGCATTTTGCATTAGTGTTAACTGCGGTTTCAGTCACCAGCGTGCTGTTATTTAGCTTTGCACCAATCACACTATTTTTCTTAATTACCACCAAGAATTACCAATTTTTAATTCTGTTAAATGTAATTATCTTTGCCTTAACTGGATTTATCGGCATCTCTTCCTTATATAATGCTACCAGTTTAGTTTTAGAACAAGACAACGAAGGTAGCAAAACCCGCCAGAAAATTTTACAATCTTGGCTATTCCTTTATGCTTTTGTCGGTAGTCAGTTGGGATGGACTCTCAGACCTTTTTTCGGTACACCTGATTCTGTCTTTCAACTGTTTCGCGAAAGAGAAGGGAATTTTTATCTAAGCGTTTTTCAATCCCTTGGTTATCTCTTAGGATTTCGTTAATTTGTCAGATGTAATTA
The DNA here is from genome assembly GCF_000317535.1 of Cylindrospermum stagnale PCC 7417. NCBI lineage: Bacteria > Bacillati > Cyanobacteriota > Cyanophyceae > Nostocales > Nostocaceae > Cylindrospermum > Cylindrospermum stagnale. The sequence continues at coordinate 1,117,929 of NC_019757.1, forward strand.
TGTTTGTAGTGAGGGATTCATCCCTCATAATTCAAGGATGGAAAGGACTAAAGTCCTTACTACGAACTTTTTCACAGCTAAAAAAATTCAAAATCTATTATATGTTAGAAAAACAATCTTACAGAATTCAACAGTTTGGCGTTTTGCTTAGTTTACTACGAGATCGCCAGACTTTTTTAGAAGAAATTAGTCAGGGCGTAAGATTACAAAGTAAGATAAGTGCTCTGTTCGTTACTAGCTCCATATTTTTCGCTATTTATGGGGCAATTATCGGTGCATCTCACAGTCCACATCAAGCATTATCTGGTGCAATTAAACTTCCAGCATTCTACTTATTAACGTTGATTATTTGCTTTCCTACATTGTTCTTTTTTAATGTTTTATTTGGTTCTCGCAGCAGTATTCAACAGCATTTTGTCATCTTACTCACAGCAGTATCAGTGATTAGCGTGCTGTTATTCAGCTTGGCACCAGTGACGCTGTTCTTTATGATCACAGCCCCCGATTCTTATCAATTCTTCAAACTATTGAATGTCTTAATTTTTGGCATTACTGGCATTTTTGGTGTGAAGTTCCTTTATGAAGGAATGCAGTTACTTTCACAACAAGATGAAGTAGGAAAAAAAACTAGAACCACTATTTTAAGATCCTGGTTATTTCTTTATGCCTTTGTTGGGATGCAATTAGGATGGTTTCTGAGACCGTTTTTTGGGGCACCAGACTCTAAATTTGAGTTATTTCGGGCAGTGAAAGGTAACTTATATCTTGATCTTGCCCAAGCAATATCAGAAATTTTTGGTTTTCGTTAATCTAATATTTCAAGCTAACAATTCATCGACTGATATATTAAAACATGGGAGTACAGTTTGAGTGCTAACAACCTCACCAGAAATAAACACCAGGCGGTGATTTTTTGTAATCACAATAATCCAACGATTTTCCGGAAATACTAACCAGACTTCCTCACCTCCAGACTGCAAATATTCTTGAGATTTAGCAATTATCTCTTCAGCAATATCTGTAGGGGAAATAATTTCAGCTATGAGTGGGAAACTTTGGGGTAGAACAGCAAGTTCACCAAATTGCTGAACTAATTCTGGTGTGAGATAAGCAACATCTGGACGCCGTCCTTGCTGGCTAGTGCGACAGGGAACTTCTGTATATACTTCTCCCCCTTGTCCGCTAGAATCTTTGTAATTTCTCCAGTAAAAGTAGAGATTACCCTGAATTCGACTATGTTTGAGTGTCACGCCATTTTTATCCAATAATTCTCCATTTACCCACTCTGTCCCCTCAGGGGCATTATGTAGCCAATCTTCTAGAGAATAAGCTGGTGTAACATTGGCAAGAACTGGAGCAGTTAGCATTATTATCTATTTTCCTAAATAACACTTACTAATATTATAGGATTACTGTTTTATTTTTGTTGGTGTAGCTTACAGGCTGAACTGGAAAACTTCCTACCCTCTTAATTGCCTGTGTTCATCTGTGTTTATCTGTGGTTACATTTTCTGAAAATTCTCCTTAGCAAGAGGACTAAAATTAATTCTGGCATCCAGAAACTTTAACTGTTGATATACACAACTAATCTGCGGTAAATTCACACCCGCTGCTTGTGCTTTGCGTAATGGGTTGCCAAAAATTGCTTCAACCTCCAAGGGACGGCGTTCATCGTAGTCAATCTTCATGCTGGTGCGGTAAGGCCTCATCTTCACAGTGTAATCAAGCATTGTTTGAATGAAGCTATCGGGGATAATGCGTCCAGTACTTTTTGCCCCATCGGCAACTTCATACATTAACTGTTCAACTAACTTGCGAGTGTAGATATCTGCCATTAATTCGTCTGTTGTCGCGTTGAGAATTACAGACAATCCATTGTAGGGGATGTTCCACACCAGTTTTTTCCACCGTCCCAGCAGTAAATCTTCAACTAATTCCATCGGGATATTAGCGCTGTTAAAGTCTTCGGCGATTTGCCGCATCTTGTCTGTAGTCCCGGTGGGGTGATAGTTAGAGTCATATTCACCCAAAGTAATATGTCCATAGTCTAGGTGGCGGATATATCCTGGGCCCACTTTATTAGAACACAGAAAGCATAACCCACCAATAACGCTGACACCGCTAATAATTTGGGCAACTTCCTCTTCCACACCCAGTCCATTCTGCAATACCAACACCACCCCATTTTCTTTAATAACGGGTGGTAATAGCTGTGGGAGCAAGTGGTTTTGCGTTGTTTTCAGCGCTACCACCACGACATCACACCTTGGCATTTTTGCCACGTCGCTGTAAGCGTGGACTTGGGGGAGGGTAAAGTCACCGTCTTTAGACTCGACGACTAAACCATTTTGGCTGACTTCAGGGTAATCACTTTTGAGCAAAAAGTGGACTTCTAAACCTGCTTTTTGCAGTCTGGCACCATAAAAACCGCCTAATGCACCAGTTCCCAGGATTGCGTATGTGCGCTCGGACATTTAATTTATTCAGGAATCTTCTTAAGAACATCATAAGGCGATATTACAATAGCCATTGGATTAATAAAAGTTAAAACTGTTGACTATCCTTTAAAATCTTTGGCAGAGATTAGGTGAAATCAATGGCTGATATTGTTGATATTGCAGTTGGTGCTGATTCCTTCAAAACTTTGGTGGCGGCTGTTCAAGCTGCTGGTTTAGTGGAGACATTAAAAAGTCCTGGGCCATTCACTGTGTTTGCACCAACTGATGATGCTTTTGCCAAGTTACCACCGGGAACTATAAAAACTCTGTTGCAGAACATTCCCCAGCTAGCACGGATTTTAACGTATCATGTCGTTCCAGGTAAGCTCTTGCAGGCTGATTTGGCAAAACTTGGTACGGTTAAATCTGTGGAAGGCTCACCCATTAGAATTGATTGCGCTAATGGTTTTGAAGTCAAAAATGCCACTGTTTTAGCAGCAGACATAGTAGCTGATAATGGCGTAATTCACGTTATCGATACTGTGATTTTGATGGGTTAATTTTGCTATGGTGGGCATTCCCCACCATATTTGCTCCAAATTTTTAGCTGGCAAATTTATTAAATTTATGTTAAAATAACGATGTGAGTACTCACATCAATGCTAATGTAGATTCTAATTATATAAAAAAATATTAAATCTCTAATAACTAAGTTAACATTATCCCCACAAACAAATTGATGTTCGATTTCCATTCCTTAGCTGAATTTTCCCGTGGCAACTGCGTAAGTATTTGTGCATTCCTTGTGCCAGCAAACATACTTACCACATCATTAACTATTATTCTCACCGTACTACGCCGTCCTACACATCAAGTATGGCAAGCTGCTGGAATTGCTAGTATTTTCGCTTTTGTGATGATCATGCATGTCTATACTTGGTTCATAATTGGCGTGGTAATGCCTCCTACTTATATTTTATTGTCGCTAGCAGTCACTTGTTTACTGACTAATTTGGGAATAATTCTGTTTCGCAAAGTTTCCCCGCAATTAGTTTCTCTTTGGAAGTAGTGTTACAGCACATTTCATCTGAGTGAGGTACACAAGGGCAGGCTTTTCGGACTACCCCACAAGAGTTTTATTAGTTATATTTGTACCTCATTTACCTGCAATCTGCTGTATTTAAGCTATTACCTATTTACCAAGATTCGGTTGTTAGAGAAATAATGCAACTGCAATTGGACTTCAGTTTTTTCAGATTTGTTTTCTGAATAAATAAAGTAATTGAGAGTTCTAAATCTGGCTTAACTGAAATAACTGACAAAAAAGCATCAAAAAAGTGGGAGAGTAATTATGATTACTCTCCCAACTTCTTAAATAAGCTGTTAGCTAACTGCTAATAACTTATATTAGTTCGATTAATACCAACCGCCATGTTTGGAATAACCGTGGGAGTAATCGTGGTGAGAGCGGTCGTAATAGGATCTACCATGTGAATAATGGCCTCCCACGATATTTTGTATTTCTTCAGAAGCTAGTTCATCGAGAAAGCTTTCAGAATCTTGCAATAGATCGTAACCAGCAAGACGTAGTTCAGATAATTGAATAGCAGCCATGAGGGTTTCTCCTTTGTTCTCAAGCAGGAATTCTTTAAATCAAAAGCAAGATTAGACTGAGTTTTGTCTAATCTTATTTCTGATCATTTCAAATGGAATCTGTTAAATCAAGCCTTTGATATTGATTGTTTAGACATAATTAATAGAGTTGCGTCTGTTTATTTCTTTAGCCTAGTAATTAAGTTGACAATAAATCGATTAATTTAGGCAAAAACCTTGGGCTAGCCCGTAAATGAATGAGCGGATAATAGCTAAGTTCTGTTGACAGTAGTTTTCGATTGATTAGAATACACTTTAGAGACGTTGCATGCAACGTCTCTAAAAGATATGTATTCCATTCACATGAAAACTCTTTACGTGAGTGAGGAGTGACAGTCGTAATTACTTGAATTATGTCTCACAAAAAGACTAATATAGCGAATCTCATGGGAGCGTTGATGCCAGACGACTATAAGTCGCGACACTTGGAGCGAAGTCCGCAAGACAAGGACGCAAATAATTTGAAACCCTTGCCTTGCAGGTTTTGTCTGTATAGCTACGGGACTCTTTCAGATTTAAATTAGCGAAAAGTTAACTGGGGAATTCTGCACGCAACTGATTGACAACTCGATCCAATCCTACTGAATGGGCAGCTTTGAATAGTAGGCGATCGCCTGCTTGCACAAATGTTTTTAACCTTGCCAGCAAATCCGCATGAGTGACAAAGCACTCCGATGGTACACCCACGGCACTTTTAGCGATCGCTTCGGCATCGTTACCGTCAACCAAAACCAACAACCCGTCTAAATTCAACTTTCGTACCGTTTCCCCAACTCGTTGGTGCAGCTGTGGCGATCGCTCTCCCAATTCCTTCATTGCACCCAATACCGCTATCTTCCGCTTTCCTGGCGTATCTGCCAACAAATGCAACGCCGCCAACATTGCTTCTGGTGCAGCATTATAAGTCTCATCTAAGATCAGCACATCATTGGCCAAGGCAAACCGCTGCGATCGCCCAGTCGGCATATTCACCATCACACCAGCTTGCAGGCATGACCAATCAATTTCTAATACCTGGGCTACTGCTAAAGCCGCTAAAAAATTAGTAGCATTGTGACGACCAGGTAATGGTAGTGGGATGGGGATACCGGCGACTTCCACAGTTTCGTTATCGATTAGCACCCCTTGGATATCGCCACCCGAAAAACCGTAAGTCAAAACTTTCCCTGTCCAGACTTTCGCCGCTGTGGCCATTAATAAAGGATTGTCGTGATTGAGAATTGCCACACTATCAGCAGGCATTTCGGCCAATAACTCACATTTAGCTTCGGCGATCGCTTCTTCTGAACCCAGTAACTCAATATGCGCCGTTCCCACGTTGGTAATTAAGCCAATCGTCGGCTGGGTTATTTGTGTCAGTTCGGCAATTTGTCCCCTACCCCGCATCGCCATTTCAATTACAGCAAAGTCATGTTCTGCACTGATTCCTAGGAGAGTCTTCGGGACACCGATTTCGTTATTGAAATTCCCGTAAGTTTTGTGGACTCTTCCCTGTGTTGCCAAAACTGCGGCGATTAATTCTTTGGTGGTAGTTTTGCCCACAGAACCAGTTACCCCAATCACTGGTATCTGCAAACGTTGCCGCCACCAGCCAGCAATTTGCTGATATGCCTTGAGTGTGTCTTTCACCCGCAACACAGGGAATCCCGGATTATCGTATTCAAAATCAACAATTGCGACTAAAGCACCAATAGCCATCGCCGTGGGGATAAATGTATGCCCATCAAACTTTTCGCCTCGTAAAGCCACAAACACCTCACCGGGTTTCAATTTCCGGGTGTCTGTTTGGATACCGCTGCCCCATTGTGCTAAAGCGGATGCCGATAAGTTTACAGGCTGGGCTAAAAGAACTTGAACCAGTTGGGATAGAGTGGCAAAACCTGACATACTAATCAAATTTATTCCCAAGAATAGAATATTTTGAGCCAATAATCAAAAAGCAGATAGTTAGTTCGCAAATGGTGCGGGGGCAAAATTCCTTGCACCCGATGATTTTTGGCGAAGATTAAAGTACAGCGGTCGATATTGTTACACACAATAACACCAAAAGTAGTGCCAAAGGAGTTGAACTTCTTTGGCACAATTTTTTTCAGCGCTATTTACTCATATTTTGCAAAAATTTTGGCAATGGAGACAACTTGTTCTCTACTATCACCCGATTAACTTATCCACAGCTTTTAACTAAAATCACTGGCATAATTTGTCTGGCTATTTCACTAAAAACACTTAAAGTTTGGCTGAAATCGGTTTAGTTACTCCTATAGGTGGGTCTCAGTAGCGGTACAGTTACCTGTGTTCTGGCTTCCAAGTAGTGCTGTAACGCTGTGAGACTTTCATCTTTTAGTGTCGCCAGGATTTATTAGCAGCAGAGATATACACTTAATGATTTTGGTAAAAATACACCACCAAGTGCTTTGTTTTAGTGTTCTCCTGTTTTTTCAATTGTTTCGATAACTGCCAAACCTATAGCAGAAGCTGCGATTAGCAGTATTCCTGATATCAAATAGGCATTGACAAGCATCTGTAGGGCATGATCGGAGAAAATATAGGTGGTCATTTGCTTCACCCTCTGAACTTTGTGCTGCTAGTACTATTTATTTCTCTACACCCAGATAGGTGAATTTTGCTGAGAAACTGCTAGCAATAGCATCTTAACAAAACTTTAGCTACTTCAGAACATCGCTTAAACTTTTTTGCTGAAGATTTGATGAATTTGACCAGCATGATTGTTAAACAACATACATAGAAATACTCAACGCAGCAGTTGTATCTACCGAAAATTTTATGAGTAACCTTGCTAAACTTGTAAAGTATATCACAGATTACACAGCAAATAATATGGGACTACTATCCTTAGAAATCTCCGCAAATCGCCTATTATTGCAGCCGATCTCGCTGAAATACAAAGAAGATATTTTTAGAGAATTTACGGAAGAGATTACTACGTATTTATATGCCCGTCCTCCTCAAGTAATTTCGGAAACCGAACTATTTATTGATGAATCTTTGCTAAAGATGCAAAGAGGGGAAAATCTCACAGTCGTAATTCTCAAGAAAGATTCCCAGGAATTTTTAGGCTGTAGTGGAATCCTCGATATTAAGAGTAAACACCCCAAAATTGGGATTTGGCTGAAAAAATCAGCACATGGCAACGGTTATGGGCTAGAGGCGATTACTGCCCTCAAGGAATGGGCTGATAAAAATTTAGATTACGAGTATCTGATTTACCCTGTAGATCGAGTAAATATGCCCAGTAAAAAGATTCCCGAAAAGCTAGGGGGGCAAATTTTTCTGGAATTTGAGCATCCAAAGTTGAATGGACAAACCTTAAATATCGTAGAGTACAGAATCCCTAAAAAATGAAAATTATCCGGCTATTTACTATTCCCAGGAACAAGCTGGGAGGTAGAATACGCTAAAACAAACAACGTCTAATGGTGGCATTAACTGATTGAGAAAGTGTTGATAAATCGTAGCCACCTTCTAAGCCAAAGAGAATTTTTCGAGTTAGCCCCAAACAATATTCTGTAAATAAACCAAAATCATCTGGTTGCAAATTGATACTTGCTAAAGGATCTGCGGCATTGGCATCATAACCAGCGCTTACAATCAGTAAATCTGCCTGAAATTTGGCTAAAAAGGGGATGACTTTTTTTTCTAAGAGTGGTTTATATACGGCAATATCACTACCGGGAGGTATGGGCAAATTTAACAAGTTATGATGCGAGCCTTGTTCAGAAGCTTTACCAGTACCGGGATAACAGGGGTACTGATGAAGAGAACAATAGGCAATTTGTGGGTGAGTTTCGACGATCGCTTGGGTGCCATTGCCGTGATGTACATCCCAGTCTAGGATAGCGACGCGGTTAATTCCCGGTTGTTCCAAAGCGTAGAAAGCGGCGATCGCCGCATTAGAAAATAAGCAAAAACCCATACCCGCATCACTTTCTGCATGGTGTCCCGGTGGACGGGCCAACACAAAAGCCGGATTTGCCGTTGCTAGCACTGCGTCAACTCCATCCAACCAAGCACTTACCGCCAACAATGCCACATCATAACTGCGGGGAGAAATTGGCGTATCACCATCTAGATAACCACCACCAGTTGAGGCGATCGCTTTAACTTTGCTGATGTAGGTTGGGGTATGGACTTTTGCCAACAGAGACAACAGCCCTGGTCTTTCGGCTGCTGGTGTAGGTGTAAGCCATTGAATTTTGTCAGCAAAGGCAGATGTTTTCAATCCGTTAGCGATCGCCGTTAAGCGTTCTGGTTTCTCTGGATGGTAGCGTCCCGTCTGGTGATCCAGAAACTCCTGGGAATAAATGACTGGCAGCATAGGATAAAAAAGATTTACAGTAGGATACTGAATGCAATTTTAACCTGACTATTCTTTAGTAAAACTGATCATTTCATCGATTGGTTGATCTAGCATTTCTGGAACTAAAGCTTGATTCCCACGACGTTCTTCGGGTGATTGTTCCCGAATGACATCATCCATTTTTGGTGGATGTTTGATTTTGTCAAGTACCTCTGGACTTAATTCCGCTGCGTCATCTTCTGGATTTGTCTTTTCAGCTTGGTTGGGAACTGTTTTTTTACTCATCAATTTTTCCCTGAATGCATAGGTCTAGCTTAAAAGATAGATTGTCGGGTAAACACTATCTTGGGGCTGAAATTGCTATTATTAGGCTAAATTTCAAAGTTACTAAAACCCACCGGACTAGACTGATGACTTCTTCAAGGCGAGCATTTTGCTGTTACCAGATTAAACAAATTTTCTTTGCCAGTGGGATTGGCTTTTTTCCCGCTCTCTTCCTTTAATTAAATCTTAACTCAAGTTCCAACCATCCCTTGAAGAGGCAAAAAATTAGAAATAAAAAATTTAAAATAACCAGGAAATTTTTTAGTTTAGATTGGCAATTTTTTAGGCTAACAAATTAGCAACCATTAATTATTTACTTACAAGATATCTGGCAAGACAGATGAGTTAGCTTGCCCGGCAAATAAAGACTATATTGTGTTAGTATTGTAGCTAAATATGGCAACTATTCAAGATTAATTTGACATAATTTTGTATTTTGTCAACTAGAAAGGCTAAAATCTACGATTTTTGGAGTTTTTTAGGCTATGACAACCTCACAGGAGAGGATTATCCCGACAGATTTGCGGAACGAAATGTCCCGCTCATATCTGGAATACGCCATGAGCGTGATTGTCGGTCGGGCGTTGCCAGATGCCAGGGATGGCCTCAAACCTGTGCATCGTCGCATTCTCTACGCCATGCACGAGCTGGGTCTGTTGCACGATCGCCCCTTTCGGAAATGTGCCCGTGTCGTGGGTGAAGTGCTGGGTAAATATCACCCCCACGGCGACACGGCTGTGTATGATGCCTTGGTGCGGATGGCGCAGGATTTTTCCATGCGATCGCCTTTAATTAACGGTCACGGTAACTTCGGTTCTGTAGACAACGACCCGCCGGCGGCAATGCGGTACACAGAATGTCGCTTGCAAGGTCTGACCAGCGCCGCCCTACTGCAAGATATCGAAGCGGAAACGGTAGACTTTGCCGATAACTTCGACGGTTCCCAACAAGAACCCACAGTCCTACCATCGAGAATCCCCCAGTTACTGCTCAACGGTTCCTCTGGAATTGCCGTCGGCATGGCAACCAACATTCCCCCCCATAATTTGGGAGAATTGATTGATGGAATAGTTGCATTAATTCACAACCCAGAAATCACTTCTCTGGAATTAATGCAGTACATCCACGGGCCAGATTTTCCCACCGGGGCGCTGGTTTTGGGAACAGGGGCGATTAAAGAAGCTTACACCACCGGGCGCGGTTCCATCACCATGCGCGGCGTCGCTAACATTGAAACCATTGAACAGCGAGGAAGACCGGAAAAAGAAGCAATTATCATCACCGAATTGCCTTATCAAACCAACAAAGCGGCGCTAATTGAAAAAATTGCCGAATTGGTGAATGATAAACGCATCGATGGCATCTCTGATCTCCGGGATGAAAGCGATCGCGATGGGATGCGAATAGTCATCGAACTCAAGCGCGATGCCTATCCCCGTGTTGTCCTCAACAACCTCTACAAGCAAACCCCACTCCAAGCCAACTTTGGGGCGAATATGCTGGCCTTGGTGAACGGCGAACCCCAAATCCTCGCCCTGAAAGAGTTCTTATCCGTCTTCCTCGATTTCCGCATTGAAACCATTAACAGACGCACCCGTTACCAACTACGGAAAGCCGAAGAACGAGATCATCTGTTGCAAGGTTTATTAATTGCGCTGTCTCATTTAGATGCAATTATTATCTTGATTCGCCATGCCCCCGATGCACCCACCGCCAAAGGTGAGTTAATCACAAGTTATGGACTTTCGGAAGTGCAAGCAGATGCAATTTTGCAAATGCAACTGCGGCGGTTAACAGCCCTAGAAGCCGATAAAATTCGTCTAGAACACGAAGAATTACAAACCCAGATCGCCGACTTAAAGGATATCTTGGACAGACGGGAGAGAGTGCTAGAAATCATTGAAACCGAAATCTCGGTGATCAAAGCTAACTTCTCCACACCCCGCCGCACAATCATTACCCACGCCGAAGGGGAAATTGATGAACGTGATTTGATAGCGAATGAAAAAGCTTTAATTTTGCTGACAGAACACGGTTACATCAAACGGATGCCCGTTAGCACCTTTGAGGCTCAAAGCCGTGCTACCAGAGGCAAAGCTGGGGCTAAAGTTAAAGATGATGACAACATCGAGCATTTCTTAACTTGCTGTGATCACGATAGCGTTTTATTTTTTAGCGATCGCGGCGTCGTCTACTGCCTAAAAGCCTATCAAATTCCCCTCGGTTCCCGCACCAGTCGCGGTACACCGATTGTGCAAATGCTGCCCATTCCCAAAGAAGAAAAAATTACCTCGATTGTCCCCGTTGACGAGTTTACCAATGAAGAATATCTAGTCATGCTCACCAAAGGCGGCAATATCAAAAAAACCGCATTGGAAGCCTTTAGCCACATTCGCGCCAACGGCTTAATTGCCATTTCCTTAGAAGAAGGCGACCAACTGCGCTGGGTACGCCGCGCTAGAGTTGAAGATAGCGTTATCGTTGGTTCCCGTCATGGAATGGCGATTCACTTCCGCTGCAACCACGAACAATTGCGTCCCCTCGGTAGGGCAACTCGTGGAGTAAAATCCATGAAACTGAAAAAAGGTGACGAACTGGTGGGGATGGATATCCTACCCGCAGCAGTTCTCGACACTTTGAACCCAGAGACAGAAGAAGAATTGGTGGGAACCCTGGATACTTTGAATCCAGAGACAGAAGCGGAAGTCGAAGATATTGTCGAAACCGAAGTCGAAACCGAAGAGGCAGAAGTACCTGGTAATGGGAATGTCGGCCCTTGGGTGTTGGTGATTACCGTCGGTGGATATGGCAAACGTGTGCCAGTAGCCCAATTCCGATTGCAAAAACGCGCCGGACAGGGTTTGATGGCCACCAAATTCAAAAACCGCAAAACCAAAGACCAACTAGCAACCCTGCGGATAGTCAACAACGACGAAGAGATCATGATGGTCACAAGTCGCGGTATTATCATTCGGCAAGCGGTGAATGCGATTTCCACACAATCGCGATCGGCCACAGGGGTGCGAGTGCAGCGCCTAGACGAAGATGATGCACTAACCGCCGTGGCAATAGTTCCCCCCGATACTGGTGATACAGGCGAATTGGAAGAAGTGGAATGAAGGAAAAAGTAAAAAGTAAAAAGGTAAAAGAAAAAAGCCCACAATTATCTTTTTACCTTTTACTTTCCCTCGCTAGCGGCATATTCATGGGGCTAACCGTCGCCCCCATCGGCGCATGGTTCCTCGCCTGGATAGCCCTAGCCCCCCTCTGGGTGTTGGTTGTGAAATCTGCACCCAGCAAAAAAAACCCTGTCCCCTTCGCCTTAGCTTGGGCTATCGGCTACCACGGCATCGCCCTATCCTGGATAACCGGCATTCATCCAATGGATTGGTTAGGCGTTCCCTGGCTCCCAAGTTTATTAATAACCCTCTTCTGTTGGGCATTCATCAGCCTCTGGGGAGGGTTATTAGTATCCGTCTGGGCAGCTTCTATGGTGCAACTAGACAAGCAAAAACCTTGGTTACGCATACTTATAGGCACAGCCCTTTGGTGCGGCTTAGAGAGCCTTTGGAGTTCAGGAGCCTTGTGGTGGAGTAGCCTAGCTTACACCCAATCACCGCAAAACCTCCTAATTTTGCATCTTGGTCAACTCTCCGGAACCAGCACCATTACAGCAATAATAGTCGCCGTCAACGGCCTAATCGCCGAAGCTTGGATTAATCACCAAAAAAACATCGCAGTTATTGCTTCATTGCCCACCCCGCATTTGCTCCCCTCCTCCCTTGCGGGGAGGGTTTGGGGGTGGGGTCAAAGTGTATTCCACGCAAGCAATAACCGCTATAAAAATACCTCTGCGTCCTCTGCGTCTCTGCGGTTCGTTAATCCATATTTAACAACAGCCACAATATTATTAATTACCTCTCATCTCCTAGGTTTTCTTTTATATATTCGTCCCATCGCCCAACCACCAGAAACAGCCTTAAAAATAGGAATTATTCAAGGCAATATTCCCAACATCATTAAACTGCGTCCTGAAGGATACCGTCGTGCGATCGCAGGTTACACCAATGGATACATAACCTTAGCAGAACAAAATGTAAATGGAGTTCTCACCCCAGAAGGAGCCTTACCTTTTTTCCAGCGCGACTTAAGCAAAACTTCCTTAGTTGCAACAGTGCGACAAAAAAACGTAGTTGCTTGGATTGGTGCATTTGGCGAACGGGAAAGCAGTTATACAAATAGCTTATTTACTATTGCCAGTAACGGTGAAATTATCAGCCGTTACGATAAATCTAAATTAGTACCTTTGGGAGAATATATTCCCTTTGAAGAAATTATCGGCGGAATTATTTCCCGATTATCACCACTAGATGAACATCAAGTTCCCGGTGCAGCCAATCAAGTTTTTGATACTCCTTTTGGACGGGCGATTGTTGGTATTTGTTATGAATCTGCATTTCCTGAACAATTCCGCCGTCAAGCTGCGGTAGGTGGGCAATTTATCCTCAGTTCTTCTAATGATGCCCATTACACACCAGCGATGTCAGCCCAACACCATGCCCAGGATATCATGCGGGCTATTGAAACCGATAGATGGGCAGTGCGGGCTACAAATACCGGATATTCAGCCTTTGTTGACCCTCATGGTAGAACATTGTGGCGATCGCAATATAACACTTATGAAATCCACGCGGAAACCATTTATCGCCGGCAAACACAAACTTTATATGTGCGTTGGGGTGATTGGTTAACACCTTTGTTGTTGGGGTTGGGTGTTTTGGGTTGGTTTGTGGTAAAGGGGGATTAAGAGGATGTTTCAAAAGTATTGGGCGAATATAATTCGCTACTACACAAGCAAAGTCCACCTCCGTGGACTAACGAAAAATCAATATTTTTAACCCGCGCAGGCGGGTTTTGTCTGTGTAGCCGCGACTTCTAGTCGCCAGGGCTAGTAATAAATTAGACCTTACAAACATCCTCTAAATTTTAGCGCCACTACGAGGATATCAAAGATTCAACATAATTAATATAATTAATGGCATCTAATGCTGCTTCATATGCTTTGGAAGCATCTTCTTTGGTTACTCCATTATATCCTTGATGTATTACTTCATTACGTAAAAGATAGCAGTTGTCGTACCAACTTTTCAGTTCTGGCTGAGAAACTGTTTTCCATCCGGCTGGTGCAGTTGTAAACCAATTAACACTACTATTACCAGAATTAATTAATTTTGCAGATAATATTTCCTGTAATTTTATTACCTTATCATATAAATTTAATTTGAGGAGTTTAGAACTGTTAAATGTTGGGTCTAAACGGTAAATCGTATCGGGTACAAAACTCTCAAAAGCTGTGTTAGCTTCAACAGGAACAAGTCGGTATTTTCCTCGCCAGATATAATTTCGAGCAGAATTAAGTAAATCTTTATATATAGGAATAGGAGTCCCATCTTTGAGCGATTTTTGGATATTGTTAATTATCTCAGTCTCTCTTTGAACTGCTCGGTCAAAAAGCATTGTATGAGGCAAAGGTTTTGTTATAACGGAATTTTTTACTTCATTAAAGTCTTCATCAATAAGTACAAATGTAAAAGGAAATAAATCTGTTTCTACTAACGGAATTATATGAAACGATTTTTCACTATCTTGGTCTCTGTATACTTCTAAAAACCTATGAACAGACAATAAAGATAATTTTGTGTAATGTTCTATATTATCCTTATGAGTAGTTTCCCAATTTGGACAACTGATATCTATTTCTTGATCAATTACAATCGAAAATTTGGTTCTACCTGCATAACCAAAAATATCATGGGGAATTTCTATATTTTTTCTCTGCTCTTGTACGGCTTCACTCAATTTTTTTTCTAGAGGAATAAAAACTGATCGCTGTTTAAGATGGAAATTGCTGCAATCTAAAATGATGATTTTGTTTGTGGTGGGTGATTTATCTTTTTGATGAAGGGTGGAAGGACTAAAGTCCTTACTACGAACGGTGGGCGAAAATTTTAATTTGAAACTCAATCGTTAGTTTGCTCTCGCTGTGGTACGCTATCTGCTTTAGAAGTATATAGGTACTGAATATGGCTAAACTACGGGTGGGCTTGCTGTTTGGTGGACGTTCTGGTGAGCATGAAGTTTCTATAAGTTCAGCAAGAGCGATCGCAAATGCCTTAAGTGCAGAGGAAAATGCTGATAAGTACGAAATTGTCCCTTTTTATATCCAAAAGGATGGTTTTTGGCAAGCTGGGGAAGTCGCACAACAAGTTTTAGACTCCGGTGTTGCTATTGAAAATTCGGCGGTAACTCCTAATTTATGGCAATTTCCCGCACAAGCCTCAGAAATAGAACTTTGGTTTCCGATTCTCCACGGGCCTAATGGTGAAGACGGGACAATTCAAGGGTTACTCAGTTTGATGCAAGTTCCCTTTGTTGGTTCTGGGGTGTTGGGTTCGGCTACGGGGATGGATAAAATCGGGATGAAGGTGGCTTTTGCTCAAGCTGGACTTCCCCAGGTGAAATATCAGGCATTAACGCGATCGCAAATTTGGTCAAATCCTTGTGTGTTTCCGAAACTCTGCGATCAGATAGAAGCTGAATTGGGCTATCCCTGTTTTGTCAAACCTGCTAACTTGGGTTCATCGGTGGGTATTGCTAAAGTGCGATCGCGTTCTGAATTAGAAGCAGCCTTAGATAACGCCGCTAGTTATGACAGAAGGATAATTGTCGAAGCTGGTGTTGTCGCTAGAGAAGTGGAATGTGCCGTTTTAGGCAATGATCAAGCTCAAGCTTCGATCGTCGGCGAGATTACTTTTGATAGCGATTTTTATGATTATGAAACTAAATATACTCAAGGTAAAGCCGATTTATTGATTCCCGCACCCCTCCCAGAGGGGATTATTCAGCGAATTCAAGAAATGGCTTTGCTCGCTTTTGCTGCGGTTGACGCTGCTGGGTTGTCAAGAGTGGACTTCTTTTATGTGGAAGCTACAGGGGAAATTTTGATTAACGAAATCAATACTTTACCAGGTTTCACTGCTACGAGTATGTATCCCCAACTCTGGGCCCAGACTGGCATTCCCTTTGCCAAATTAGTTGATCAGTTGATTCAATTTGCTCTCTTAAGGCATTCTGGGGAGCAACCAAGAGAAGATATCCAGTAATAGTAATCCAAAAAATAGATGATTCCGTAGGGGCAGGGTCTCCCCGCCCTCTCCTCTCTCCTCGAACAGGCAAGACGTCTATCCTACGACATAATTGAGATAGCACGGTTACTTAATGTTCACCTTCTCCAGTATAATGATATATACAGGGGTGCAGGTCTGAAAGTAATCATGAAAAATAGTCAGAGTGTACAGCACGAGCCAAGCCAAACAACGGGGAAAACTCCAAATCTGGCAAAAAATACATCCTTACCCATAGAGATGCTGGTACGGCATCCTTGGATGTTGTTACTTGGGTTGTTAGCAATTCCTGTCTCAATTGCTATTTTTGCTTTTAACAACCTGATTCAGGTGGCGGATGTGGCGCCGGCTGAACCGGAAAAAATCCAAAATGAAAGAATTGAAGAATCAATCAAAACGTCCGCTGAAACTGGCAATTCTATAGCTTTATGGATGGTATTTGCGATCGCTCTTAGCTGTGGAACTGGTAGCTGGATAATTTGGCGATGGGCTACGCCCCGCCCGAAGCAATCGCTCGAAAGTTCAAAGCATCTGCAAAAAGTCCGTAAACATATTAAACACAATCAGCAACGCTTGGTACAAAGCCGCTATCCAAGATTGAGTCCCAGCTTGTCAAATAATTTAGTAGCTTTTGTGCCACCTCCATCACTAAAGGAAGTGTTCACAACTTTACCGCAATCGGAACATCTGGTGACGGTTTTACCACCAGAAGAAAGCCATCATCTCGATGACAGCAAAGAATCTTTAGCAGACTTGCTGGATATCCGTAAACAGAGTTCTTTGTCTTCAATCTTACGGAAATAGTCAGTAGACAGGTGCAGTTAAAGTCAGGTAGAGAGGTTACATTTTACCTCTCTACAACGTGGGAATTTATTAGACATAGCAGCGAAAATTAAATATGCATTATCAGGGCGCCGAGGGCAGAATACCAGTCACAGCCTACTGCCCTCTAGCTCGCCTTAAACTCTGTTAAACTGAACGATTTCAAACTCAAAAGTCTTAATCAGCCGATCATCAATATATACCTCTATCTTATGCTTACCAACGGGATCACCAGGTGCGATCGTCCAAAAATTTTCAATCACACCATTGACAGCCGATTGTGTGCGCTTCGACACTGCTGTAGTGCCATCGGCTGAGATGGAGAAATCTTCATTATCCTGTGTACCCCAAGTTTCTGGAGGTTTTGGCAAGCGCAGAACCTCGCGCCATTTCACCTCACCCCGGTAATCTTGAAGTTGAATCCGCCACCCGTAAGCTTCACCTTCTTGAAGTTGCACTTTAGTTCTAGGGAAAAAAGTGACTTTACCCTGTGAGTCAACTATCTTTACCCCAAACTCAGCTTTACTGACAGATATCGGTTTACCATTGATTAACTGAGAAGATACTGGGGCATTCTCTGCCAAAACAGGAGTTGCATTGATCATCTCAACCCCTATAACCCCAGATATCAGCCAAAAAGAAGCTAGCACAAGCCTAGCAGCCCAAATTCCCATAAACTTCATTTTCCTGTCAGATATTGCTACTTATTCAATTATTCCGCTCTAGATTCCGGGTTCAGGTAAGAAAATAATCACTGATTAAGCATAAATACTCTCGATCACTGTTAGTGGTCAGTCGATTTTATATTTTCTCAAGTCCAAAATCTCCAGTCGATTACTTAATTAAAATCTCCATACTTTAGCTTAATCAAAAAGAAGCCCCACATCTGACCCGAAGGGCAGTGTGGGATGAATTTTTGGGCGATGACGAATTGACCCACAACCAAATCAATCCGTAGGATTGACAGGACAGTGGGTCGATGAGGAATCGCCATTTTTGACGTTAAGCGAATCGATAAAATCCTCAATTACATTGGTCATAGTTTTATCATGTTGAGCCGAATATAAACGCAGTTTATTTAATCTCCGCTCGGATATTCTCAGATTCAATGATTTGTTTTTCATAAATGCCTATACAACGCCTGTACGTTTATGCTATCGTTTGTATAGGTCGAAGGCAAGGACAAAAAATGAAAATCTCATACCAGTACAAAATTAAACCAACTAAAGAACAGGCGGAAAAAATCAATAAAACACTGGAAATGTTGCGTTGTCAATATAACTATTTGTTGGCTCAAAGATTTGACTGGTATGAGATGAATCGTAGTCCTATTGATAGATGTCCATTAATTTGTCATCTGCCCGAATTAAAAGAACAGCCTAACTATTACAATCAAAAAGCATCTCTAGTTCAACTCAAATTAGATAGACCTTGGTACAAAGATATTCACTCTCAGGTACTTCAAGAAGTTCCTAAGAAAGTTGAATTGGCTTTTGATAGATGGTTAAAAGGTGACATTAATGGCAAGAAATCAGGTAGACCTAGATTCAAGGGTCAAGGACAATACAAAACTTTTACTTATACCCAATTTAAAAGACATCATTTTGTTAACAACAAAATCACGCTATCAAAAATTGGAGATATCAAGGTAATTGTTCATCGCCCAATACCCGTTGGATTTGACATCAAAACTGTATCTGTCACCAAAAAAGCGGATGGTTACTACATCACTCTCAGCCTTGATGACAAATCAGTTCCTACAGTTAAGCCTGACTTTAATCCTGACAATATTGTTGGTATTGATGTTGGCTTAATTGATTTCTATGTAGCTTCTGATGATTCTAGAATCAAAGCACCTAAATATCTACGCAAAGCTGAACGCTTGCTTAAATCATTGCAGCGTATGGTATCAAGGCGTAAAAAAGGTTCTAACAGACGCAAAAAAGCTATTAAAAAATTGGGTAAACAGCATAAAAAAGTGGCTGATACTCGTAAAGACTTCCACTTTAAAACAGCTAAATTACTACTTGATAAGTATGATGTTATAGCTGTGGAAAAATTGAATATCAAAGGACTCGTTAAAACTAAATTGGCTAAAAGTATTAATGATGCTGCTTGGAGTCAGTTTGTAACCATACTTTTAAACAAAGCCGAGAATGCTGGTTTAAAAGTAATAGCTGTAAATCCAAACGGTACTAGCCTTGAATGCTCTAACTGCGGTCACAAGGTCAAAAAGTCGTTATCTCAAAGAATGCACAATTGTCCTGTATGTCATGCAAGCTTGTGTAGAGATTTAAATGCGGCTATAAATATAAAGAACCGTGGGACACACGGTCTTAAAGCTCAGTCAATGTCCGGATTAGGAGTCGCTGAGAAGCCCACACTTACCCAAAGGGAAGTGTGGGAGATGTCACACAGTATCACCCTAGCACCAGGAGGTAGGAGCAAAGGACGCTTGTACAGTTAGCTTTTCAAACTTTTTCAACTGGATAGTTATTTTCGCCACGCTGCACTAGTACTTTTTATTGGAGAATATGGGCTGCAATAGAAAATAAGATACAACATTGTTGCATCCTACTTTCAACCTATATTCCAATGAACGGTTCAGCCTGTTTAGTCTTCGTCAAGCGCCGGAAAAGTTTCTTCCAGCTTCCACAACGTATCTTTATTTTCGATAAACCAAATCCGCGTTTCAGTAGTTAATTTACTCCAAACAACTTCAGCGGGAATGTGGGGAGATGCGTATTGATACTCCTCACCGAGTGATTTTAGATTAGCTGCTACATCACGGGGAATACCAAAGTCTTCCCAGTCAACTTTTAAACTTCTTCCAGAAAGCCCCGCAGTGGGGTCAAAAACTAATTGTGCAGTTCTGATTAAATCGGCAAAGTGTTGCGGTTTGAGTCCGATACTATCCTGCATTTGTAGTGATTCGTTATGCTCTTGAGACATGATCGCTGGAGTGGTGAAGGTTGGTGGTTAATTGAACTTACTGCCAGAGATTATCCCAGTGCCTCTAGTTTAGCGCGGAAAATCAAGTCATATCAATTCTGTGTGATCTAGCCACAAATTCAGATCCCCCCACCTGTGGTGACCCCCTAAGAAAGGGGGTAAAAGAGACCAGCTTCATCGAGAAATAGTATCAGTTTCAATAAAAACTGTAACGGCAGCTACTGCAATCAACATTTCATCATTTTTATCGTTGAGGGAAGGAATTGCTAGCCCGTCAACCACCATACCCCCAGATTCTACTGTGAGACTTTTCCGGCCAAAGGGGAGTTCAGCTAACACTTCTGCTTCCCGCACTTGTTCGGGATAGGGTACGGCTATCTTAACGAACACAATCATCTCATTGGGGTCACTCAACCCAGCTATTTCCATAATACCGAGTAAGGCGTTATGTGCGATCGCATTTCTGACTGCTCTAGCAGCTGCTACCGTCGGTTCCTGCCCATGCTGATCTACACCCATCCCCATTTCAATAATAAAACGTTTAAGAGCCATTAGCTATCTCCAATAAATGCTGCAACTTTGACTCTATCCCTTTCTGGAAACTAATATTAAAGTTTCTCTGATTAATCCACCAGGAAATTGAGTAAGTGGGCTGCAACGCGATTGTTAGGCTTCGGTTGTACAAAGACAAGTATCATCGGATCAAAATATCTTCAGCATATATCCCCCATGAACATCAACCGCCGCCAATTTATTGCCACATTGGGACTAACTACTTTAGCCACCCAAATTCCCCCAGTTGCTGCCCAAACTCAACTATCTCCAAACACCATTCTCAAACCACCCCGCCTACAAATAGGTGATACTGTAGGATTAATTTCTCCGGCGGGTATTATTGACCGCAAAGACATCACAGATGCACAGCAAACTTTAGCAAAATTAGGGTTAAAAATAAAAATTGGCAAGCATCTTTTAGACCGTTATGGCTATTTAGCAGGTACAGATATAGACCGTGCTCAAGATGTTAACAATATGTTTGCAGATCAGTCTGTCAAAGCAATTATTGCGATGCGCGGTGGCTGGGGTTGTAATCGCATTTTACCCCTAATTAATTATCCCCTCGTTCGCAAATATCCCAAGATTATTATCGGGTACAGTGATATTACTTCTTTATCATTAGCAATTAATGCTCGTAGTCGGGTAATTACTTTTCATGGGCCAGTCGCCACCTCTACCTGGAATCAATTTACAGTAGATTACTTCCAGCGCATTTTATTTGATGGTGAAGCAGTAACCATGCGAAACTTAAACAATGGAGAAGGGCAAGTTAAGGTAATTTCACCAGGAAAATCTCAGGGTAAACTGATTGGTGGAAACTTGTCTGTTTTAGCTGCGATGGTGGGTTCAAATTACCTACCTTCTTGGAGAGAAAGTATTTTATTTGTGGAAGATATCGGCGAAGATATTTATCGCATAGACCGAATGCTAACGCAGTTAAAAACCGCAGGCGTTCTCAATCAAATTGCTGGCTTTATCTTTGGACAATGCACTGATTGTAAACTCGGAGATGAACCATCATTTACCTTAACCCAAGTGTTGCAAGACCACATCCTGCCTTTAGGCATTCCTGCCTGGTATGGTTCGATGATTGGTCACATTAAAGACAAATTTACAGTGCCGGTGGGTGTAGAAGTTGAAATAGACGCTGATGCAGGAACAATTAGGATGTTAGAAGCGGCTGTAAGATGAATTAACTCACATTTCTAAAATCAATCATCGTCTGCCGATAAGCATCTGGTAATCCCGTATCAAAACACTTACCTTTGACCATATATCCAGTTATGCCTTCGGCTTGACGTAATCTCTCAAGACAGGATGTTAGCTGAAATTCGCCTCTTTCTCGAAAATTTTGATTGATCTGTTCTGCCAAAAAATCAAAAATTTGCGGCGTTAGTAAATATAAACCAAACATACATAAAAATTCATCGAGTGCCATACCTTCTACACGTAAGTGCTGGCGGGCATATTCAACAGTTGGCTTCTCATATATTTGGGTGAGGGAAAGCAGCGAGTTTAACTCTTGCCAAACTCCGGTGACACACCCAGCTTTATGAATAATTTCTGCTGGCATCGTCGTTAAGCCAATTACGCTATGATTAACTTTTTCATATACATCTAAAACTTGTCTAGTAGAGGATTTTTCTATATTTGATGCATAAACATGGTCGCCTAGCATCAGCAGAAATGGCTCATTTTGCACCCAATCTTTAGCGCAAAATACTGCGTGTCCATAGCCTTCTTGTGTTGCTTGGGTTAAAATTGTAATCTTGCTACCTAAATCTTGGAGATATTGGCTATATTCTTGATTTTGCGGCGATAGTTTGGCGAAAAATTCTGGTTTGGGTGGATGTTTAAATAAATCTTGAAAAATTTCTTGGTCATCCGGTTGCACTACAATCCCAACTTCGGCAATTCCGGCGCTGATTGCTTCTTCCACAATTGCTAAAATCACAGGCTTTGCCCTGCCATCTTGATCAATAATTGGGAAAAGTTCTTTTTTGACAACTTTGGTAGCAGGAAATAAGCGTGTACCAAACCCCGCAGCGGGAATTACAGCTTTTCTGACTTTATTTTGCCGCATAAATAGTCAATTTTAAACATTGCATTTGGGGAAAGTCGCGATTAATTATCTCGATAAATTTTTGCTGACTTACCTCGTCTTTCAGAATAAATTGTGCAGTGCCATCTCCTTGGGAACCCACACCTTTACCACCGAAAATCAACTCTTGAATTGGTGGGTAATTTAGCAGTTGGTGCAGAATGGGTGCAGTTAACTGCCCAGGACAGGCGGGAATCAGATGCTGATCAAATTCTGCCTGTGCTTGTTTCATCAGCATACCAATTTTAGCTGCATCGCCTGTTTGCAGGGCGTCAATTGCTGCTTGGGTAATTTGATAACTAATGGCACCGAGGTATTTTTGCACATTTCTTTGTAGTTCGTTGGTAGCCAAGGGATAGCAGTCATTGAGGTGGCTGAGAATTTGTTGGGTATTTTTACTAGCCGCAAGATCGACGATCGCTAAAAATAAATTCTGCGGTGCTTTTAACTCGATGACATCAGTGTGATCGCCATCGAAGATCATCGCTATGGGGCGATCGCCATAAGCACAAGCTTGATCCATCCGTCCACAGCGGGAAGGCGTGGTAATTTCCCCCAGATAGGCAAACTCCATCTCCTCCTGCCGGCTCATCTTTAAGTCATACACCCTGTTAAATGCCCGCGCCACCAACACACAGAGGGCGGCACTGGAAGACAACCCTTTTTGAATTGGCAAATCTGTCAGGTAATTGTCAATATCCAATCCGCTGACGTCGTAGTGGGTGCTAATTTGGTAAGCCACACCAGCCGCATAACTGAAAAACCCGCCCTTTTCGGCTTCAGTCAGCAAAGTCCGCTGATCCATCGGTAAAGTTAGGATTTTATTACTACCATCAGTCAGAGAAGCCTGTAGTAGCAAATGGGTAGGATGCGACTTTACCTCGGCATACAGTCCCTGATTAGTTCCCACAAGCAACGTGTAGCCCTTTTTTAGTTCGCGATTGTAGCGACGATAACCTCCCGCCCAATCACTGTGTTCACCAAATAGACACAGACGCCCCGGAACAAAAATTTTCATATATTTCCGGGGCGAAGAATACGCCAAGGCCTTAATTTGTTTTTGATTGCTTTGGGTTCAAATCGCCTAGACGCCAATAGCCACGCACTTGGGCACATGATCGTTCGCGGCGTATTTGCCGCTGAGACTAAGAAATTCATCCTAGCACTTTCATCTTGTTACTCAACTTCTCTATCCGCAATGTCTGATGATATCCTCAAGCTACCTTTAGTTTTTATACCACGTTAATAAACTGTCTACTGTTTAGCTTTGTCTTGTTCGCTACCATCAGGGGTGACACTTTATTAACTAGTGTCAGTTAATAAAGTGTCACTCACAAGATTCCCGTTTTTGTTCTAAAAGAGATATTCTTAATTAGTGCAAGGAGTGATACCTGTTCACAACGCGTTGGTCACAAGTTATCTTGGCAGTGCTTCTCCCTAGAGGAGTGTTGCGGATTTCAAATGTTGCATCAAAGTAGTGGGTAGGTATTAAGTTATACGGGAAAGCGCTTGGGAACGCAAAAACTCAGGCGCTTTTTCGTGTATAAAATTAGGCATAAGTATTATTTAACAGTAAATATGGGAGTGTTTATTCGCACAGAGTAAGCTGGGAAACTACCGTTTTTGGGCGTTAGGCTTTGAGTATTGGGTATTGATAATTGCTTTCACGCATTTTGCATAAATAGCATACTCAGAAGTGATAACTACTGCGAAATTAAAAGGTAAAATTAACTAAATTAACTTTTACTACAATCTCAAGTTGTACCCAGCGGATACAGAACAAAACTACTAATATAGTTTTGGTGGCTCTTAATGTTTTCTTAAGAATCACTGTATGTTGCCAAAAAAAATCCGAAAATTTTCAATAAAAAAGAAAAGCTCAAAATATTTTTTTTTATTGAGACTTTTCGTGATATCGATAAATAATAAGAGTAGCAGTAGCTTGGCTAGAAAGTTATGAAACTTAACCCTTTGAAGCAGCTCAATTTTCCAAATTGCAGCGAAAGCTGAAAGGGCAGCAATTATCCCTGATTGTAGGCTGAGACAAAATATTCATGACTGAAATCAGCAAGTCAGATTTGTTGACATTAAGAGACTCACCGATGAAGGCTGAATTGGCAGAAAAGGAATTAGCTCGGAAATTAAATTTATATCAGGTGTTCCTGAAGTTGTATGAGCACCATAGCAGTCTTCTAGATGAAATTATTCAGCTAGAAAGCCTAGATCCTATGTCGTTGAAGGGGATGGAACCAATTTATCTACAAGGTGTAGTAGATAATGGTGCTGTTTATGTGATTACTAACTTATGCGACAATAAGACTCAAAGTTTACAACAGCCGCAGCGGATTTGGACAATAGGTCGTGATTATAGTAGTGGGATTCAGATTCCTGATAGATATTTGTCTCGTCGGCATGCTGCCATTCAGTATATTGACAATCAAGGTTTCTACTTAATTGATTTCAAAAGTACTAATGGTTCTGCTGTGAATGGTAAACCAGTCAGTCAGCAAGTCTTACTCAAAGATGGCGATCGCATCCGGCTAGGGACGATGACTTTTGGTTTTTTCCTGAATCAAACCAGCCGCGTTCTCCCGACTGTAGCAATGGAGTTATTGATGCAGCTTGTGCCTCGAACTGGTGATGGTTCAGAAGAGTCACAGAGTAACTTGCGCTGCTTACAAAAACCTGGAGCTGAAAACCTAGATGCTGCCAGAGATTTTTCCTTAGATCCCAACTTAATTAAAAAGCTGGGCAATTTGTATAGCAGCTTCAGTGTAGAGCAGCAGTCAGAAATTCTAGATCGCTTTTACAGCCAGCACAAACCCTATAATCCTACTAGCTGAAAAAGTTCAAAACCTAGGGACAAAAAACGGCGTAGAGTATATCTGCCGCCGCTTTAACGTACACATCTTGAGTTTTAGAGTTGATCTTGTGTATTTTGTAGCTAAGTTAATTGAACACAGATACCGTAAGTATATAAGAAGTACTGTGATCACGATTGAGGGGTCTCACCCTTCAGGGGTAAAGCCCTTACCTGATGTTGTCCTTGTCCTCAAGAACTTTTAGACAGGAGTAGGAAGCATTGAAGTTTGGCAAAAATATCTGGCAAAGAATCCGAAAAGCAACAACTTCAGTGTGAAGATTAGCGTATACCTACACAACACCAGATGCAGCTATGACGCAGCGACTGACTCAAGAGCAATTAACACAACTAATCGCTGAGGTACAAGGGCTGCAAATTCGCCGGGAAGGGGAACTTGACCAGGAACAGGTTAAGGAGATTTTACAAGAATTAAATTTACCGCCAGAGTTACTGGATGAAGCGCTGATACAATTACGTCGTCGCCAAGCGTTGAAAGTGAAGCAACGCCGGAATCTCTGGCTGATATCTGTAGTAGTTGCAGCTTTAGTGGTGGCGATCGCATCTACAATATATTTCAATCAGCAGCGAACCGCTGTACTCTCCAGGATTTCACCCCAACAAGACCGCATTAGCCTAGCATCGGATGATGGCGGTAACTTGAAGACTATCTCTCGTCAAAGCAATCCAGAGGTTTTTTACCGTGTGACGTTGAAAGATGCACCAATAGGTAAGAAACTATCTCTCTCTTGTACGTGGATTGACCCAACTGGTGTAATTGTCAAGCAAAATAACTATCAAACCCGCGAAATTAATACGAATGTTTGGGACACTTATTGTCGCTACAAGATTAACTCTGCTGCACCTGTTGGTGATTGGACAGTGAAAATGTTTCTAGAAGGTCGGATGATTAGCGATGAAACATTTGAGGTGAAGTAGTGTGACATGGCTATCAACACCGCACCCTATCATTTTATTGGGTATTGGGGTTACGGTTCTGAACGTGACTTAACGGCGTTGTTAACTAATTTAGAGACAAAATCTCTAGGTTCCCCAGAAGAACATCCTCATCATCTCGTCTGGAATGTTGCTTATATCGGACTGGGGAATAAGTCTGCATTGCCTCCAGCATTCCCAAAAAATATAATTGCTGCTATCTCTGCATCAGGAATCTCTAGTTCACCGGATGCTTGGGTAAGATTGCAAGAAAATGACTATCTAATTTTGGGTAGAGAGGCTTTCGGCAGAGTGCCTTTGTACTGGACACAGAAAGGACAGGTAATCTGGTTTGCATCTCAACTGCAACTACTGTTACCAATTTTGTCACAGCCAGAGGTAAGCGTTCCTGGCTTATACGGCTATAGCTGCTTTTCTTATGTCCCTACTCCCCTCACACCTGTTAATCAGGTGTTTGCAGTACCTTCGGCAACTGAGTTGGTTTGGCGGTGTGAATCAGGTAGGCTTTTTTCACCACAGCCTCAAAGTATTTACTCGTGGCGTGAATCAGCACAACAGCTAAATGATGAAGCAACGGCTGTTACTCAATTGCAAATTCTCCTGCAAGATGCGATTGTTCGGCAAATTGCTGATTTAAAAGATGAACCTGTGGGGGTGTTGCTTTCTGGTGGGTTGGATTCTTCTGTTGTGGCGGCGTTGTTGGTGCAAGCAGGGGTAAAAGTCCGCGCTTATACTCTAGATTTTGGTGCGGCTGCAATGCCTGAATATCCCTATGCTGAACAGGTTGCCGAGTTTCTGCAAATTCCCCTGGTTAAAGTGGCGGCCACTCCAGGGTATATCAAAAAGGCGCTGATTCCTACGGTGCGATCGCTAGATTTACCTTTTGGTGATGGGGTAACTGTTCCTTTGTATCTCCTAACTCAGGCTGCTAGTCAGGAAACTCAGGTGATTTTTAATGGCGAAGGTGGAGATCAATTATTTGCCGGTTGGACGAATAAACCTTTAATTGCCGCTGGTGTTTATCAAGCGGAAAATCCTAAAGGACAAGAAACTTTTAGCCAGCAATATCTTCGCACCTTTCATCGTCTTTGGGGTTATGAATCTCAACTTTTTCAGCCAGATGTATCAGCGCAGATACAGAATTTATCTGCTGAAGACTGGCTTTTGGCGGCTTTAGACTCTGCTGATTGTCCATCTTTGTTGCATCGCTTGCGCCGTGCCGGTTTGATGTTAAAAGGGTCACAAAATATCCATCCCCGTGCAACTGCTTTGGGGTTTGCTCATAAATTGTGGGTGCGATCGCCTTTTTGTGACTTACCTTTAGCCGAGTGGACTTTTCAACTATCCGGCGAACTCTTGCTAAATGGCGCTTGTGAGAAATATATCCTCAAAAAAGCTGTAGAAAATTGGCTACCACCGGAAATTGTTTGGCGGCAAAAACGCGGTATGGGAGTTCCCTTAACCTCTTGGTGCTTAAATGATTTCTGGCATCAAATTGGCATCTGGCTAAATCCGGGGATACTGCGTGCCAACAACCACTTTTCCCCGCAGATAGCCGCGCAAATTGTGACAGGTGAATTGGGAGGTGCTATTCAAGGACGTCGTGTTGGTGAGAGTCTGTGGTTACTGATTATGTGGCAACTTTGGCACTCGCAGGTTTTTGGTGCAGAAGTTGGGAGAAAGTCTTGGAAACATCCTTTTTGGTTACCTAGTTGGTTATGGAAAAATTACAAGCGATGGCAAGCTTAAAAAAGAGTCATGTGACTCCCCCCTTTTCTTGGGAACTTGCACAGGATTTATTGACTACCTACGGCTCTCCGCTTTATGTTTATCAAGGCTCACGCTTACGCCAAACTATTGAAGGCATTACCAAAGCTATCAGTTATCCCCGCAAGCAATTTCGTTTTGCTAGCGTTACCAATGGCAATATTGCCTTATTAAAAATTTTTCAGGCTGCTGGGTGGGGACTGCACGCTAATACACCAGGAGATATTTATTTAGGACTGCATGCAGGTTTTCACCCCAGTGATATCGTCTACAGCGGCAGTAATTTGCATTGGGTGGAAATGGAACAAGTCTTGAATTGGGGAGTTACCACCCTCAATCTCGATAGTCTGAACCAGTTGCAGTTGTGCTGTGAAGTTTCTCAATCTTTACATCCGGGGGTTTCACTACGCCTTGGTTTGCGGTTGAATTTGCCAGAAATTACGGGAGATAGTCGCATTGGTGTACGTCCAGAAGAATTTGCGGATGCGATCGCAATTACTCGGAAAGCCGGATTGAAACTCAGTGGTTTGCACTTCTACCGGGGGACGGGAACCAACGCCACAGCAGCCTTTACCGATGTCATTGATACAGTTTTAGCCACAGCGCAACGATTACCAGATTGGGAATATTTAGATTTTGGCGGTGGTTTTGGCTATCCTTATCACCACGATGGTGCAGCCTTTGATTGGCAAGGATTTGGGGCTAAATTGACCGACAGAGTCACCAATTTAGGACGGGAGATCGATTTGATCATTGAACCGGGACGATCTGCGATCGCTGGATGTGCAACTTTACTCGCTCAAGTTGTATCTGTAAAATGGCAAGCTAAAAAACAGCTTATCGGCGTTGATACCACCATTGCTAATCTTTCAGTCCTCTCTGTACATGGTGGCTATCGGAAAATTGCTACTTGGAATAATTCCCAAACTTACACAACAGATATTTGTGGAAATACCACCTATTCACGAGATTATCTAGGGAAAAATTGCCAACTTCCAGCCCTAGAAATTGGTGACATCATCGCTATTTTAGATGTGGGTGCTTATGGCTATGCCATGTCTTCACACTTTTTACATCGTCCCAAACCTGCGGAAGTGCTGTTAGAAAATCACACACACCGCTTGATTCGTAAACGAGAAGATTACAGCGTTTTACTAAAAAATCAAATCCTAGATAAATAACAACCATTATGAAATGTATTAACTGCGGAACTGAAAATAATTTAAAAGAGCGGACAGCTAATCAAGGTCGATGTAAACAATGCCAGCATCCCTTCGTCTTTGAACCCACCGCAATGGGTAATATTAAGATTACTGACCCCATGTTTGCCAAAGTTATAGCTGAAATTTCCGCCAATAACACCTTATTTTTTACACCCAAACAACTGCTTTACTTCTTGGATAATCGTCTCAAAGCTAAATCATTTAAATTATCAGGATTTGGTTGTCTTTATATCTTTTTTAATATCTGGGTTACAGGTTTTTTTGGCGGAATTCTTAGCAGCATTTTCTCGTCGGATAATTTCTGGTTAATTATCAATTTAATATATCAAGTCTGTGTAATTATCTATTTGTATAATCAGACCAAATCAACAAAATTAAGCTATGTCAGTCGTCAAGCAAGCGCTAAGGCTTTACGGGTAATAGGAACTTTAATTTTAGTAGTTGGAATATTAACTAGTCTGTTTGTATTGAATTCATTTATAGTATTCGTCATCGTTGTTATATTAGGAATACTATCGATATATTTGGGAACTAGACAGATAGATAGAAATAAATCAACGCAGGAATTTTTGATTTCTCAATCACAATTTCAAGCATGGCTAGACAAATGGCAACAATTCAACGGTTCATCTCCCAAAATTTTGCCTTCAGCACGAGAGGAACTTGCACCAGCAACAATCAATCCTGATGTCACAGCTTACAGTTTTGATAGGTTAGTTGTTTGCGATAGTTCTACCATTGCTCAATTCTTGATTGCTAATAATTTTCACTTTGAAAATAACTGTGCAATTCTCAGCATCACTGGCTATCCGCAAAGCATTTTTGCCACCACAATGGAAATGCTCCGCCGCAACCCAGATTTACAAGTTTATGCGCTGCATGATTGTAGTCCAAGAGGCATGAATTTAGTAAATCATCTCCGCAGCAGTGATGCTTGGTTTCTTAACAGCAACGTGACGATTATTGATGTAGGACTTTTACCACGTCAGATTATTGCTACTCAGCGGGGAATGTTTATTCAAACCTCTCCTGAGTCAGCACAAGACGCTAAACAATTAGCCGTGAATGTTCGTCAAACTTTAACTACTGAAGAGTTAGCTTGGTTAGATTCTGGCAATTTTGTGGAATTAGAATCCTTCACTCCCCAAAGATTAATTAAAGTTCTGCAACGTGGTATTGCTGGAAGTCGAGATTTAGCAACTGACGATAGCAACTTAATGATCATAGGTGATGCAGGAAGCGATATCTACGCCGTTGAAAGTTTTGGTTAAGTAGGTGGACGTGAGATAACCAAAATGTGTAACGATATGTAAAATTGCCTTAATGCGTGATTCTGGTTGAATTTTAGCTATTTTACAAAACGTAATATATTTTTTTCTCCGTTTATCTACTTACCCCAAAAGCATGATATGTTAAAAAATAGCAATTAACTCTGAGTAAAAAAAAATATGTCATTGCCAAATTCATCGAACCAAACACAATTTGATTTAACCGAAAAATTAAACGCCGAAAGAGCCACTACAATTAAGACAATTAATACAGTTAATCAAGATTTTATAATTCTTACCCTGGATTATCAAAAATTTAAACAAGCTGTTAAAACACTTGCACTCGATAAAAATATTGATTTAAAAACGTCCTATCTCATTCTTGAGAATACAAAAAAAATTGGCGATAAATATGAACTTCAATTTGTTGTAAAAGGGTCACAAGAGGCTAGAAAAATTGAGACTAATGATCCTACTTTTTACGCCTTTAAAGAGACTTTCAATACTGCTTTAAATAAGGCTAGACTCATCACCCAGGATGAAAAACCAACTCAATCAACTAGAGCTTTAGTACCATCATTACAAATGGAAGCTTTAGACGTAATTGATTCTGCCAGTTGGGGAACAGCTATTTCAGCATTTATTGAATACGCTAATAGCGATGAAGAAATTTCTTCTTTACCAACAACTTTACAAATACAGGCATATTATGGACTTTTTCAATCTGGTCTTACTCTAGGACAAGGAGCTTTTTCAATTACTCAAGTCATGAGCGATCTAGCCGGAAATAAATTTATATCTCTCAGTGAAAAGATGGGGAATAAACTCTTACTTGCGGCTAAAGGCGCTGACGGCTTAAAGAAAACGGCCCTCAATGCAATGGGAAAACTTGTCTCTAATTCATTGACTATTGCCACTGGAGTTTTTAGTATCGTTTTCTCCACCGGAGAATTTACCAAATATTGCGTATGCCTATCAATCTGATCCATACTCTGATTCGCCAAGATTAATTGAGGAATTTGTTAGAAATTGGAGTTGGTCGGAAGGTATATTCTCTGATATACAACGATATCATTATCGTATTACTAATCCTAAGCTTAATAATAGATATGACAAGCAATGGATAGAAGAGACAATGTATTATGCAGAACTTACTTGTCAGCAATTTCTCAATGAACCTGGACAAAGGAAACTGAACGAATTCATTGATTTTGATCAGACTTTAAAAGTCTATGGGAAATTTTGGTTACGTTATATTTTAAAACGCCCAGTAGCTAATTTACTGCCCAAAGTTTATGACGAGAATGCAATTTTAACCTTAAATCCCGAGGTGAATTTAGTAGATCAGCTTCTTTTAAACCAACAAGAAAATCTAATAAACAAACAAGAAGATCTAATCGATGAAATACTCGTCTTAAATCAAGAGGAGAATATACCGGATGATGTACCTTTAAACCCAAAAGAAAGGCAAGTAGTTCAATACCGTTTACTAGATTGGGCTTTATTGTATAGTGAGGATAATAATCCTCAAGGCAATTTTATAGCAAGATATATCTCTCTGATCTTTGATTGCTATCAAAAACCTCAGTATTTGACTGATCAATATCAGCTATACCTAGATGTATATGCACAAGAGGTTAATCGTAGATTAAACGATAAACCAGAAAACCTCGAGAAATTAATAGAACTGTATCAGAATTTCAAAACTCGGCAAAAACTTTTTGTTAAGGAAATTTTAAGAAATCCCCTCACTAATTTACTTGCTGAACCTTCTAGTGATGAGTCTCCTTTAAATCAAGAGGAAAAGACACGAATTTATGCGCTTTTAGAGGAGTGGACTAAAGGAGGCTATTCTGGTTATGCTACCATAGATGATTATGTGTGCCTTGTTGTTCAAGCTGATGTAAATCCTCAATTTGCAGACGAACAGAAAGAAAGAATAAAGATAGAGTCGCATGAGATCACTGAAAAATTAAAAGAGCTTCCTGGACAACTCGATGACTTAAAACAAATCTATCTGGCTTTAAACACACCAGAACAGATTTTTGTCCGGCAAATTTTAAGGACTCCAGTGTCTAATTTACTTTTAGAAGTTATAAAACTTGATAATGAGAGTGTTTCCTTAAATCAAGAGCAAAAGATACAAGTTTATAATCTTTTATTAGGTTGGACTCAAAGTGAGTATGCTGACTATGATTTTATGCCTGGATATATAGAGCTTGTTTTTTACACCTCTCAAGATTCTAAACTTGTCAGGCAATATAAGACGATAATAGATCAGTATGTACAAGGTTTTAGTTCACAATTAAGTAATAACCTCGTAAAACTCGAACGATTAAGACAACTCTATGGGGAATTAAACACTCAAGAACAAATTTTTGCACGGAACCTGCTAAAGATTCCTGTGGTTAATTTACTTCTACCTGATAATGAGAATGTTTCCTTAACCCTAGAAGTTAATGTCTCATTAAATCAACTAGAGAATGTTTCTTTAAACCAAGAGCAGAATGTTCCCTTAAACGAACAAGAAAAGATCCAATTTTATGCTCTTTTAGAGGAGTGGGCGGAGAGAGAATATGGTAACCATAGTACGTTGTACGAGTATATAAAACTTGTTTGTGAAGCCTCTGAAAGCCCTCAATTTGCAGAGGAAGTCAAGGAAAAAATAGATCTGGATTCACAACAGGTTAGCTGGGAATTAATCGAGGCAGAAGATTTGAGAAAATTAGAGCAATTAAAACGACGCTCTCTGATCTTAAAAAGGCAGGAAAAAGTTTTTCTACGAGAACTTTTAAAACCCCTTATTGCTCATTTACTTCCCGATCCTTACACTGAGAAAGTATCGCTAACTGAAGAAGAAAAGGGACGAATTTATAATCTTTTAGGGGATTGGCTTGGTGGACAACAAAGTGGTCTGTTCAACGACTATCTAAATGCAGTTATCAGTGCTTCCTCTCGAGATACCGAGGATGAAGAAACTCAGCTACAGTTAGATTCTTTGTCATTTGAAGTTAGTCAAAAATTAATGGATGAAGAACCACCAGAAAAACTCCAACGATTAAAACAACTGTCTGAAAGTTTAGAAAAGCCTGAAAAAGATTTTTTACACGAACTTTTACGACCAGTAGTAGCTAGTTTACTAGATTAGTAACTCTTTTAATTAAAAGGCTGAAAGATTAACCGAAGATTATTAGGTAAATTTTTCAGCTTTTTGTTAATTATTTATCCCTCTCCTAAGAGGATGTCTGAAAACTTTTTAGTGATGTATCAAGCACCCGTAGATCCCCCTAAATCCCCCTTTCCAAGGGGGACTTTGACTCCAATTCCCCCCCGGAAGGGGGGCTAGGGGGGATCTCGATACGACTTGATACTTTACAAACATCCTCTAATGGGACTTAGACAGAAATTAAGCCCAAATGAAGCCCAAACTAGCGGTATTCGCGGCAAACACGTCACAATTCATGGTTAACCATATGTGCAAAGCACACGCTACGCGAACGAAAAATCGAAAAGATATCGCTGTTCTAAAGGCTTTATTAGCTTCAGTAAATGTGTTTAAAGATTTGTTTGCCCACTTTCAATACGGTTTGGTTAACGTTTGAATCTGTGGAAGATCCCCCCAACCCCCCTTAAAAAAGGGGGGCTTTAGACTGTTTTTTAGCCCTTAAAAAGGAGGGCTTTTGGCTTGCTTTTACCCCCTTTTTAAGGGACTTTTGACTCTCTTTTACCCCCTTTTTAAGGGGGTCGCCGCTGGCGGGGGGATCTTACCCTAACCGTATTGTAATCACCCTTTGGCTTCCCTATAAAAAACTTCCACCCAATTTCTTTGGGAATATAAACTAATTTACCGGAAATTATTCTATTTTCGGTTCACCTGTAACCAAATTTCTAAACTTACCAATAGCCAAAGTTTAACGCCATAACGTCCCCAAATATCCCCTTCAAAATTTAGCCAGTTACGCAATAGTGACTGGTTGATATATGGGGAAATAGCACTTTTTTTATTTAGCAATAATTTCCTTGCTTCTCGCTGCCAATATTTACGAAATCCCAATTGGACAGGAACCATCATTCCACTTTTGGGACGATGAATAATGCTATCGGGTAAAATATCAGCAACAGCTTTTTTTAATACGGCTTTTTCTTCTACTCCCGAAAGTTTGTATTCTGGGGGAATTTGCATACTCAACTCAACAACTCGTTGGTCAAAAAGTGGTGATAAACCCTGTAAGTTTGCTGCTTGAGTTAAGTTACTTACCTTGGTGAGAATCTGGTCTGCTCCTTTAAATTTGATATTCAATGCCATTAACCGATTCAAATAACTGGCATCAGAATCTAAATCAGCAGAAAATACAGATGGTTCTGTTTGTAAAGATGCCCAAACTTCTGGTTTTAAAAGTTGCGGTAAATCTAATGCACATTTCTGAAAAGAAATTAGATATGCTTGCAGCGAATTTTGATTAGTGATGGAACCATATAAACTATTAATTAACATCGGCTGATTTTTGGGGCCACCAAAGCAAGGATCACCACCCTCACCATTGAGTACAACCTGCACATTCTCCCGTGCCATTCTTCCCAGCAGCAGATTTGGTACTGTCAAAGGATCGCCGATAGGATCATCTAAATACGCCATTGTTTCAGGTAGACGTTCCCACATATCGCGAAAGGTGATTTCTAAAATGTGGTGTTGAGTTTGGCAATGTTGGGCAACTAAGCTAGAAAATTCTAATTCATTGGGAGTTTCGTCACCAAAATGAATTGAATAGGTGTGAACTGGTGCATTATGGAAGTTTGCGGCTAAAGCTGTGATGCTGCTAGAGTCTAAGCCACCAGATAAGAAAACTCCCACTGCTTGATTTTTGGGTAAATATTCTTGTACAACTTGATTAAGTAGGGAACGCAAGCGATCGCTATACCATTCTAAATTTTGATTCGCTGCTGTAATCTCCTCTTGTAGCTGCCAGTAACTATAAACTTGCTCAGAAGGCATCTGCATCACGGTTCCTGGGCGCATTTCCCGCAGATTCTGCCACAGTGTTCTCTCTCCGGGAACAAAGGCACAACAGAGATAATCTCGCAGTGCTACCACATCTAAATCATCTGATCTATGGGGTGTAAGCGATCGCATTTTCGGGGCAATCCAGCGAGTTAAACCAGTGGTAGTGTAGTAGAGAGTTCGGCTACCGATGCGATCGCGCCCTAGCCATAAAACCTGTTGATGGCGATCGTAAACCACCAACCCAAACATCCCCACCAACATCTTCAGGCATTCAGAACCCCATTTTTCCCACAGTAGCGCAATCAATTGGCAACCATCGCTTCCCTGAAAACCGCCAATATCAACTCCCAATTTTTGCCGCAACTCCACCTGGTTACTTAGCCATACATCCCCAACTACCACAAATCGTCCTGTAGGACTAAGTGCAAATTGCTCTGGAGAAAGCGCAGAAATCACCGCAAACTGGTCATCTCGCCAAATTATATCCTCGCAGAGAAAATCTAACTTTCCCCATGCTACAAGCCAACTAGGAGCAACCTCGATAGATGCGATCGGAGATTTAGATCTGCTAAAAAGATTAAATAGCATTAGGTAGTCTGCAAAATCTTTCACTAGCACAATTGTATGCAAACATCGGTCAGCATCAATCGATTGGCAGCTTTTCTTGAGCGGCTCTTTCCCCGAAGTTGTTGGATAATGGGATGAACTATCCCGAAAATCCTTGTAATATAGACACTTGAAAACTCACCCTAATCTTTTCGATCAGGTTAAGGCCCTCGCCCAAGACTTTGGCACCCGTGCAGCAGCACACGACAAAGAAGCTTCCTTTCCCTTCGAGAATTTTACAAAGTTGCACAAAGCGGGACTACTCAGCCTCACCATTCCCTGTGAATTGGGTGGACAGAATTTGGGTTTAGCTAGCATCTGCCGGGTAATCGAGGGGATAGCCGGTGGTGATGCTTCAACCGCCCTAGTACTGACAATGCATTATCTGCAACACGCCCAAGCTGCCCGCCATCGTCGTTGGCCTCCAGAACTTTACCAGCGGCTGTGTCGTGAATCAATTGAAGGCGTTGCCCTGCTGAATGCTGCCCGTGTTGAGCCTGAATTAGGTACACCAGCTAGAGGTGGATTACCAGCGACAATTGCTGAACCCACAACGGATGGCTGGCGGTTAACAGGTCACAAACAATACACCACAGGTAGTCCCATCCTGGGTTACTTTATCGTCTGGGCTAGAACCACTGAAGATCAACCGCAAGTTGGTAATTTTCTTGTCCCCCGCGATGTTCCTGGCTTACGAATTGTCGAAACCTGGGATCATTTAGGAATGCGAGCAACAGGCAGCCACGATCTAATTTTGGAAAATGTATTAATTCCCCAAGAGTACGCCCTTGATATCCACCCGATCTCAGTTTCCCCAACTGTTGATCCCTTGGTTGCTGCTTGGAATAGTTTGACAATAAGTGCTTTGTATCTGGGAGTTGCCAGCAGTGCTAGAAATTGGCTGACTAACTACCTCCAGGAGCGCACACCTTCTAATTTAGGGGAACCATTAGCCAACCTGCCACGCTTCCAAGTTGCTGTGGGTGAGATAGAAGCCTTGCTGTTTGCTAACAAGACACTAATTTACAGCTTGGCTCAAGAGATTGACAAGGGCGAATATCAACCTAATCTAGGATTACAAGTACAAGCTGTTAAATACCTCACCACAACTAACTCTATTCGTGCTGTGGAGATGGGCTTAGAACTCACTGGCAATCCTGGGTTGTTAAGAAAGAATCCTTTAGAGCGACATTACCGGGACGTTTTGTGCAGTCGTATCCACACACCACAAAATGATGTTGTCTGTCAGTCTTTAGGCAAGTCTGTACTCGAAGTTAAATAATCAGGATTTAATTAGGTTTGGGAACCTTGATCTAGCTAAAATATGTAACGATTCAATTAGAAAGATGCGATCGCCACAATGCCTGAATCTCCTGATCGGTTTCTCGCCGTCCCACCTGATGCCTATGCACCAACCTTAAAGCGTCTACGTCAACTCAGTGGACTGCTGGAAAATGTGATTACCATTCCTGGAACAAAGGTTGGTATTGGTTTAGATCCGATTATCGGCTTGATACCTATTGGTGGTGATGTTTTAGGAGTGATACTTTCCGGGTACATCATCGTCGAATCGGCACGGCTGGGTGTGTCTAGAGCCACTTTGGGCAGAATGCTTTTAAATGTGGTCATCGACGGCTTAGTCGGGTTAATTCCTGTACTGGGGGATTTTTTCGATGTTGCCTGGAGAGCAAACACTTATAACATCAAGCTATTGGAAGAATCCTTAAAGTTTCCCACCCAGAAGAAAAAGGCAGATAGGTGGTTTATCCTTGGCGTGTTGCTTGGATTGTTGCTGCTTGCCATTGTCTTAGTAGCCTTAAGTGTGATACTAATTAGTATGCTGTGGAAAGCCTTAACTGGCGCTTAAATTGGTTATTAAAACAGGAATGAAAGATTGGTGGCAAGTTAATTTTCCCCAAGGGCGGCAAAGTCTAACTATTACTGATGCTCAGGGATATCCTGTACAAATTGCTTATGGCGAAAAGGGTACAGGTAAGCCGCTAATTTTATTACATGGATTAGGCAGTTGGAGCTATAATTGGCGTAACAGTATTGAGCCATTATCAAAATTTTTCCGGGTAATTTGTTTTGATGCCAAAGGCTACGGGTTTTCTGAAAAACCCCTATCTCGTCGAGAACAGAGCGGTCATCAAGTTATTGAACTAGAGCGAATAATTCAGGCATTATGTGATCAACCTGCTGTAATTGTGGCAGAATCTTTGGGGGCATTAGTTGCCTTAGCACTTGCTGAACACAATCCCCAATTAATCGGGCGGTTAGTAGTAATCAATGCACCTATTTTTACTAAAAGTTTACCACATTGGGCAATGGGGTTACTTGCCCAAGCGCCACTAGAATTAGTTCACACAGTAGACGTATTACGTCTAGCATATTTGTTTGCACCGCTAGTGCGAGAAATTGCGGCGATAGAAAGACGCAAGGTGCTATTTGAACCATCAATGCTGACACAGGAAGATGTCTACTGGATAACTTACCCATTTATTGAACTTCCTGGGACTCTGGTGAAAGTGGCTGAAGAATTACAAATAGCAGTCCAGGAAATTGAAAATTTGCAAGCTAACAAGCCAAATATGCTCAGTAAAATTCAAAGTAATCTGAGTGCTATTGAGTGTCCCACACTAATTTTGTGGGGTGATCAAGATAGTTGGTTTCCTGCTAGTCATGGTGAGAAGTTGCATCAACATCTCCCCAATTCGATATTACAAATTCTGCCTAACTGCTATCATGATGCTTCAACTGGTTCTTTTAAAGTGGTGAATGCAGCAATTCTGAAATTTTTGCAGGATACAAATTTCTGTTAAATCAATGACCGAATTTTAGATCGGAAATAAATTTAAAATCCAAGATCCAAAATCCTTGCAATGAATGACCATCCCATAAAAAGAGAGTGGGAGTAGGCATACCAAGCGCCATTGATCTCCCACTCTACCATTTGCTGCTGAAGCGTCAGGAACATGTACAGACGCTGCCTGTTATTTAAAGGGCTAATGCGTACGTCAACGACAACCTACGTACTTACTATTCCTGTTGCAGCAAATGATAAACCTAATTATTAATATTTAGTTGCTGAAAAGTAATCAGCAAATTAGTGGTAGATATGCTTGCTCTGTCCCTGATAACAAATTAGTAGACAGTGTTTACAAGAGTGATTTTGTCATGTAATAGACCCTGATTACAACACCCTTGAACTTGTTTAACTTCTATAAATATAACTTAGTTAATTATGTCTTGGTTGCCAAGTTGGCAATGATTTTGAATTTTTATCTTTACTCATCCCTAAGTCTGGAAAATTCAGAATATTGCTAAGTTATGGGGAATATAGAGGAAATGGGTTGTATATTTTACGGTTCATCCCCTCTGTTTTTATGCCATTTTGCCATCAGGAAAAGCGGTGAATAAATAAATTTACAAATTGCTAGACAAAGCTTAAAAATTTATCCCTGCTCAGATTTGCAGTTTTTGACATTTTCGATACATAAATTGAGTTTGCCTAATTAACCAGAGCGAGGCAATAATGAATTAACCGATGATTTAGAGCTAAATGGTGAGTAGCAATTCTGTCAAAAGCAACGTCATTTTCACGGTAAATCCCCTAAATACTGCTCGCTTACGTTTAGATAAGGAAGTAGAAAAAATCCGCACAACGCTAAGGTTATCTTCAAACGCTGTCGGTAAGGGTTTCATTAAAGTTATCCTTTCATTGGTCAGCCTGATCCAAAATCTAGTCGTTAGATGCATAGACTCGGCGTGCAGCGCGGCTTCACCCCATATCTTGGGTGAAAATGAGATTCTAAAAGCCGCCAACAAGCGTTGGCTTACCAATGAAAGTCCAGGTTTTTCCCAAGGGTTGTAAAAGAGAACAGGGAGTTAATAGCTTGATTTTTTCTTGGGGGCGATTTTTTTGTTAGTGAATGCGCGAGCCTTTTGGCAAACTGCAAAGTATTCTGGATATATGGGCAGAAGCAGGTGAAAAATGCATGGATGCTGAGGAACTAAAACGGCGTTATAGTGCAGGGGAGAGATATTTTCCATCTGCTAATTTAATTAGAGCGAAGCTGGTTGGTATTTATCTCCCAGGTATCAATTTATGGGGAGCTAATTTGACTGAAGCGAACCTAGCTAAGGCTAAACTCTGGGGAGCAGATTTGAGTAGAGCCAATTTAGCGAAGGCAAATTTGACGAGGGCTAATTTGTGCGGTGTCAACCTAAATGAAGCGAATCTCCGGGGAGCCAAGCTTCACTATACCAAGTTGTATGGAGCGAATTTAAGCGGCGCTTATTATGATAACAGCACACGCTTTTCTAGAGGTTTTGACCCTGTTAGTAATAATATGCGGAAGCTTTGACGTAATTTTTGCTGCACAGTTTTACCATGTGCGCTTCATGCACACAAAGACAAGAACTGGCGCAGGCCTCCCGCTTACTCGATAGAGAAGCGGTGAGATGAATTGCGGGACAAAAACGAAACGCACCCTAACTAATCTCAACCGCTCTTTGATGAGGGCTGGGTGCATAGGAGATGTCACGGTATTCTCTTGGTATCGAAGTAGAGGGTGCTGATCAAATTTATCTGAGCGAACGAAGTTCTCATTCTATGTTTTCAAAACAGTTAGCAACAACGACTTGGTTTGAAATTCATCTTAGCAATACTGGAGAGGAAGAACACGCTAACATGGCAATTTATACCATTGAAAGTATTCTGATTAATCAGATCTTAACTTTCCTCCGGTGCTGGCAGCGGGAAGATATCCCCAGCTAAGTAAGCGGGAAAATGCTTTTGGAAGTACAGCCAAGAAGTCATATCTTCCCCATCGAGAAAGACTTTCGGGGCTTGCTTATATAAAGGTAGGCGGGTGTTAATTTCTGCTTGCAGCAGTGGGGGTAACTCTGCCAAACCACCAACTTTGCTCCCAGAAGCACTATAAATAAGATAACCGGGGCGATCGCCGACTGCGGAGCGTAGCGTGCCGGCAGCATCGCTCATTTTCATCCAAGGCAGCCACTGACCAATCCGATCCCAACTCAGCCTCAGTTGCGTCACAGAGGGAATATCAGGGTTAACTAAATCAGCTGTGGGTACAGTGATTTTAAACAATTCCGCCGCTTGATAAATCGGTGATGGGCAATATTCGGCAAACTTCTCATCTTCTGCTAGAGGATTAGGATAAGTGGGAAAGATATCAAATACAAAAGTGGTATTCTCACCATCAACTTGGGCGGGGAATTTGCCTTTAAAATGCCCTTGCACAGGATTATTGGCAACGTGCATCACTGTAACTGTCTCCCCTGTCCAGGGGTTTTCCCACTTCCGCAAAACTTCATCTGTCTGTGGGTTTAGATAGTAAGTCAGTTCCCTAGAAGTAAAATCCCAGCTACCCTCAGCGGTGGCAATACACCGACTCACACTCATCCCCACGATTTTAAACAGTAGTTGCCGCTTCTCGCCAGGGATAAAGCTATAAATCTTACCACTCCAAATCAAAAAACTGGATTCGGTGGAATCAAGGGAAGAACGAGTTTTGACCCATTGCTGGGCATCAACTTCTTGGATTTCGGCTGCCATGCTGTGTCTCCTTGTTAATTAGTTGAACTATGCTTTTTCAAATCTGCGATGGGCTACAGCGGGCCTCCTTTCCCATCGCCATTTTTCATTGTGATGATTGCCGCACTCACTACAATCGGCTACCTGATAGATACATTACTTTTTGTCAATAAGTAATAGTGAAAATATGTTTTTCCCTTGCCATAAGATTTACGTAGTTAATTACTTTCTACCAAAGTCCAGAAATAGCCATCCGGTGAAACAAAGGAAAAACTCATCTCTCCAAATTCATTAATTAAAATATTAGTAATATTTGTCGCCTTACTTGCCCGAACCCGCTCAAAATAACTAAGTATTCCCCGCACACGGTAAGTGTAGAGGCACATTCCCAAACTGCCTGGTTGGGAAGCTTCAAAGCGCGACTCTAAATTGATATCTTCTGGAAAACGAATAATGTACAGTCTGCCACTGCGCGCCGCCATAAAGTCCGATGTGGAGGAACGAGGATCATCAAAAGCCGTGACAATATACTTTTCTCCAGGGTTGAGGTCAAAAAAATCTCTACCCGCAGCAGAAGCTTCGTAAGTAGTCTCCACCTCATCACGCACCCGCAACAAACCCAAAACTTCCTCGTAAAACTTCAGGGTTTCTTTGCTGTCATCCTGAACAATCATCCCCATATGGGTAAACTGGCTAGTTTTGAAAGCCGAATTGTAATTGATTTGTCCGTACTTCGGCAACACATAGCCAAAGCGTTGAAATAGCACCTGTCGAGTCAAGGGTTGCAATAGTAGCATTTCCCGCACCCCAACTGCCGGATCGATAAAAGGACGGTTTTTCTTTTCTTTATCGTAAATAACTTCCCAGTAAGAGTTAGTGTATTTGATCTCCCAACCAGCCGTTTTTGCATCCTCTACGTGATTTAAAACACCCAAGAGATCAGCAGTTAAGGTAGTTGCCCAGCGATTGCCTTTAACTTTCATCGAACCCATTGCTAACCCTGAATTTGTGGCATTTTGCCAAATCATCAGCCGAATTAAACCATGATCTGCACCTTGGTGGTAAAGGCGGATCGCGTGTAAAGGCGAATTCACCCCATATAGTTGATAGGCTGCGGCTGCGGTTAATTCACCCACTTGACCAATACGATAGCCAAATTGCTCCCAATATTGAATAGCAGAAATTGGCTCTGGGATGCCAATACACACCTCATAAATACCTTCAATCGCAGTTTGCGCGTTCAGAGTCATACTAATTTTAAATTTCCGATTTTGGATTGGGAATTAATACACGCCTAATCAAGCCCAGCCATTTTACCTAACTTCTACTTCCCTCTGTCCCACAACTTTTGGCGCATCAACCCGCAAACTCATCTGTTCAGAACGAAAGCTTAAAAAAGGCTGACCTAAACCAATACCAGAAAAAGCACTTTCAGCGGGAACTTCTAACTGAGAATTAATCAAACCTAACAGGGACTCAAATTCTGAAGAGAATATCAGCAAATCAGCACCCATTGCACTGAAACTAGATATAGCTAACCGCTGTCGCCATGCTAGGTTTTGCCGATGATAGTTAAGACTACACAGCTTCTGTCTTCCCTGACGGACAGTGACACGCTCTCCTTGTTCCCAAGTAAACTCAGCTAGTTCCTTCGGTAGCCCCCAAATTTCTTGCCCACCAGCCACCGAATCAGCATTATCTACGTAAATATGGGAAATCCAAGCACCAATTTTGCCCTGATAGCTAACGAAAGCAGGGGCAACAATTAACTCACTGTACTCCAGCACTGAACCTGACCCATAATGAGATAGATACACATCACCGAGGGTTTTGCCAGGCCATACAGTAATAATTTCTAACTCTGAGGGAATCAGAGGGCGCACTTGGTCAATATTCACCAAATGCAGAGTTTGAATAGCGTAGCCTTGTAGTATCCAAGGCGTTTGTGGATATGGCATTTAAATTATAGTGTTCCTTATTTCCATGCTACTGGTGAAATCCTAGGATGAAATAATTTTTTTTGCTGCCTTTATTCCCGTAGTGATTGCCATTTCCATGCAAGGAAGCCAGTGATCACCCACTAAATAAAAGTTTTCAGCTAGTACATCTGAAGGATAAATTTTGTTTGTAGGAAGTTGGGGAATAGCATATTGCCAACTTTGTTGTTGCAGAATTTTATAGGTTTGAAAAACCTCAGCAAAATCAGGCTGATGATGAAATGATTCAACTTTAAATAATCGCTCACCATAACGACTCATACCCAATATTTTATGGTTTTCTTCTTGGGAGAATAGAATATCACAACCCTGATAATGAAGATGTTTTTCTCCTTCAATTACAAATACATTAGTATATCCATAGGCAATAGAACTCTGATAATTAAACAAGTTATTCAGAGCTATCCCTGGAATAGCAGAAACAACTACGTCGCAAACATACTCTTGATTACTGCTAAACAAAACCCATTGTTTTTTGTCTTGATGCACCTTCGTGATGGGTTGATTGAGTGCGACGCGATCTTTGATGTTAGTGTATAAGGTTTCTGTGAGCAAGCTTATACCACCCTGAAAACTCTGGAGATTAAATGCTGAAGCTCCCAATGCAGCTGTAGCAGTCATCAGGCTAATATTTTCTGGTTCAGATGATAATTGCTTTCTGAGAAAAGGTTTGACAAAAATTTCTTGAATCTCAGGAGCTAAACTCCGATAAAGTTCAGATACTATAAAGGGAGTTTGATGAGCTTCTAGTAAGTATGGATCTTCAGAGATAGTCTCAGCAAAACTCTTATTATTTTCTGAATATACAGCTAGCAAGCGGTTGATTTTTTGGCAATACTCAGTGGCTGCATGTTTGAGATTAGCGATA
Organism: Cylindrospermum stagnale PCC 7417; assembly: GCF_000317535.1. Classification (NCBI taxonomy): domain Bacteria; kingdom Bacillati; phylum Cyanobacteriota; class Cyanophyceae; order Nostocales; family Nostocaceae; genus Cylindrospermum; species Cylindrospermum stagnale. Next base: position 1,162,390 of record NC_019757.1, read on the forward strand.
GAGATAAATAGTGGATGATCTATGCCTATTTCTCGTAAGGCAAGTGCTTTCCCGTCCTTGATAAATCCTACCCGGCAATACTTTCGGGGAACAATTTGAGATTGTAACCCCAGTTCTTGGACGAGGGATAACATTATTCTATAGTGGTCATGAAAATAACCAGCTCCTAACTCCACAGTTTCACCTGTGGGATGATGATAAGTCATTACACGTCCACCAATTCGCTCGCTGGCTTCAAAAATCTGAAATTCAATGCCACTTTTTGCCAAGGTATAACCGCAACTTAACCCCGCCAGACCAGACCCAATAATTCCAACTTTTAATCTTGACATCCGATTATTCAATAAATCTTCACATATTTACTAGCAGTTTTAATATACAGGAAAAAACTGTGATCTTACTTTTGTTATTTATACAATTTTCATATTGTATCTAGTACATATACGTAATTTTACTTTTGATTCAGGTTACCGGATAATAAAACTATTTTTCATCCAGAGTAGAACTCTTGCGTGGCAAAGGTTTCAGCTTTTTATTTTTTTATTGAGTCCTAGAAATCCTCAGATTCAAACCCGCATTATTTCTCTAATAGCTAGTAATAATAATACTCAGGGTGTACTACCCAGAAATCAAGGCAGTAGGTCTAGGCTTTTACAACCAGATCAGTGCTCATAAAAAAAACCACTCAAGCGAATGCTTGAATGGGTAATAATGAGGCAGGGGCACGATCAACTTCCCCAGACAATTAGGGCAATTATTTGCTCTCTGTGAAATCAGCGTCAATCACATCATCACCACTGCCAGAAGAGGGAGCGGAACCGCCGTCCTGAGGCGCTTCACCTGGTGCTGCTGCACCACCAGCTTGTTGATAGATGTTGCTACCAACGGCGAATAGTGCTTGTTGTAGTTCTGGTGTCAACTTCTTGATTTGCTCATCGTCTTCCTTGGCGACTGCTTCCCGCAGGTCTTTCACCAAACCTTCAACTTTGGTTTTGTCAGCAGCAGGAACTTTATCACCTAATTCTTGCAGCTGTTTCTCGGCTTGGTATGCCAAGGAGTCGGCTTGGTTCTTGCGTTCAATTTTTTCCCGCCGATCTTTGTCATTATTGGCGTTTTGTTCAGCTTCTCTCACCATCCGGTCAACGTCATTTTTATCCAAGGTAGAAGCGCCAGTAATACTGATGGACTGTTCCTTACCAGTGCCTTTGTCTTTGGCGGCGACGTTGAGGATACCGTTGGCATCAATGTCGAAGGTAACTTCAATTTGGGGGACGCCGCGTGGTGCTGGGGGAATGCCATCAAGGCGGAAGGTGCCCAAACTCTTGTTATCGTTGGCAAATTCGCGTTCCCCTTGGAGGACGTGAATTTCTACGTTGGCTTGTCCATCCACGGCGGTGGAGAAAACTTCTGATTTTTTGGTGGGAATTGTGGTGTTACGGGGAATAATTTTGGTCATCACACCGCCTAGGGTTTCTACACCCAAGGATAGTGGTGAGACATCTAACAGCAAGATACCTGTAACATCACCAGCCAGCACACCTGCTTGGATGGCTGCACCGACTGCCACAACTTCGTCAGGGTTAACAGTTTGGTTGGGATCTTTACCCAGTACCCGCTTCACTACCTCTTGCGCTGCGGGAATGCGGGTGGAACCACCAACTAACACTACTTCATCAATATCGGTTTTGCTTAACTTGGCATCTCTAAGCGCATTTTCTACGGGGATGCGACAACGGTCGATTAAGTCGGAGCAAAGTTCTTCAAATGTGGCACGAGTTAGGGTTGTGTCTAAGTGCTTCGGCCCGTCTTGGGTAGCGGTGATAAATGGCAGATTGATTTCTGCTTGGGTAACGCTAGAAAGTTCTATTTTGGCTTTTTCTGCGGCTTCGGTCAGACGTTGTAACGCCTGTTTATCTTTCCGTAGGTCAATTCCTTCGTCTTTTTTGAACTTTTCAGCTAAGAAGTCAACTATTTTTTTATCGAAGTCGTCACCGCCGAGGTGAGTATCACCAGATGTGGCTAGTACTTCAAATACGCCATCACCCACTTCTAGAACTGATACGTCGAACGTCCCACCACCAAGGTCAAACACAAGGATGATTTCGCTACTCTTCTTGTCAAACCCATAAGCCAGAGAGGCGGCAGTTGGTTCGTTGATAATCCGCAGAACTTCAATACCGGCTATTTTACCAGCGTCTTTTGTAGCTTGGCGCTGGGAGTCGTTGAAGTATGCAGGAACGGTGATTACTGCCTGGGTGACTGTTTCGCCGAGGTATTTGCTAGCGTCTTCAACTAGTTTGCGGAGGACTTGTGCAGAAATTTCTTCGGGAGAAAATTGCTTGCCAGCGCCTGGAGAGTCAAGCTTGACGTTACCGCCGCTGCTTAGTACTTTGTAAGAAACTTCGGTGGTTTCTTTGGTGACTTCGTCATAGCGACGTCCGATGAAGCGTTTGACTGAGTAAAAGGTATTTTCGGGGTTCATCACCGCTTGGCGTTTGGCGATTTGACCAACCAAGCGATCGCCATTTTTAGCAAATGCAACCACTGATGGCGTTGTCCGAAAACCTTCTGCATTAGCAATTACCGTCGGTTTACCGCCTTCCATCACTGCTACGCAGGAGTTAGTCGTACCTAAGTCAATTCCAACTACTTTTGCCATTTTAGGTGCTGGCTCCGTATAACTACAAATGAATGAATGGGAATATAAAGGGCTAAATATTGAACTAACTGATTGACAAGAGCAGTCAGTTCAGCATCAATACCTTTGCTTTGCCTTTCTTGGGGTGAAAATCCCAAGTTATGCTGATATATATACTGATGTTGTGTAGCTCGTCCATGAAGGGTGGTTTCCCGAACCTAGAATGGGACGGTTAATATTCGGTTCATGGATTGCTTTGCGCTCACTCTGTCTAATGTATGAGAATTAATACTTTCACGAATTGGGGTGAACCGTAATTCTCTAGTCGTATTTGCCGTCTTTGAAGGAATTGCGGAGAACCATTAGTAAGTGGAGCGAGGAAAAGGAGGGATGATTATGGTTCACTCTGATAACTGGACTACAAGCATCAAAGACACGATAGATAGATTATTGATTACCGACCCATCTGTACTAGCACTGTGCAGGTGGACATCGCCAACACAACAACTTAATTAAAGATCCGCGATCGCTTTTCGTTGACACCAGCAGGGACTAAAATCCTGATGGAATATCAATATCATCAAGATATGGTATCCCAAGAATAAATTCAAAAATTGTATGATTTCTCTGTCCCCTACTCTCCAAGCTAGACTTTCCCAACCCCTAAAAATTGGCTCATTGGAGGTTAAAAGCCGCGTTCTCCAGTCGCCGTTATCTGGGGTGACAGATTTGGTGTTTCGTCGCCTCGTGCGCCGTTATGCCCCAGATTCGATGATGTATACCGAAATGGTGAACGCTACGGGGTTGCACTACGTCAAGCAATTGCCGAAAATTATGGAGGTAGACCCCAACGAACGACCAATCAGCATTCAGTTGTTTGATTGTCGTCCAGATTTCCTGGCTGAAGCAGCAATCAAGGCAGTTGCGGAAGGTGCAGATACGGTGGATATTAATATGGGGTGTCCCGTAAATAAAATTACTAAAAATGGCGGTGGTTCTTCGCTGTTGCGACAACCGGAATTAGCCGAAGCAATTGTCCGGGAAGTGGTAAAAGCTGTTGATGTACCTGTGACGGTAAAAACCCGCATTGGCTGGAATGACCAGGAAATTACGATTCTTGACTTTGCTAAACGGATGGAGGATGCCGGAGCAAAAATGATTACGGTGCATGGACGCACCCGCGCTCAAGGTTACAATGGTAATGCCCGCTGGGAATGGATTGCTCGTGTGAAGCAAGTGCTTGACATTCCGGTGATTGGTAATGGGGATATTTTTTCTGTTGAGGCGGCGGTAAGATGTTTAGAAGAAACTGGCGCTGATGGGGTGATGTGTTCCCGTGGGACTTTGGGTTATCCGTTTTTGGTGGGTGAAGTTGACCATTTCCTGAAAACTGGGGAATTAATCCCGCCACCAAACCCGATTCAGCGGTTGGAATGTGCGCGAGAACATTTGCAAGCTTTGTGGGAATATAAAGGCGATCGCGGTGTGCGTCAAGCCCGGAAGCACATGACTTGGTATGCTAAAGGCTTTGTCGGTGCTGCTGATTTGCGTGGCAAGTTAAGTTTAGTGGAAACGGTCGAGCAAGGTGTGGGTTTTATTGATCAAGCGATCGCACAATTGGCAAATGGTTATGAACCGGAGTTAGAGTTAAACGAATTAACATTTCTCCAGGTGTAACTGCGTTTCCTAAGCAATCTGATGTTTTTTGCCAAATAAATCTTTGCTACAACACGAGTATTTTGATGTATTATATTCACATGTGATTAAGTCGAAGTCATGGAACAAGTATTGACGCTAGTTTGCAAACTCAACCCCTCTGAAAAACAGGCAGAAGAAATAGAACTGGTACTGAAAGCTTTTGAGTCGGCGTGTAACTACGCCAATGAAAAAGTTAAGCCTCAGATAACCAGCAAGACCATTATTCAAAACATGGTCTATAACGAAATTCGTGCTTTGTTTGGGTTAAGCGCAAATTTAGCTGTTCGTGCTTGTGCCAGGGTTGGAGCTAATCGCAAAACTGCAAAACTTAAAAACAAGCCAGTTAAAACATTCAAGCCTACATCGGCTGATTATGATGCCAGAATTTTCTCATTTAGAGAGAAAGACTGGACTGTTAGTTTAACTTTAATGAATGGCAGGGAACACATCAAAATTGATGCTGGTAATTACCAAAGAGGTAAATTAAAAGGCAGAAAGCCAACATCAGCACAGTTATGTAAACATCGTGATGGTAACTACTACATCCATATTCAAATCAAAGACGAAGCCCCAGAATCAATTAAGTCAAACAAAGTAATTGGTGTTGACTTCGGAAGGCGAGACATTGCTGTAACTAGCAATGGTGATAAGTGGGATGGAAAGCAAATTAACGATGTTAGAGACAAGTTTTCTTTAGTGAGGGCATCTCTCCAGAAAAAAGCCACGAAAGGCACAAGGTCTACTCGCCGCAGGGCAAGACAGATATTGAACCGGCTGTCGGGCAAAGAGAGAAGATTTCAAAAATGGCTAAACCACAACATTAGCAAGTCCATAATTCAGGACGCATTGAAAAATAATGCAGCAGTGGCAATTGAAGACTTAACAGGTATACGCGCGCGAACTAATCAAAAGCCAAGAAACAAAACAGAACGTAGACGCTCTAACTCTTGGTCTTTTTATCAGTTAAGGTCTTTTTTGGAATATAAAGGCATCCAATTTGGAGTAGAAGTAATTGCTGTTCCTCCAGCTTGGACAAGTCAAATGTGCCATCAATGCCTACATATCGGACTGCGTTCTGACAAACGTTTCAAATGTACTAATGAAGCTTGTTTTTGGAGTGGTGACGCTGATTTTAATGCAGCAAAAAATATTGCTGCTATTGGGGCTGTTTTTGTAAACCAGCCTGGAGGCTCGAACTGTCTGCGCTGTGAACTCAGTGTGGATAGTTCAGGGCTGCTAAAAGCCTACACTGTACGCGTTGGCGAAGCCTCTCGTAGAGAAGCGTCAGTGTAGGTAGTTTACCTACCTATAGAGTGTGGTTCCATCATCTCCTCAATCACTAACTGAGGCTCAAAGTATTGATCAAACTTTAGACTTTCGCGATTAGTATTTACCCTAAGCAGACTCTCCGCTCCATCGACTTGCACTCTCACCAGGTAGGTTCCTATCTTGATATTCTGGAGCAAAAAGACCACTGAGCGCGTCTCAGTATTCCGCCGCTCTGCCCGAAAAATATAGGCACTCAATCCATCTGTAGAATCATTCCCCATGTAGTTGAGCAGTAGTAGCACCCGCTGGGTTGTCCCCACCAGCAAGTCCAACTCGACTGTAATTTGTCCATCTCCAGTACCTTTGCGATTGGTTCGCAGAGTATTAACGCTAACAGCTTGAATAGTGGGGCGCAACACAAAAGCAACTGCGTTTGACTCTAGAGCGTTCTGGGGTGCGATGTCGGAGATATTCGGTCTGAGATGGATAATCTGTACACTTTGGATACCTGCTCGTAGGTCATCAGGGTTTAGCTCGGCTAGGGAGAGTACAACTTGGTTAGGAGTGACACTTTGGGGGAGCAGTCTTTGGGAACCAAGTTGTACCCTGGTTTGTAACCCTGCTAACTGCTTACCTTGGATGAGTAAAGTACTATTTGCCAAAATAGGCTGTCTTTTGCCATTCTCAGGGAGAATCTGTTCAATTACAGGTTGATCTAAGACGGTATAGAATTGCAGTTCCCGTACTGGTAGGGAAAGTTCACCGGGTGTATTTCCTTCGAGCATGACCATACTGGCTTGATAGGCTAGACAAAGACGGTAGGGAGTTTGCACAAGGGTTGACCAGATTTTCGATAGCTCCTCGGTAGATAGGGGCATTGGTATTACTTTTACCCGCTCGGATTGCTCAGTCAAATCAGAGGATTCCAAATCTGGGTCAGTGGAGAGTGATAGGGCTTTGGTGATCATCTCTGGTGTCAGAATTGAATTGTCCATCAAGGTGCGGATGACGATGCCAGAGAGCTTTTGGGTTTCTAACTTTGCTTCATCTCCGTAAAAGGTGATTAAGTAATGTAGGTCAAGGGGACTCTGAAATCGTTTGATCAAATCTCCTTTGGGACGGCGCGATGGCGCAAAGCGCCCGCCAAAGGCGATCGCAAATCTGAATTCGCCATTGCTAAATTAGGAGTGATGCGGTAGAGATATAAATTTACTCCTAATTTGGGAATCCCTTCTCCTTCGGTATTCGGGGGCAGGGTGGTGACTTCTATCGGGCTACCGTTACGACTGACTCCCTCTTGTAAAAGATACTTTAAGGTGGCAGTGACAGTTGCGATCGCCTCTGGCGGGCGCTTTGCGCCATCGCAATATCATTACTCATAACTCAGACATTCTCCTGATTTAAACACAACAGCACACTCTCACTACACCCAATCTTCAATATCCCTAGCCGTTAGTGACTTACCCAATTTTGCGATCTCCTGACGGGTAGCCTGCAACATGTGGGTCATCCTCAATGGTTCCCCCGCTGCTGCTGCCAAAAACGCCGCATTTAGAGCAATATTGCGGATAGTTGCGCCTGTAGCATCAAGTTGGGCTAGTTTCTCAACATCCAAACCATCGGTAGGAATCTGGGGGGGAAAAGCCCGCTTCCATAGTTCAATTCGTTCTGGGATTTTGGGAAAAGGAAACTTGACAATGAAGCGTAATCTCCGCCGAAAAGCTCCATCCATATCATCTTCTCGGTTGGTGGTGAGAATTGATAATCCTCGGTAGGTTTCCATCCGTTGCAACAGGTAACTGACTTCCATATTTGCATAGCGGTCTTTGGCATCTTTGACCTGAGAGCGTTTACCAAACAGAGCATCAGCTTCATCAAACAGCAGCACCACACCACCAGATTCTGCTGCATCAAAGATTTGGGATAGGTTCTTTTCGGTTTCACCAATATATTTACTCACCACAGCACTCAAATCAATGCGGTACAGATCCAGATGTAATTCCTTAGCAAGGATCTCTGCGGTGGTGGTTTTGCCTAGTCCACTACTGCCACAGAATAGGGCATTGATCAACTTGTTTAATAAAAATAGCCTTTTCCAATATTGAACGTACCTTTATTACCTCCATATTGAGATAAAAGGAATCATCAATTTGTTGACTTTTTTCAACCTCCATGAGATTTTTAGAGCTATGCTTCATAAATCAAGATACATTAAATAATTTAAGATTATTCAGTTTAAGAGATTTTTAAAACTAGGTTATTAATAGATTAAACATCCCTCAATAGCAATAGATATTCTAAATGATGATCAATATCAGTTTTCTGTGATGCTCAAAATACATTTTGGAGGATTATTCGGTTACTTATTGTATAAATTATACAAGTACTGCTAGTCACCAATAATATTGCCCAATGTAACTCACAATGCGCGATCGCCAACCAAAACCCATCAAGAATATCTCAGGCTAAATTCTGAATTGCTGTCTCAGCAGCTTGTCGAACATGGGGATGAGAATTAGTAAGTAGTGGACGGATATTTGCCACAGCTTCAACGGCTCCCAAATCATCTAATTCATCAATGGCATTTTCTCTCACAATGTAATCAGGATCTTGAAGAGCTTCTATCAGCAATGGTTGTGAGGAGTTTGGATAGAGACGACTCATAAAACGTAAGACACTACCTCTCACATAAGGATCTGGATGAATATGTAAAGGCAGCACTATATCAACAGTATCTTTTGCACCAAGCATTCTCAATCCGTCAATCGCTTCTGCTATTATCAGAGGCCGCTCATCCCGAAGATATGTCAAAAGTAGCGATCGCAGCAGGGGATTTTCGACTGGAGGAGGAAAAGTCAAAGCCAGGAGTATACCTTTTAACTGAACTGAATTAGCCTTTTCAATCTGTCCGAACAAGAAGGCAATCCCTGCTTCACCTTGCTGCCGGATGAGCATTGCTACTTCATCATAATATACAGAATTCTCCTCATTTTCTAAGTATGAATGTTGGAAACATTCAATTAGTTCAACTAGATTAAGACCATCAAGCTCTGGGTAAAAACTCATATACTTCTTATAAATTGTGATTAGGACTTACCACATAACTGCTCAATTTCCTTCAGCGTCTTACCCTTAAGGGCGATCGCGCATGGTGGATTGTTAAATCCTACATAATTATCTAGTGAAACTGTTAAGTCTTGATTTTTTAGTCCCAGGAATATCAAGCGAGAAATTATCAAATAACCAAGGTAATTCTATCCGACAATCAATGATTAAAGCAAGGATTTTTACTGATTTTTTTGACTATTACGAACACATAACTAATAGAGTTGCCAGATTTTTAATTGAGAGTTTGAATTGACTTCAACCTTTCCACCTTGACTCACCAAGACCTTGCCATCACTGCTCATCTTTAAACCACATACTCTGGTTTGATGTCCCTCCAAATTAGCGAGGATATTTCCTGTCACCATGTCTAAAATTACCAACATCGCACCCTCCTTATTATCTCCACCACCTGCTACTAAACTTTGCCCATCTGGACTTATAACTATCTTAGATACCCTACCAGAAACGGAGAAATTTCGCACTAATTCACCACTAGATAAATCCCAGAATTTAATAGTTTTATCTGAAGAACCGCTCACCAGCATTTTGCCATCAGGAGTCACAGCGATTGTTGTAGAAGGATGTGAAAAAGTTTTCAGCAATTTTCCGGTATCAACATCCCAAATCTTGATAGTTTTATCAAAACTGGCACTAGCTAAAAGCTGACTAGAGGATGATGGTTGAATCGTATTTTTGTTAATTTCTAGCAGTGCAGTTAACTCAGGTATTCGGACGGACTTAGGCAAATAAATTAGACTGGTGACAGCAGGATAAAACTTAAACCAACCGCTATGTCCAGAGATTTTATGCAGCCGTTTTCCTGTCGATAAATCCCAAATATGAATTCTCCCCCCTACACCACCGAACGCTAGAGTACGACAATCAGGACTCAGGCTCATAGACTGGCTCACTAACAAATTGGTCTCTAAACCACGAATTAAGTTTTTACTAGGTATATGCCATACCTTGGTACCAGGCCCATCTGTCTCTTGAAGTACAATATTATTACTAACTAATATCTGTCCATCAGAACTCATAGAAATTTTTGCATTTCTCACCTCAAAACTAGAAACTAGTGTTTGAGTATCCAAACGCCATACTTCAACACAATCTCTGCCAGCAATAGCTAGTATTTTTCCATCTGCACTCAAATCAATTGTGGTGTAACCTGGTGAGAATATATTTGTCTCCAAGTCTAGAATACAGTTCCATTTGTCAGGTTGAAGTTGTAAACCTGTTTTTGATATTGATAAGATAACATTTGATGGTTGATTAGCGACAGTAGCTAATAGAGTATTTTCATTATTAGCAACTGAGATTAAACCTGGTTTTAAATCAGCTATCACAGCCGCAGCTAATTGATAGCGTTGATTAATTGCCCTACTAATCATTTTGTCTAGAATGCGACTCAAAGAAGAACTCACAGGAGAAGGTAAATAATCCTGCCAAACCCAGCGGTCTTCTGCAAAAGCGTACAATTCAAAAGGGTCTACACCAGTGAGCAGGAAAATACAAGTAACCCCTAAACCGTAAATATCACTAGAAAAAGATGCTTTACCAAATACCTGTTCTGGTGCTGCATATTTGGGACTACCAATTACTGTACCAGTTTGAGCTAAGTTAGCTCCGGTGACAAATTTAGCTGCTCCAAAATCAACTAGAATTAGTTGGTCATCAGTGCGACGACGAATAATATTTTCTGGTTTGATATCACGGTGAATTACCTGTTGAGAATGAATAAAATCCAAGACACTCAAAATACTTTGCAGTACCTGACGAATTTTAGCTTCGTCAAGGTTACCGATTTCAGCTAATTCCTGTGCTAGATTTACTCCATCAATAAACTCTTGAATTAAGTAATGATTGCCATCTTGCTCTAAGTATCCCAAAAATTTAGGAATCCCTGGATGAGTGTCTAGTCTTTGGAGTTGTTCAACTTCAGAATTAATTAGTTTAGCTTTAATTTCAGGAGTGACAAAATTAGAGTTGAGAGCAAAAAACTGCTTGACTGCACAACGGGGTTTTAGTGGTTGAGACTCATCTACTGCTAAAAAAGTTCTGCCAAAACCACCTTGACCAATTAGTTTTAGCCCTCGATAAACTGAAGTATTTGCATGACTCAGCAAAAGAGGTGAGCCACAATTCAGGCACACTAATATTTCAGGCTCATTTTGGGGTTGTTGACAGTTAGGATTAAAGCAGTAACTCATCTCAGTTATCTAAAAAATAGTGTTGCTGATTTGAAGTATTAATTGCTATGTGGAACCATAAAATAAAATATTGTCTAAAATCATGAATTCATTTAGCAACACCCAGAAAATATAACTTTCTAACAGGAAACCAAACTAAATGCGCGCTTGATTTATTCATCAGGGCAAACCATCGCACCATTTTGTACTTTACAGGGCGATAAACCTTCTTTACCACGTATTTGATTCGTGCTTTTCGTCAGTACTTGTATAGTTTTTTCTATGTTTTGTGTAGCTTTATCATAGTCTTTAATTTCCTGCTGGTATTGCTCTCGCAGTGTCTGATATTTTTGCTCTTGCTCTCGCAGTGCTTGATATTTTTGCTCTTGCAGTGCCTGATCTTTCTGCCTGTCTATTTTAGCTTGTTCTTCTAATTTAGAGCATTCATCCCTGTTAGTAGTCATAATAGTAACAGTATATACCAGCGATAATATACATAACGCAACCAAAGACAAAACTGTCAAAATATTGGCTCGATTCATATCTATTCTCAGTTCATTTCAGGGGTATTTTAGGGTTGTTGACAGTCACAATTAAAGTAGTAACTCATCTCAGGTATTCAAAAAATAGTGTTACTGATTTTAAGTATAAATTGGTAGTTGGAACTTGCTACTATTGAATTACACAACTTGAAGAATACTTTTGAAAGTCAGCGGTAAGATTTTTAGCTAGAGTCAGTGATCTTTCAGCATCATTTTTTCCTCTTTCTACTCTGACAGAATTCTGATATATATCTGTTGACTTTTGCAAATCAGAAATTGCACCCTGCTTATCTTTTAGCTGGCAACGCACAATAGCTCGATTATAGTAGGCATCTGCATAGTCAGGATTTATCTCAATAGCCTTTGAAAAATCTGCGATTGCGCCTTTTTTATCACCAAGTTCAATATGAGGAAACCCCTTATGTAATAGGTTTTAGCATCATTTGGATCAAGTATTATTGCCTGATCTAAATTATCAATAGCTTCTTTATGCTTGCCTAATTTACCTTTCTCTCTAGCCTGTTAAATCAAGTTATCGACCATTACAGAGTTTTCTGGTGGTTCCTCAGTTTGCGTCTTCTGACTAACTATTGATTGAATATTCAGAAGAATGATCAACCCAAGACCAAAAAAGAAAATAATGTTGCTGATAATTTATTTCATAATATTACTGAGTTGAGTTTTTCTGTTGCAGCTTCTGTATTTCTACTTTCTGTTCTTCTATCAAGAGTTTATACTGTTGGTTCAAACTCTGAATTTCCCGTAGTAATTTGACATACCTGTTGGTACTGTAGCTTTGATGCTTGGTGGGCTGGTTTGGCTTGCTTTTCTTCTTCGGGGAGGGTTTCAGCTTGCAGTTTTGAGGCTTGCTGCCGCTGATATTGGGCCTTGAGGACTTGGGAAACTACACTTAAATCGTCTACCTTGCTGCGATCGCTTCTGGCTTGTAGAGCTGCTAAAGAGGAAGCTGGTGTACTTCTGGCTGTCAGACCGAGGTTGGTTGGCGGTATGAAGGTGGAAGCGTTAGTGGGCTTGAGTTGAAGATGACGCATGATTAATAATTCTCAATAGAGAGTAAAACTTCTAGCCAGTGGTTTTCTAAATGCTAAAAATTTTACGAGAACATTCATCAAGTAAACAAGATCGTTTTATACAAAAGGCAATTGCTAAATTTCTATTGACAGGGAATTGATTAATCACTCAAATTGTTGCTTTCACTACCTTTAATGTGCGTACACTATGATCAGCACAACCACTAATAAATCCGCCCATTGCCTGAACTTGTTGCAGATATTCTAAAGCGAGTTTAGTAATTATTTCTCCTGGCATTAATACGGGGATTCCTGGGGGGTAGGGGCAGACTATTTCGGCACAGATGCGTTCTTGTGTTTGTTCTAAAGGTAATATTTCACTATCAGCAAAAAAAGCTTCGCGGGGAGAAATCCCAAAAAAATCCCCAAATATAGCATCGTTCTTATATTTACATATTTGCCACCGACCTGTCAATTGTGGTATCTGAGCCAGATGATTCAACCCTTGAACTAACTGCTCAATATCAGCATGATCGTTACCCAAGCTAATAATAAAAGTCAGATTTTGCAGAGATGAAAATTCAGCAGTTACACCCAATTTTTCATCTAGTATTTCCTCAGCGGCAAAGCCAGTTAAACCTAAGTCAGCAACATTGACAGTTAACCGTGTTTTGTCTAAGGCTATCAAGCCGGCATTTGACATCTCTAAAACCGATAATCCAGGAATTTGGCTGATTTTAGTTCTTGCTGTCTCAGCCAGTTGCAAAGTGCGGGACATCAAGCTTTCCCCGTAGATTGCCATTTGCTGACGTGCGGCATCAAGGGAAGCTAAAAGCAAATAGCTGGGACTGGTAGATTGCAAGAGTTGTAAAGCTTTACTCACTCGGTCAATATCGATTCTGTGGCCTTGGACGTGCAACATTGATGCCTGAGTCATTGCACCAAGGGTTTTGTGGATGGACTGCACTGTTAAATCTGCACCTGCGGCTAAAGCGGTGGTGGGGAATGCGGAATGAAAGGCGAAATGTGCGCCGTGTGCCTCGTCTACCAGTAAGGGAATATGATATTGGTGGGTAATTTGGGCGATCGCACCCAAATCTCCACAAACACCGTAATATGTTGGGTAAACTGTCAGCACTGCTTTGACATCAGGGTATTTTTCTAATGCTGTTTTCACCGCTGTCGGTGTGATGCTGTGAGCAATATCTAAATCTTCGTCATATTCAGGATTTATAAAAATTGGTATCGCACCAGAAAGAATTAACCCAGAAATCACTGAAGAATGCACATTCCGAGGCAAAATTATCTTATCCCCCATCCTACAAGTAGCGAGAATTGCTGCTTCAATTCCACAGGTAGAACCATTTACAAGAAACCATGTTTTTGCAGCACCAAAAGCATCTGCTGCTAGTTCTTGCGCTTGTTGAATTACCCCTTGGGGTGCAAAGAGATTATCTAAATCTGCCAATTCTGTTAAATCAGCGCGAAAGACAGTTTTACCAAGTAAATCAGTTAAATGTGGAGAAATTCCCATTCCTCGCTTATGTCCTGGGGTGTAAAATGGCGCGTGAGGACTTGCTGCACAGGCTTTTAAGGCATCAATTAGCGGTGTTTGGTTTTGATTGAGCATTTTATTCTTTAGGAAGATATGCTGAATATCTGGCGTAAAAAAGTGAAGCGAGTAGTTAGCATGAAAATTGTGCAAGAGGTTTCTTTAATCAGTGTTGGGAGTTTTGCAGAATCAAACGATTGGTCTATCATTCGTACTGAAATCCGTGATGCTATCTCTCTCATTGTTCATCCTCCTGGTACATCCAGTTTTACAATTAATCCCAAAAAACATGGAAATGGTGTTAAGCCAATTAAAGAAGCTTGTATGATTGCGTTAAGAGATAAATTTGGCTGGAAGTTGGAGACTTCAGTTAACTATGCAACCAAATCACCAGGAAAAGTCGATGCTACAAAAGTAATGGACAATTATCTTTTCGCTCTTGAGTGGGAAACAGGAAATATTTCCTCAAGCCATCGAGCCGTTAATAAAATGGTTCTTGGATTACTGCGTGGTGTTTTTCTAGGTACTGCTTTGGTACTACCCAGCAGGAAAATTTACCCTTATCTTACAGATAGAATTGGGAATTATGAAGAGTTAGAGCCATATTTTGATGTTTGGCGAGCAGTGCAAATTCAAGATGGTTTTCTGGCAATCTTCGTAATTGAATATGATAATTTAGATGGCAATGTTCCAACAATTACCAAAGGCACAGATGGACGTGCCTTAATCTGAATTTTTATATTATGTCAAAAACGGAATTGAAAGTTGTGATGCATTTTTTTTGCGGTGCTTCAATTTCTTATTCCCTCTTGCTGATTCCCATTCTTCAATCATGCCATTAGCCAAATCATTTAATCTTTCTACTGCTGGTTCTGTATCCCCAATTTCTGAACCAATCCAATAACGTTTTAATTTTTCTGCTGCATAAAAAGTAGTCCCAGAACCTCCAAATGGATCTACCACAATTTGTCCTGGATTAGATGTCATTGCAATAATTCTTTCTAACATAATGGGAGCAAGTTCATTTGCTACTCGTTTTTTGTGTTGACGGTGACGAACGGGAGGAATATCTGTCCACATTTCCTCTGCTAATGTCCATAAAATTCCATGATCATCAGCTTCAGAAGTATCTTCCCAAACATCTTCTGGGGCATCCCAAACATCCATTAAGTTAATGCCCTTTTCATTCAGTTTTTTACGATGTCCACCATAATCACGAATTTCTCCACCACAATGTCGACAAACTTGAATTGGTGTGTAGACTTTGTTAAAAACTGCTGGTTCTCCTTTAGTGTAATAAAGTAGTCCGTAGTGAGCAGGAGACATCTTTTTTCCTCTAGGAAAAGCTTTCGGCATTCTGCAAGCAATCCAATGTCGAAAACACATTCCTTGCTGATTCAAATATGCACCATACTCTATACACCATTTAGGTAAATTAAATACAAATAAACTGCCTCCATTTTTCAAGACTCGAATACTTTCACTTAGCCACTGTTGCGACCACATTAAATATTTATCTGCCTCCATTTTATCGCTGACACCTTTACCATATTCTTTACCAAGATTAAATGGCGGATCAGCAAATATGACATCTACAGACTCATGGGGTAATGCTGACAAAAGTTTTAGGCAATCTCCCTGATAAAGAATTCCATACTCACTCTTGTAAACCTGTTGTAATCCTGGTTGAGTCGCAATCAGTGAAAAAGGCAGCATTGATTGAACCTTTACTAAGTTAGTATAACTTGAGTCTATAAACTCTATTGTCAATTGTCAATAGAGTTGATTTGAGAATTTGTACTCCGAGGTTGATAAGGCTTTCCAGTAGGCTGATTTTTATATCTTTCGATTTCAGCAGCTTCTATGTAGTAATAACGCCCAAGTTTATCAGCTACAATCTGACCATTCTTAATTAAGTCATGTACTCGCTGACGAGTTATATTCAGTAATTTGGCGCTTTGAGCGACAGAGAGTAATTCAGAAGTGTTATCATCAGTAGAATCTGTCATAAGTATAACCTGGACTCATCCTTTAATTGTACAATTGCTAATGTAACTTTTATGATATAAAAACTGTTAACCTAGTGAAAATTCCCAGTACATAAATGGCAATTAGTCCTTTTATCTTGAGGCAGTTGGAAAGCCTGACAACAAAATATTGGTAAATAATATGCCCTTAAAAGATATCCAACAAAAATTATCCCCCATCATCAAAGTTATATCTATAGTAGTTATTACCAGCGCATTTTTTTTAGAGATATGGGATATCCAAGCATTAATAACTAACAATGAATTACCAAAAAGCTTGCATCCAGTTTTGATAATTGCTCGTTTTGCACTATCGGCTCATTTTGTTGAAGCATTAATTGCTGCTTATTATGCACCTTCTAAAAATCAGATGCCAATCAAATATGGAGTTTATACTTTTTTTGTAGGTACAGTTGGTTTATTAGAATTGTGGGAAAATCATGATAACTAGCGCTTGATAGCTGTAAATTATTCAAGGGGTGTCTAGCTGGGTATAGTCATTTGGGAAGATGTCAAAAGTTTAGGTTGTCATCTAGCTTGGGAAAGTTGAATCATTTAATTAGACATATCATGACTTATCCCGCTGCTATCTCCATACCCGAACCACAAATCCCTAACCCACAACCAAACCCCCTACCAAGTCCCGAACCTGTACCGAGTCCAATTCCCCAACCCCTACCGCAACCAGTACCGGAACCAGTACCAGGGACAATTCCTCAAACAGTACCGGGGCCAATTCCCCAAACAGTACCAGGAACAATTCCCCAAACCATTCCTGCACCTGTTTAAATTAGTATTGTAGTTGAAACCAGAATTCAAAATCCAAAATGCTAAGAGCCGGAATTGTCGGACTTCCCAACGTCGGAAAATCAACTTTATTTAATGCCGTAGTCGCTAATGCCAAAGCAGAAGCGGCTAACTTCCCTTTTTGCACGATTGAACCGAATGTCGGCGTTGTCGCAGTACCGGATGAACGGTTAGATGTTCTCGCGAAAATCGCCAGTTCTGCACAAATTCTCGCCGCGCGAGTTGAGTTTGTAGATATCGCCGGTTTGGTGAAAGGTGCAAGTAAAGGTGAAGGACTAGGGAATCAATTTTTATCCCACATTCGGGAAGTTGATGCTATTGTCCATGTGGTGCGCTGTTTTGAAAATGATGATATTATTCACGTTGCTGGTTCTGTTGACCCAGCGCGAGATATTGAGATCATTAATATAGAGCTTGGTTTAGCAGATTTATCGCAAATTGAGCGGCGAATTGACCGCACCCGCAAACAAGCTCGTACCAGCAAAGACGCACAGTTTGAAATCACAGTTTTGGAAAAATTAGCTGCTGCTTTAAATGAAGGTAAATCGGTGCGTCAGGTGAGTTTGACTGAAGAAGAAACCGAGATTATTAAAGGACTAGAACTACTCACCTACAAACCAATTATCTACGCTGCTAATGTTTCTGAAGAAGAATTAGCAACAGGTAACGACTTTGTGGAACAAGTGCGGCTAATTGCCTCTCAAGAAAATGCCCAAGTTGTGATAGTTTCTGCTCAAGTGGAAGCTGAATTAGTCGAATTACCAGAAGAAGATAAAGCAGATTTTCTGGAATCTTTAGGTGTGAAAGAAGGTGGTTTAAAATCTTTAATTCGCGCTACATACAGCCTTTTAGGTTTGCGGACATATTTCACATGTGGACCTAAAGAAACTCGCGCTTGGACAATAAATGCTGGTATGTCTGCACCCCAAGCAGCCGGTGTAATTCACTCTGATTTTGAGCGAGGATTTATCCGCGCGGAAACTGTTGCTTATCATGATTTAGTCACAACTGGTTCGATGAATGCTGCGAAAGAAAAAGGGTTAGTTCGCAGTGAAGGCAAAGAGTATATAGTGCAGGAAGGAGATGTGCTGTTATTCCGGTTTAATGTTTAGATTACAGCAGTTTTCGATTGATTAGACTTTAGAGACGTTGCATGCAACGTCTCTACAAGATATGTGTTTATTTTACATGAAAACCGTTAACATTTCACACGTTAGCCCAACCTACAATTTTCTTAACTGAACCGTATTGTGCTATAGGTTGGGAATTTGCCAATCAATCTCTGATTTATTGCAAGAACGTAATGCTGAGTTAATAGCTGAGAAGGGTTTGCTGCCAAAAAAGCCATTATGTGCAGATAGCGGTGAAGGATGCGCTGATTGAATAACAATATGTCGGTTTGTATCTATTAATTTAAGCTTCTTTTTTGCGTACCCTCCCCACAGTACAAAGACTACAGGATCGGTTTTCTGATTGACTTTGCTAATTACTGCATCTGTAAAAGTTTCCCAACCTTTATTTTTGTGAGAATTTGGTATATGTGCCTTTACAGTCAGTACTGCATTTAGCATCAGCACACCTTGTTTAGCCCAGGTTACTAGATAACCATTATTTGGCAGATCAAATCCAATATCTGCTTTAAGTTCTTTGAATATATTTACCAGTGATGGGGGCAGTTTAATGCCGGGTTTTACTGAAAAGCATAAACCGTGTGCTTGGTTTTCATCATGGTAGGGATCTTGCCCCAGTAATAAAACATTCACTTTCTCATAAGGTGTCAATTCAAAGGCAGAAAAGACATGTTCATCGGGTGGATAGATATTATCAAATAGTCTTTCTTCTTCCAGAAAGTCTTGAAGTTTACGAAAGTAGGGTTTGTCAAATTCTTCGGTAAGCACTGCCTGCCAAGAACTGGAAATTTTGGGATTTGTCATGGGGCTTTTAACATATCAATAGCTGGAAATATATAAAGTATTAAATAATATTTAATTCAGTATATCTACGGTATAATTAAGCTAATAATATCACTATATTTACTTTTGTGATTACAAGTGTGGCTAATTCTTAATTAGTTACTGTTGCTGAATCTTAAGAAGGTGTAGAAACCCGTTGAGGGTTTTTCTAAATAATGGACTTGGTTGACAAATGCCATTTTATAGCTTTTTCGGTTCAGTTAAGCACGCTGCAAAAAAATAATATCTTTACCATGAAATTCTCCTCTCAAGTTTTTGCTTTTTTCAGCACTTCCGTAGGTTTATTGACAATTAATTTTGCTATTTCTCTACCTGCTAAAGCATCAATTACCTGTGAACCAGGGACAATTAGGAATTATTCAAATGGTTCTCTGGCAA
Source organism: Cylindrospermum stagnale PCC 7417 (assembly GCF_000317535.1). Classification (NCBI taxonomy): domain Bacteria; kingdom Bacillati; phylum Cyanobacteriota; class Cyanophyceae; order Nostocales; family Nostocaceae; genus Cylindrospermum; species Cylindrospermum stagnale. Next base: position 1,181,602 of record NC_019757.1, read on the forward strand.
GTTGTGTGCTAAGTCAGGATATGACTTTGCAAGTTTCTAGTTCCAAGTCAGGGATATCTAATTTTCCATGCAAAGAACAAGATTATATATTTTTTGATGATAAAGGACAGTTTCAAAGTTGCCGACTTTTTCAGGAAATCGAAATTAGACAAGGTAATTCTGTTAGGATATGTCCGGCAAAGTATTGGGTGAATTTTTCAATCTCACGCGATGGTGATCAATCCATTAGTTGTCAGCCTTAGAGGATGTTTTAAAACATATAAGGGACTTCCAATTAAAAAAACATCCTAAATTTTCTTGTGGGATGGGTGTCTCCACACTTACAATATTCCGGGCGGGCTAGAAGCCCACCCCACAAGATGGATAATTTATTTCTTGGAAATCCCTAAAGGTTACGGAAAAACCTCGCTTCCATTCCTCTCCCCTGCAAGAGGAGAGGCTTTGAAATACCTATTTACTCATGGTAAATAGGTTATTTGGGGGGTTAAGTTTCTGAGGTTTTGATGTTAATAACGATACTTTTAAAATATCCTCTTGGTAGCGGTCAAATTTAGGAAAGGTGAACCACAGATAAATACAGATAAATTATCTGTGGTTGACGATAATTGCTTACTGATAATTTTTTCTATTATGCTGGAGTCAGGTCTAGGGTGCAAGCACTCGGTAAAATGGGTGTGTCCGCAATTAAAACCTTATGCCCACAACATCTGATTTCCTTCAATATACCCAATGGTCAGGTATTGCCACCTTGGTATTTGCTGCTGTGACAATACTGGCTTTTATTGTCAAATGGGGCTTTCGCTTTCGGCTGGTGGGTACAACTGGCTTTATGCTGGTGTTGACGGGAGGTTTATTTGCACTCTCGTTAGTGCCTTTGAGTCGGACTGTGATTCCGGGTGCAGTGAAATACACTCTGGTTTATGACAACGGCTCAAACCAAACTGTGATTGCTACTTCACCCCAGATTAGCCCTACAGAGTTAGAGGCAACTTTACTGCAAGCTGCCAGTAATCTCTACTCTTATGGTCGCTTGGGTTCACGGAATAATAATCAACTGATAGTTCGGGCCCGTACCGTTATCCACCCTGAACCTGGCCTTTCTGTACCAGTTTACTTGGGTCAGGTGTCGCGATCGCTTGCGAGTCGTGAAGATTCTGAGATGTCAGTGGAAGTGTACCTAGACAAATTCGCCGAATTGCCAAAACCTAAAGCATAAGCGGTTTGGGGGACAAGGAGGACAAGCAGAAATTATTGATCGAGTCTTTCTTTGTCTCCCATCCTCTGAGAACGCACTATGTATCAGAATTACATAGTTTTTTTGTCATCTACTATACAAAAAAGGTTATGCTCAGATTAAGATATGAGAAATATAGTATTCGACTAACAAATAATGGTAACTAAGAAACTTATCAGTTTCTAGAGCGAATTAGGCACAATCGGCTAAATCCCAAATTTCTAATCAGCAATTCTCAGAAACTTTTCGGAGAGAATCTGAGAGTGGTACTGTTGTGTTGTTATACAGTTATTCCCAACTTTGGAATTTCGGAAATTAAGGCTAATGGGCATTATGGGTTGAAGCCACGCCCTCCTGTTGCTGAACCAGTCGGTAGCAGAGTTTCGCAACGTGGTGACAAAAATTATGGCAGTCCAAGTCTAAATTTGATGAAGAAATATCAAGGTTTTGGCAAAATAGTTATTATGCCTAATCAATTTTTTACTCAAACTTTGTCTACTCAAACCCCTAGTTCGATATTTACGCTCTCAGTGGCGCCGGCAAAAGTGATCCGTGGTGCTAGCATGTTGCCGGCGGCGGTGGATGCGATTGCGCGGAGCGCAGTGCCGGAGGCAATCGCCTTTTTGGGAAGTCGTCCCTTAATTGTGGCAGGTAACTACACTTTGTCTCTCAGTCAACAGATTTTACAACCGATTTTACAAGGGCAACAGTTGGAGATTGCTCAAGCTACCTACGGTGCAGATTGCTGTGAAGCAAGTCTGGAATCTTTACGCCAGGCAGCAAAAGCACATCAAGCTGATGTAATTATTGGTGTTGGTGGTGGCAAAGCAATGGATACAGCGAAGTTAGTCGCCCAACAGTTGCAGTTACCCGTGGTGACAATTCCCACATCAGCATCTACCTGTGCGGCTTGGAGTGCGCTGTCGAATGTGTATTCTGAGGCGGGGGCGTTTCTTTATGATGTGGCCCTATCGCGTTGTCCCGATTTACTGATTCTCGATTACGACTTGATCCAAACTGCGCCGCAACGTACCTTAGTGGCAGGGATTGGTGATGCGATCGCCAAATGGTATGAAGCATCAGTTAGCAGCGGACACCTGCAAGACACCTTAATCATTGCCGCTGTTCAACAAGCGCGAGTCTTACGGGATATCTTATTCCAAAAGTCTGCCGTCGCCCTGCAAACACCAGGTAGCGAGGTTTGGCGAGAAGTTGTGGATGCCACCGTTTTACTCGCTGGGGTGATTGGCGGATTAGGTGGGGCCCAGTGTCGCACCGTTGCCGCCCATGCTGTGCATAATGGTTTAACTCATATTTCTGGGCATGGCAGCATTCATGGCGAAAAAGTCGCTTATGGAATTTTGGTGCAACTGCGTTTAGAAGAAATGGTGCAGGGTAATCAACTAGCAGAAACTTGCCGTCAACAATTGTTGAAATTCTACGCAGACATTGGACTGCCGCAAACATTAGGAGATTTGGGATTGGGCAACGTCACCCTGAGTGAGTTGCAAACAGCCGCTGAAATTGCCCTTGCTCCTAATTCTGACATCCATCGACTACCTTTTAAAGTGGTATCAGAACAGTTAATGGCGGCGATGGTTTCGACAACTGCACCAATCGAGAATCGAGACGGAATTAATAGAGTTTCTAGCAGGGTAATGAGTGAGGAGGTGACAGAATGAGTTTGAATTGGATTACCCCCGCCGAACGCATCCAAAAGCTGCCGCCTTATGTGTTTGCCCGTCTAGATGAACTGAAGGCAAAAGCACGGGAACAGGGGCTAGATTTAATAGATTTGGGCATGGGAAACCCCGATGGCGCCACACCGCAACCGGTGGTAGATGCCGCAATCGCCGCTTTGCAAGATCCGGCTAATCATGGTTATCCGCCTTTTGAAGGTACTGCCAGTTTTCGCCGTGCGATCACCAACTGGTATAATCGCCGTTATGGTGTGATTCTTGATCCTGATAGTGAGGCTTTACCCCTACTCGGTTCTAAAGAAGGATTAACTCATTTAGCGATCGCTTATATCAACCCCGGTGATCTGATTCTCGTGCCTTCTCCCGCTTATCCCGCCCACTTTCGCGGCCCGGTAATCGCTGGAGGAGAAGTCTACAGCTTAATTCTCAAAGAAGAAAATAACTGGTTAATTGATTTAGCTGCCATTCCCGAAGAGGTAGCCCAAAAAGCCAAAATCCTCTATTTCAATTATCCCAGCAATCCCACCGCTGCCACTGCCCCCCGCGAATTCTTTGAAGAAATCGTCGCTTTTGCCCGCAAATATGAAATCCTCTTGGTGCATGACTTGTGTTACGCCGAGTTAGCTTTTGATGGTTATCAACCCACTAGCTTGCTAGAAATTCCCGGTGCAAAAGATATTGGCGTCGAGTTTCACACCTTATCTAAAACCTACAACATGGCAGGTTGGCGCGTCGGGTTTGTCGTGGGTAACCGCCATGTAATTCAAGGTTTGCGGACATTAAAAACTAACTTGGATTATGGTATTTTTGCCGCTTTGCAAACCGCCGCCGAAACCGCATTGCAACTACCAGATGTCTATTTGCATCAAGTACAACAACGCTACCGCACCCGTCGAGATTTTCTGATTGATGGTTTAGGGAAGTTGGGTTGGGATGTTCCCAAAACCAAAGCAACGATGTATCTTTGGGTGAAGTGTCCCGTGGGTATGGGTTCAACGGATTTTGCGCTGCAAGTATTACAGCAGACTGGCGTTGTTTTAACTCCAGGGAATGCCTTTGGTGCTGCTGGTGAGGGTTATGTGCGGATAAGTTTGATTGCAGATTGCGATCGCTTGGGTGAAGCTTTAGCTAGATTTAAAGAAGCCGGTATCCGCTATCAACCAGAAGCCGTAGTCGCTGCTTCCGAATTAGGAGTGTAATAGGCGATTTTCAAATTCTTTAAGTCCGCGCTTAAAGAATCTGAATTTAACTATTATCTTGCTGATTTAACCAAGTTACTAAATCAGCAACTTCTGCAATATTAAACAATGCAGCACCTAAAGTTTCTAGCTTCTCAACAGATAAAACTCTTACTCTCTCAACTAGGGATGAATCAAGTTCCCCAAACCGTTGATTAAGTAAACGTAGACAAAATTTAACTGCTCCTTTTCCTGCTCCTTTTTACAAAATATCCTGATAAATTACTGACTCTTTCATAATGTCCTCGCTTATAAATTAGCTTGGGTTGAAAACTCAACCCAAAAATCACTATTTATCATTATCTGGCTGATTTAACCAAGTTACTAAATCAGCCGTTTCTGAAATATTGAACAACGCAGCACCTAAATTTTCTAATTGTTCAACAGATAAAACTTTTACTCTCTCAATTATTGAGGAATCAAGTTCCCCAAACCGTTGATTAAGTAAACGCAGACAAAATTTAACAGCTTCTATTTGTTTGCCTCTTTGTTCCCCTCTTTGTTCCCCTCTTTGTTCTCCCTTCTGCAAAATATCCTGATAAATTACTGATTCTTGCATAATATCCTCGCTTAACAACCGACGAATAAAGTTTTTCTCGAACCGCAAACCTGCTAAAATCTCTGTGTAAGCAGCAATATCCTGTTTAGTCTCCCTATCTGCAATTTTAGCAACATTCTGAGAAACCTGGGATAGTAAGCTTTGGGGTGAATTTGTCCGCGTTAATGGTGCTAAGGGTAATAATGCGGGATTATCGAGAAATAAAGCCGAATCTTGTTCCCACATTCGGATAACCCGATAACGGTGATTGGTGGTTTCATTGATGTATGCTTCGTTAAAAACGACTTCGCTATTTGTTTCTTGCAAGAAAATCACTACTTGGGTTACAGGAACTTCATATTTACGTATTAATCTCACCGAATAATCTAACATCCGCAAAGGAATAGGAGTTTTAGAGGTTGCTTCGGTTTGAAATTCAATATGTAAAATCCGATTTTCTGTTTGTAAGAAGGTGACGAAATCAGCGCGAATTGGTTCAATACTTAATTCGGTTTTTAATACTTTGATTGTTTGCGGTTCTTCAGGAAGTAACCACCGAGCAAAATCCTGGGGATATTTTTCAGCTAATACTTTACAAACGTTGTCAAAACTCACGGGTTTATCAAAGTTAATATGACAATCAGGATTATAAAATTAAATTGGATAATTGGAAATGAGGATTGATAAAATAAACTCTAATTTTCTATGTCTTTTAAAGATTAAACGGGCGGTTAGAAACCGCAGCTACACAGACAAAACCCACCTCCGTGGGTTTCAAACAGCTAGTTTTTCCTTAGACCAGGTCGGTGGACTTCGTTTGTGTAGCCGCGATTTCTAATCGCCCTGGCTGGCTCTAGATTATCTCCGCTGGTTGATTGTTGAATATTTGCATTTCTATAAATCTAAGGACTAAAGTCCTTACAAGAATATCCGGTAAGCGTAAAGCTCAGTGGCTTTAGAGAAAGAGATATAAGCGACTCGTGCAGTTCGACAAGCTCACTGACCACGGTTTTAACCGCATAGAGTTTCTTTTTAGCAAAGGTGGGTTAAAAAGATCAGAGAATTTATCTTTTGCGTTCTATAGTGTTATACTTTTGACAACAGGAACGGTAATCAACCTGTCTAAAAACCTAACTACCTAACGGTAATCTGTACCTTGACAATTGAAGATATGGGGTTCTATTCCATAGTTCTAGTTTCCTACCCAGGAATAGGTAAAATCTTCATGGGAGCTAGACGACACAGAATTTAAACTCAATCAAATTTTGCAGCAATGCAACTACCTTCGGGCAGAGGGGAAGTTAACGCTTGGGGAGAGAACCACCTCTGGCTTAAATACCGCAAGGGGTTTAAGTTAAGTGGACTCGTTGAACCAAGAATCTCAGTGGCTGTCTTCCCTGAGAGTGTCAATACGAACTGTATTTTAATTCCCCTATTTATCACGGTGCAACCCGCCAAATTTTGATGGTGTTGTCACCACTACCACTAACAAGAGTCTTGCCATCGGTACTGATTGCGACGGAATTAACTGAATTGGAATGCCCCTTGAGGGTGCGGATTTCTTCTCCTGTAGCCAGATTCCACAGTTTGATAGTTTTGTCATCACTACCACTAAAAAGGGTTGTGCCATCGGCACTGATTGCGACGGAATAAACGTAACTGGAATGCCCATTAAGGGTGCGGATTTCTTCTCCTGTAGCCAGATTCCACAGTTTGATGGTTTGGTAACTACCACTAGCAAGGGTCTTGCCATCGGCACTGATTGCAACTTTATTAACCCAATCGGAATGCCCCTTGAGGGTGCGGATTTCCTCTCCTGTCACCAGATTCCATAGTTTAATGGTTTTGTCATCACTACCACTAACAAGGGTCTTGCTATCGGCACTGATTGCGACGGAATGAACCGAATCGGAATGTCCCTTGAGGGTGCGGATTTCTTCTCCTGTCGCCAAATTCCACAGTTTGATGGTTTTGTCTCTACTACCACTAGCAAGGGTTTTGCCATCTGGACTGATAGCGACTTCATTAACCCAACTGGAATGCCCCTTGAGGGTGCGAATTTCCTCTCCTGTCGCCAGATTCCACAGTTTGATTGTGTTGTCTCTACTACCACTAGCAAAGGTTTTGCCATCGGCACTGATAACGACGGAATAAACGTAACTAGAATGCCCCTTGAGGGTGCGAATTTCCTCTCCTGTCGCCAAATTCCACAGTTTGATTGTGTTGTCACCACTACCACTAGCAAGAGTCTTGCCATCGGCACTGATTGCGACGGAACGAACCGAACTGGAATGCCCATTGAGGGTTTTTTCTAAATAAGCACCTTTGAAACTAATACCAGTTCTATCTGAGGCTACGCTTGATTCATCTAGGGGTAATTCATGAATTGCCCCTACTACAGATAGTGGATTAGGAAGGAATCCATAGCTAGTATAAGTATAGATTTAAATGCCAGTTAAGCCCAATAATAAAACAATAGTAGTTAGTACAAATCGTCTTCTAAATTTTAACCAGAAAATTACAATGCTGGGTAAAATTTGGTTTCTAAATTGCAACCGTAAGACACTAGGTTTTAGTAAAAATTGGTTTTTGAAATTACCTATTTTGTTTAGTATTATAGGTACAATTGGTATCTTTATTTGGAGTTGGGGTGGTGTTGCGTTCACCTGTGCTGAAATTGTTAGTGGTAAAGATACTTGCTGTGGTGCTTTCGGACTCAAATCATGAATAACTTCATCCGCAGATTGATAACGCTCATGAATATCTTTTTTCAACAACTTATCTATAACTTTCCCTAATTCCCCACTCACCGAAATAGATAAATGTTGTCGCCAATTATTCACCCAAGCATAACCATTTTCCGCCCACAATTCAAAAGGATGAACCCCCGTCAACAGATGAAAACAAGTTGCACCTAAAGCAAATAAATCACTGGCTGGGTAAGCTTCACCACTTTTGATTTGTTCTAGTGGACTATAGCCATGAGAACCTATTTGTGTTCCTATTTGCGTGTGAACTGTGACAGTTAACTGTTTCGATGCGCCAAAATCAATTAATACCAACTTTCCATCACTTTTACGGCGCATGATATTCTCTGGTTTAATATCTCTGTGAATAACATGGCGCTCATGAACAAACTTCAAAGGTGGTAATAAATCTAGTAATAATTCTTGAATTTGGCTTTCGTTATATTTCCCGCTTTGTGCTAATTCATTTAATAAATTATCCCCTGCAATAAACTGCTGCACTAAATAGAGAAAATTATTCTCCTCAAAATAAGCAAAAAGCGTGGGTATTTGGGGATGTTCTCCTAAATCTTGTAAGCGTTTGGCTTCTTGGGCAAATAATTCCATCGCCTTTTTTAATGCCCAAGTTCCCTGCTGTTTTGGTGCAAGTTGTTTAATTACACAGGTTTCGTTTAGCTTATGGGTATCTTCGGCTAAATAAGTTTTACCAAAACCACCTTCGTTAGAAAGTACCCGCAGAACCCGAAAGCGATTGATTAATAATGGTACTAATGGCGTGCTACAAGCTTGGCAAAACTTGTTACTATCAGGGTTTAAGGGTTGGTGACACTCTGGGTTTAGGCAGCATATCATCATCTGTGTCGGGTAGCTGTTTAACCCTTATGATAAAGCCTAAGTGATTCTCGTTTGTATGCAATACACTTTGACCTCTCTCCAAACCTCTCTCCTAAAAGGAGAGAGGCTTTAAGTCCGGCTCCCCTTCCAGCAACAAAAGTTTTTCCTTTCCCCTCCCCTCGTAGGGGAGGGTTAGGGAGAGGCAGGGAAGGGGTTGGGGGTTAGGTCTGTATTAAACTCAACGGAGAAGCGCTATAAGTGATTTTGCTACCTAGGTTGGTGATATAGCAATCTTATTTGATTTTCGAGAAGTTAATGCCCACTCCTCCTGCCACAATTCCCCATCTCATTGCTGAAGGTTTTCATGCCCTTTCTGACCCTATCAGAATTAGGGTGTTAGAACTGTTGCGACAACAAGAACTCTGCGTCTGTGACTTGTGCGATGCTTTAGAGGTAAATCAGTCAAAACTATCTTTTCACCTGAAAACCCTTAAGGAAGCTGGCTTAGTCCACTCCCGTCAGGAAGGACGCTGGATTTATTACAGCTTGAATGTTGCCCAATTTAGCGTTTTAGAGGAATATTTGGCAGGTTTTAGCCATAATATTCTAATTTCCCCTGCACGTCCCTGCTAAGACCTTAGCTAATGCATCAACTTTTTTTGATGTATTTTTGTGTATTGTGTTATCGTTTACATTGACATATCAAGTTTTTTTGAAATGATAGAAATATAACTTTGATATCCAGTCAAATGAAGGCAATACCAAGGAAATTAGCTTTTGCACTTGGAACGTTGGCTTTTGCGACCAGTTGCACAGCCACATCCAATTCATCAACTCAAACTCAGCAGCCGCAAAAGGTAACACCAGTAACTGATGCAGCGACAGTCACGACAATTAAAATAGATGGTTCTAGTACAGTTTATCCAATTACCCAGGCGATCGCTAAAGAGTTTCCAGCAAACTCCAAAAACAACACGCTAATCAAAGTCGGCATTTCCGGTACTGGTGGGGGTTTTGAAAAATTCTGCGCTGGAGAAACAGACATCAATAACGCCTCTCGACCGATTACCCAGGTAGAGATGGCAGCTTGTAAAAAAAATGGTATCAGTTATATAGAATTACCCATTGCCTTTGATGCCTTGACCATTGCCGTTCATCCCCAAAACGACTGGGCAAAAGATATCACAGTTGCAGAATTAAAAAAGATGTGGGAACCGGAAGCCCAAGGAAAAATCACCCGTTGGAACCAGGTACGCGCTTCTTGGCCTAATCGCCCAATAAAATTATATGGTGCTGGTGATAAGTCTGGAACTTTTGACTACTTCACAGAAGCAATTGTTGGTAAAGCCAAAGCCAGCCGCAAAGACTACACAGCCAGCGAAAATGATGATGTTTTAGTTGCAGGTATCAATAAAGATCTAAATGCCTTGGGTTATTTTGGCTATGCTTACTACGAAGAAAACAAAGATAAGTTAAAAGTCGTAGCAGTTAACAGCGGTACAGGTTCCGTCATCCCATCACGGGAAACAGTAGAAAAAGCCAATTATCAACCACTTTCTCGACCTTTATTTATCTATGTAAATCTTTGGTCTAGTAAAAACAAAGGTGTGGTGTACCAGTTCGCAGATTTCTACATTCAGAAAGCATCAAAAATAGCCCGTTCTGTGGGCTATGTACCTTTATCAGATGAAGCCTACAAAATTGATTATGTTCATTTATATAAAGGCAAAGTAGGAACAGTGTTTGGCGGAAAAGCCCAGCTAGACCTCACCCTGGGGGAGTTATTACGGAAACAAAAGCAGTTTTAGATTGATGAAGTCATTTTTTCAGGAAGTTTATCAATTTAGGCGAGAAGCTTTAGCAGAAGCCATTGGCACTTTTACCTTAGTATTTGCGGGTACTGGTGCAGTGATGGTAAACAACATTAGTCAAGGCGCTATTACTCATTTAGGTATCAGTTTTGTCTTTGGGGCGGTGGTAGCAGCACTGATATACGGGATTGGTCATCTGAGCGGCGCACACTTTAACCCAGCGGTGACACTGGCATTTTGGACAAGTGGTTTTTTCTCTAAGGGACGAGTAATACCGTATATTTTAGCACAACTGTTTGGTGCGATCGCAGCTTCCGCCTTACTGCTAACTAGTTTGGGACGAGTTGCCAACCTGGGAGCTACTCTACCACTGCATGGCAATTGGTGGCAATCTTTGGTGCTAGAAACCGTTCTTACCTTCATTTTGATGTTTGTGATTTTGGGTTCGGGGCTAGACCGTCGCGCACATATCGGTTTTGCTGGGTTAGCTATTGGTTTAACGGTGGGAATGGAAGCGGCATTTATGGGGCCAATTACTGGCGCAAGTATGAATCCGGCCCGTTCTTTTGGCCCTGCTTTTGTGGGGGGAATTTGGCAGCATCATTGGGTTTATTGGGTTGCACCAATTTTAGGGGCGCAATTAGCCGTGATGGTTTACAGGCAACTTTCTCACGGTTTTAGGGATTTTTAAGAATTAGGAGAAAATAAAGATAAACTAACCGCTCCAGGCGCAGAAAACGCAGAGATTTAGATATGAAAAAACATTAGTTTTTTAGGATAATTCTGTTAGTTAGAGTTGATTAATGGTTTCTATGACTTCTTTTGAACATCCACCAAGAATATTGTTTTTATATGGCTCTTTGCGAGTGCGTTCATATAGCCGCTTGTTAGCAGAAGAAGCCGCGAGAATCATTGAGGGTTTTGGGGCTGAAGTCCGGTTTTTTAATCCTGATGAATTGCCCATTTATGGCAGTGTGCCAGATACTCACCCTAAAGTAAAGGAATTACGGGAATTGAGTATCTGGTCTGAAGCTCAAGTATGGTCTTCTCCTGAAATGCACGGGAATATTACTGGCATTATGAAGAACCAAATTGACTGGATTCCTCTCAGTTTAGGGGCAGTCAGACCAACTCAAGGTAGAACTTTGGCAGTAATGCAAGTAAGTGGTGGTTCTCAGTCTTTCAATGCTGTGAATACAATGCGAATTTTGGGGCGTTGGATGCGAATGTTTACGATTCCAAATCAGTCATCTGTGGCGAAAGCTTACCAAGAGTTTAACGAAGATGGAACAATGAAAAATTCACCTTACCGCGATCGCGTTATTGATGTCATGGAAGAACTTTATAAATTTACATTGCTGTTGCGCGACCAGGTTGATTACCTCACAGACCGCTACAGCGAACGTAAAGAAAAAGCAGCAGCAGAAACTGTCAGGTTAGCAAATAGTGCCCTGGAAGTTAATGCTAATCAAAGCTCATAAAAGTTTCTTTTAGTTAACCTAACAACAACTAACAATCAATAAAATCATGAAAAAAGTAATGTTTGTTTGCAAAAAAAATTCCCGCCGTTCCCAAATGGCAGAGGGTTTTGCTAGAACTTTAGGAGCAGGTAAAATTGTTGTCAATAGTTCAGGTTTAGCTGGTAGTCAAGTAGACCCCATCACTGTAGATGTGATGTCAGAAATAGGCATTGATATTAGTAGTCAAATTTCTCAGCCATTAAGCGATTTTCAGCCTGAAGATTATGATGCTGTGATTTCTTTATGCGGTTGTGGGGTTAATTTGCCCGAAGCATGGCTGGTAAGAGAAGTTTTTGAAGATTGGCAACTCGACGATCCAGAAGGACACTCAATTGATACTTTTCGCCGTGTACGCGATGAAGTTAAAGAACGAGTATTAAAACTGATTACATCCCTAGGTTAGCTAGTTAGAGGCTGTTTATCAAGCTAACTTAAGTTAGGATTTATAAAGGATTCCTCTATTTTAGGACTTACGCATTGACAAACAATGCTAAATATGTAGGTTGGTTTGACTCACTGAAAATCTTAATCCGTGCGTTAGGGAACGCACCCTACAAGTCAGAACACCATTAAAAATGTCCAATATTAGGATGAATTTCCAAAGGAAGTAAGTCCTATATTTCAGAATAGGGGAATTTAATGTCTGTTACCGAAATGAGATGTGGGCGAAGCAATATTTTAGACAATTGCTTTCTCGCCCATAAATTTGCATCGGTGAAACTTAAAAAGTTGGCATAGATGGTAGAGGTATAGTTATGGTTATGGCATTTTTTGTCGGTGGAGTTCTCTTGGATGGGTCAAGCTCACCTAGGCGAGGTAATTTACTTGCGGGTAAAGGAGAGTAAAAGGGGGCTGTACCAAGTCCACCATATCCTATCCCTAGTGGGATGCTTTTGCTATTTCCTCCCGTAGACGGAGTAGTACTTTTATTTGTTTCTGTAGTCTCAGGATTATCGCTCGCCCCACCGCATACTTGCTCGGCTGTAGTATCGGTAAGTTCTTCCACTAGAGCCAGTGAACAAATTTTAATTTCTACTTGTTTGTAATCAGTGCTGGCGGACTTGGGGGATTTTGTTGCTTTTTTTGCGGCGAACATTTATTTAGTCCATTTTCATAACGCACTTTGCCAGAATAAATTAAACAAATTAAATTTAGAATGCCCCTTTGGAGATAATTTTTTGTCGAAATAATTTTAGTTATTTTTTCTTGAACCTTTAATAAGTAATTGCTAATTGTTAAACTTTGTGATGTATTGCCGTAAATAGAGATAATGTATATATGCCAGCGCAGTTGATATCAATGCTTGATTTAGCAAGGAGCAAATATATCTATCTAAGGTATAGTTAATTTTATATCTAAAGAAGGGTAGCTATAGTAATGCTCTAAAAATACAATACTTGCTTGACCAAATTGTATATTTATCCACACAGTTGTTGTGATTGATCAACAATCTAAAAATCTCCTTAATCCGCAATTGAAAAAAGCTTCAGGGGAGGGCTATAAATTTAGCTGGTTAGACTGGTTTTGTCTATGGTATCCCCCAGGCTGGCTGATTTTATTTAATCGTCACTGGCAGCACTATCATAGCGATCCAGATGGTTGGAATTGGCTGGAATATGGATTATTTTTGATTCCTGGCGGCTTTTATTTAGCTATGCTGAGTCGCTGGTTACGTCTTGGTTGTCGTTCGCCACGAAAAGAAATAGGGGAATTTGATCCTAACTATCAACAAGCTTTTCGGGAAGAAGTTCTCGCTCCCATCGTTAAATCTTATTTTCGTGGGGAATTGCAACAAATTGATAATTTGCCGCGCACAGGCCCAATAATTGTGGCCATGAATCACGCAGGTATGAGTTTTCCTTGGGATTTTATCACCTTGGGTTATTTATTAAGTCAAGCGCGAGGATGGGTGGTGCAACCCCTAGCAGAAGTATCATTGTTTGAGCATCCTTGGGTAATTTGGTGGTTACCACCTAGATGGTCACAGGTGTTAGGTGCTGTGAGAGCAGAGTTAAATGATTTTGCAGCGGCGATCCAAGCGGATAAAACTGTTCTCTATGCGCCTGAAGGTTTACGGGGGCCGCTTAAAGGTTGGCGAAGACGTTATCAACTGCAAAAGTTTGATGTGAGTTTTATTCAGTTAAGCGATCGCTATCAGATTCCCATTCTCCCAGTTATTTGCATTGGCAATGAGTCTCTACATCCTTGGACTGTAAATCTTAAAAAATTGCAACGATTATTCAAACTACCATTCTTGCCTTTCTCACCTTTGATGCTGGTCTTGATTCTGTTTCCCTCAATGGGAGTGTGGGCAATGAGAACTCGCCTACAGTACATTATTCAGCCTTTGGAACCGGCCGGACTGGACAATCACTCCGGCAAAAGTCGTACAGCGGTTTATCAACAGGCACAACAATTACGAGAAAAACTGCAACAACAGATTTATGAATCGCTTCATACTAATTAATGGATTTTAGTCAACTCCACAAGGTATAGTTTACCAAATTATAAATTACCTGTTACGTTAGTAATAATTTTTACTAGCAATATTTGTGCTAAGTAAATTAATTTAGTACTTAATCTATAAAAGTATATTTGCTGCAAAAATAACAGTATAACTTAAGTGATCTGCATAGGGTTAATTCAGTATTTACGCTTAAAAGAAATGGAAATCAAACAAATTTGCGTGATTGGGGCTGGAATTAGCGGTCTAGTAACAGCGAAAACTTTTGTGGAAGAGGGCTACGACGTTACTGTATTTGAGAAACAGCAAGGACTCGGCGGCGTCTGGGAAAAATCTCGGACTTACCCAGAACTAACTAGCCAGAATACTGGTGACACATACTGTTTCTCAGACTATCCCATGCCTGCATCCTACCCAGAGTGGCCCACAGCAGAGCAAATACGGAATTACTTGGAGTCTTACGCCCAGCATTTTGGGGTGATTCAGAGGATTCGCTTCCGAACAGAAGTGACCGATGTTTCTAGAAAACCGGGAGAAAGACCAGGATGGGTCGTTAGCATTAGAATAAAGGATGCTGATGGGGAAGAAATAAAGCAGGAAAGTCACGAATTTGACTTTGTTGTGGTTTGCAATGGTACATATCACAAACCAGAAATTCCGTCCTTACCGGGTATAGAGGAGTTTACAGCATCTGGAGGTCGGGTACTGCATTCTACTGAGCTTAACGAAACCGCAATTATTGAAGGTAAGCGGGTAGTAGTGGTTGGTTTTGGCAAGTCTGCCTGTGATGTTGCAACTTTGGCAGCGAATACAGCTAAAGAATGTACCCTCATCTTCCGTCGGTCTCTGTGGAAGATTCCTCGGTTTTTTCTGGGTTTAGTTAATCTTAAGTACATTTTGCTAACCCGCTTTTCAGAAGCTTGGTATCCCTATCGTCAGATGGGACGGCTGGAAAGAATGCTGCACAGTCTTGGTAAGCCATTAGTCTGGGGTTTCTGGCGTAATGTCGAGACGCTGCTGCGTCTACAATTCGGTCTTGATAGTTGTGGGATGGTGCCCGAACACCACATAGATAAACTGGAATGTAGCGTTAGTATAGCTCCCCCCGGTTTCTTCAAGTACGTACGCTCTGGCAAAATCCGGGCAATTAAAACGAGCGTTGTTAAGTTTATCTCTGGTGGCGTAGAATTAGCCGATGGTCAGCAGGTGCCAGCAGATATAGTAGTTTTTGGCACTGGGTTTCGCCAAGAAATTCCCTTTCTTCAAGCAGAATACCGTCAGCAAACGGTGGATGAGGACGGTAATTTTAACTTTTATCGTTATCTGATTCACCCTAATATTCCCCAAATGGGTTTTGTTGGCTATAACAACAGTTTCTTTACTCAGTTAACATCCGAAATTGGCGCTTGGTGGCTGGTAGAGTATGTTAAAGGTAACTTGTCATTGCCCTCACCGTCGGTCATGTACCAGGACATGGCAGCAGATATGAGTTGGATGAAAACGCAATTTCATAGCTTTGCCGGTGGTGGAACATGCATCGCTTCATTTTCCTTGCGACACATTGAGCAACTGATAGCAGATATCGACGTAAATAATCAGCTGACCATCTGGAAAGGAGTTTCCCAGATCATGATGCCCGTTGATATCTCCCTCTACAGCAAACTCCGACAGGAATTAAAGTTGCAAAGGCTGAAAAATGTCAATGATTCTCAAAGCAGTGAACAAGTAGAAGTATGAGAGGAGGTAAATTATGGGTTTAACCAACAAAATAACTTTGATTACAGGAGCAGCTTCCGGTATAGGTCGTGAGACTGCTAAACTGTTTGCTGAAGCAGGAGCAAAAGTAGCGATCGCTGATTTAGATGCTGTAGGGGGAAAAGCAGTCGTTGAAGAAATTCACAGCAGCGGCGGTACAGCGCTGTTTCACCAGGTAAATGTGGCAGCAGAAACTGAAGTAAAAGCTTGGATTAGTGCAGTAGTTGAGCAATGGGGCGATATAGATATACTAGTTGCCAACGCTGGCGTGTTAGTCAACGGCACCGTAGAACAAGCAACAAACGAAGATTGGGATCAAGTTCTGGGAGTGAATGTCAAAGGGTATGCCTTCTGCGCCAAATATGCAGCCCCTTCCATGCGGAAACGTGGCGGTGGAGCTATTGTTAATGTAGCTTCCATCAGTTCTTTTGTGGCTCAAGCCGCATTTGCGCCCTATAACACCAGCAAAGGAGCAGTTCTGCAATTAACTCGATGTCTAGCCTACGATTTAGCTCCTGACAACATTAGAGTCAACTGTGTTTGTCCCGGCGGCATCGATACTCCGATGATGGATTATTTTGCCCAGTCTCAAGGCATAACTAAGCAAGATGTAGTGAACGAATTAGCACCATTACACCTATTGAAGCGCCTAGGAAAACCACGAGAAGTGGCTGAAGCAATTCTCTTCTTAGCTTCTGACAAAGCTTCTTTTATCACAGCCACACCACTTATGGTCGATGGCGGCTATACAGCCCACTAAACTAACTCCACTGAAGCTGCGCCGAAGCGATAGCCTTTACCGTAAACAGTGTGAATCAGTGGAGTTTCACTACCTACCTCAATCTTACGCCGCAGCAAGCGAATTAATGCCGCGATCACATTGCTACTGGGTTGCTCGTTATTTTGCCACAGATGTTGCAGAATCTGGGCGTGAGTTAACAGTTGTCCGGTGTGTTCCATAAAGTATTGCAGCAACTGGCTTTCTTTTTGAGATAGCTCAATAATTCGTCCTTGGCGATAGGCTATTTGGTTTTCGCCATCGAGTTCTAAATCAGCTACCATCAGCCGTCCTGTTGTGGTGGTGTACGACGATTCCACACCAGAACGACGCAACAAAGCGCGGACTCGTGCTAGCAACTCCCGCAGTTCAAACGGTTTTACCAAATAGTCGTCTGCACCAGCATCTAAACCTTCTACACGGTCATCTAAAGTATCTTTGGCCGTGAGAAACAGCACAGGAGTGGTTTTACCTTGACGTCGCAATTCCTGACAAATCTCCAACCCCGTTTTTCCTGGTAGCATCCAATCTAAAATCAGTAGATCATAACTGCCTGCTTGTGCCAGGTTGCTGCCACTTGTGCCATCATAAGCAGCATCCACGCTATAACCTTCACGAGTTAACACACGGCTCAAGGGGTCAGTTAGTTCAACTTCATCGTCAACTAATAAAATTCTCATGCTGCTTGTAGTGAACATATCGAGATATTCTCAAATAATGAACTGCAAAGACAAAGACACTCGCTTGCGGGGCTTCCCCCGTTGTGCAAAGTGTCCGTAGCCAAGGACAAGAAGAAAAAGAATGCTGACTGTTGCACTACCGAAAGGGGAACTACTTAAAAATAGCATCCGCCTACTGCAAGCTGTAGGATTGGATTTTAGTGCTTTTTTAGATTCAGGAACCCGCCAACTCCAGATTCCTGAAGCTAGCGGACGAGCAAAAGCCCTGCTAGTGCGGGGGCAGGATGTGCCCGTTTATGTAGAATATGGTCAAGCGCAGCTAGGTATTATTGGTTATGATGTGCTGCGGGAGAAAAAGCCCCAAGTCGCCCACTTGGTCGATTTGACCTTTGGGCATTGTCGAATGTCTGTAGCCGTAAAAGCAACTAGTTCCTACAAATCACCTTTAGATTTACCGGCTCATGGTCGGGTTGCTTCTAAGTATGTGAATTGTGCGCGAGAATATTTTGAAAGCCTGGATCTACCTGTGGAAATTGTGCCGCTGTATGGTTCGGTGGAACTAGGGCCAATTACGGGGATGTCTGAAGCGATCGTCGATTTGGTTTCCACAGGGCGGACTTTGAGCGAAAATGGTTTGATTGAGATTGCTACTTTATATCAAAGCACAGCCCGGTTGATTGCTCATCCGCTGAGTTATCGCTTGAATACTGGTAATTTGCACAACTTAGTGGAGCAACTGCGAGCAGCGAGTTTGGCTGCTGTATAAACTAACTACCCTCTCCACTCTTTGGAGAAGGGTAAACAATTAAAAATTAAAAATTAAGAATTAAGAATTAAAAAGTAGAAGCAAATAACACTATTTCAAAAGTTTGTTGTTGATTGACTTTTTTGGTTGATTACTTTGTCCTTGCGTCACATACTCGATTGCGAGATTGATGCTATTTTATTTTTGCACAAACTCCTTTATCCCAATCGCGATACAAGCTATGACACTCAATTTATATTTATTGCGACATGGAGAAACTACTTTTAGTCAAAGTGGTAATTTCTGCGGTGAAACTGATGCGGAGTTGACAAAAGAAGGAATGCAGATGGCATCCAGTTTTGCCGATGTTTATCAAAAATTGAAGTGGGAAGCGGTTTATGTTAGCCCAATGAAGCGCGCAATTGCAACTGCCAAGCCATTTTGTGATGCTATCGGTATGGATATGCAGTTGCGTGACGGACTTAAAGAAGGTAGTTACGGGGAATGGGAAACTAAGAGTAAATCATTTGCCCAAGAGAATTACGCAGAAAACTATGTGAATTGGGTGACAGAACCCGCTTGGAATGCACCACTAGGTGGAGAAACTGCGGTAGATATTGCTAACCGTTCTATGCCTGTAATTGCTGAAATTCAAGAAAAACATCCCCAAGGAAATGTTTTAGTAGTTTCTCATAAAGCTACGATTCGGATTATGCTTTGCAGTTTACTGGGAATTGATTTGGGACGCTATCGCTATCGGGTGAATATTTTGGTCGCGTCGGTAAGTATGGTTAAATTTGACGTTAATGGCCCTTTGTTAGAGATATTAGGCGATCGCCATCATATACCCGATCGTATTCGTTCTCGTCCGGGAACATAATAGCTGGATTTACCGATACAAAAAAGCTAAATCTAGGTGTGACTGATAAGCAGAAGCTAAATGCTATTTCTGCTTTGGATTTTTGAACAATGTAGGAAAATTACACAAAAATGATCGCCTTTCCCCCAGGATAAGCGATCCTTTTTATGCTTTTAAAAATGGCTTCTAATGTAAGCACTGAGGCGAGATGCCTCTTTCACGTTTCCAATAATCCCAATTTAACCCAATCGGTGGGGCGTCCCAGATAATTAAGAACAACCACCATGCGGGAAAGTTTCCAATGATTCCGATTTAACCCAATCGGTGGGGTGTTCCAGGGCATACCCAAGTTAGTGTTGGGACAACAGCTGTTTCCAATGATTCCGATTTAACCCAATCGGTGGGGAGTTCGCGTAGCAGCCCTTACCCAGTAAGGGTTTCAGCCGCTAAATCGACGCATCTCTAAAAAACATTATATATGTTGTGCAAATTTGAGCAAAATACATAGCTGAAATCCTTTCCTAGTAGGCAATCGACGCATCTCAACGAGAAATATAGGGTTTCAGGAATTTGCCGAGATGCGTCGATGGACTGGCTAAACTAGAGTTATGGCATGATTCAAACTTTAGGGTGTCGCTTCCTTTGTTGCAGATGTAGGTGTAAAACAAAAATACCAGAAAAACTCCCTCTAAAAGCCAGAGGTGAGGGACTGTTTGGGTAAATTCAATATAGATACATTTAGCAGATGAACGCTTAATTTAAACCATTTTTTGATGATTATAGGACTCACGCAAAATATCTCTCAAACTCTCATTTCTCTGCGTCCTCTGCGCCTGGATCGGTAGCCTGCGGCACGCCGCTCCGCGTCTACGTTACTCCTTAACTCATGCGTAAGTCCTAGATTAATTTCACTTTTTTCAGCAAAATTTATGAAATGCAATTCAACTCATAGTGAAGCGGCAAGACTGGAAGCTCTCCGCGAATATCAGATTCTAGACACGGAACCGGAAGCAGCCTATGACAATCTTGCTCAGTTAGCGGCCTCTATTTGTGGCGCCCCCATAGTATTGGTGAATTTCATTGATGAA
Organism: Cylindrospermum stagnale PCC 7417; assembly: GCF_000317535.1. NCBI lineage: Bacteria > Bacillati > Cyanobacteriota > Cyanophyceae > Nostocales > Nostocaceae > Cylindrospermum > Cylindrospermum stagnale. The sequence goes on from NC_019757.1 coordinate 1,201,593, forward strand.
AACCGTCAATGGTTTAAGGCCAGACTAGGTTTGGAATTAACAGAAATGCCCCGGAATGTGGGGTTATCTTACCTTTGCTGCGAACGACGCGACGTTGTGGTAGTTCCAGATACGTGGGCTGATGAACAGTTGGCAAATAATCCGGTAGTCAAGGGCTATCCTTATATCCGGTTTTATGCAGGTGTACCCCTGATTACTCCCAAGGGAGATCTGCTAGGAACCCTGTGTGTGATTGACCAAGTCCCACGGCAATTGAGTCTGCAACAAGTAGAGGCAATAGTAGCTCTAAGTCGCTTGGTGCTTGACCAACTAGAACTCAGGCGGAGTGTAGCTGAGGTATCGCGGATTACCGGGGAACTCATAGCGCAAAAGCAAGTAGCACTCGCGGCGTCGGAAGCTGCTAGAAACCAGATATCTAATATTCTTGAAAGTATTACTGATGCCTTTTTTGCTTTAGATCAAGAGTGGCGATTTACCTACGTCAATCGTCAAGCGGAGAGAATCTGGCAGAAATCCCAGGATGAGTTAATTGGTAAGAATATTTGGCAAGTGTTTCCAGCGGCGATTGGCTCAATATCCTATCATGAGTATCAGCGGGCAATTTCCCAACAGGTGAGTGTGGAATTTGAAAATTTTTATCCACAGCTTAACAGGTATTTTCAAGTTCACGCTTATCCGTCACAAGATGGCTTGTCTGTTTATTTCCAAGACATTACCGAACGCAGGCAAACAGCAGCAGCACTGCGGGAAAGTGAGGAACGTTGGCAGTTAGCTTTACATGGTAACAATGATGGTATTTGGGACTGGAACCTGAAGACAAATGAAGTGTTCTTCTCAACTCGCTGGAAGGAAATGCTGGGTTATGAAGACCACGAAATTACTAACAGTATGGATGAATGGAAAGAACGAGTCCATCCTGAAGATGTGACTTGGGTGCTGCAAGCTGTCCAAAATCACTTTGCCAAGACAACACCGTTTTACGTGACTGAACATCGAGTGCAGTGCAAAGACGGCAGCTATAAATGGATTTTAGATCGCGGGCAGGCGCTGTGGGATGAAGCGGGTAATGTTGTGCGAATGGTAGGTTCCCATACAGACATTACCGATCGCAAACGGGCAGAAGCGGAATTACATCTGCAAAATCGGCGATCGCAACTATTCGCCCAAATCAGCCTGAAAATTCGGGAAACTCTAAATTTAGAGGAAATTCTGCAAAACACGGTGACAGAGGTGCAAAACCTGCTGCAAGCTGACCGAGTTTTGATTTTTCGCCTCTGGGCCGATGGTTCGGGCACAGTGGTACAAGAGGCGGTACTGCCTGGTTGGCCTGTAATTCTAGGACGAAACCTTTTCGACCCTTGCTTTCACGAAGATTATGTTGATCAATATCGCCAGGGAAGAGTGAATGCAATTGTAGACATTGAACAGGCTGATATCCAACCCTGCCATCGGGAATTTCTCCAGCAATTTGGAGTCAGGGCTAACCTTGTAGTCCCGATTCTTGTCAGAGAAGGGCTTTGGGGTTTACTGATTGCTCAACAGTGTGCCACCTCCCGCGAGTGGAACAGCTTTGAGTTAGATTTGTTGCAACAATTGGCCAACCAAATTGGCATAGCTCTATCCCAAGCGCAACTGCTGGAACAAGAAACTCGCCAACGTCAGGAACTGGCTCGTTCTAATGCCGATTTGGAACAGTTTGCTTATGTAGCTTCCCACGATTTGCAAGAGCCGTTGCGAATGGTAACGAGTTATTTACAATTGCTAGAGCGAAGGTACAAGAATCAGTTGGATGCCAACGCAGATAACTTTATCGCCTATGCTGTAGACGGGGCCCACCGGATGCAGACCTTGATCCACGACTTGCTAAACTATTCCCGGGTCAGTACTCGTGGACAACCTTTTGCAACAGTTGATTGTACTACTGCCTTGAAGCGGGCGATCGCTAATTTGCAAGTGACCATTGAAGAAAGTGGCGCAGTAATCACCCATGATCCTCTACCCTCCGTGCTGGCTGATGCCACCCAACTCACCCAGGTTTTCCAAAACCTGATCGCCAACGCCATCAAATTCCGTCAGGAACTACCGCCACAAATCCACATTGGCGTAGGCAGAAGCACTGTGGAAGATGGAATTCGGGAGCCGGAAGAAAACTCCTCACTCCTGGCTTCACAAAATGAATGGCTGTTCTGGGTGCGCGATAATGGAATTGGTATAGACCCGCAGTATGCTGAACGCATTTTTGTGCTTTTTCGGCGCCTGCACGGCAGAGGTAAATATCCAGGTACTGGTATTGGTTTGGCAATTTGTAAAAAAATTATCGAACGCCACGGCGGTACTATCTGGGTCGAGTCGGAATCTGGTCAAGGCTCGATTTTCTACTTTACAATTCCAGATAAAACAGGTCAGAAATCGTGAATACAATCACAGCGATGACGCCTATTGAGGTTTTGTTAGTAGAAGACAATCCTGGCGACGCCGAACTTATCCGCATCGCCTTTGAAGAGAGCAAAACCTCGTCGATTAACCTCAACGTAGTCGAAGATGGCGTCGAGGCCATGGCATTTTTGCGAAAACAGGAAAAATATGCTAAAGCACCCCACCCAGATATTCTGCTGCTTGATTTAAATCTACCGAAAAAAGACGGGCGAGAAGTACTGGCAGAGATGAAAGTCGATGTCAAACTCAGGCGAATTCCTGTCGTTGTGCTGACGACTTCCCAAGCCGAAGAAGACATACTCAAAGCCTATAATCTGGCTGCTAATTGCTACATAACTAAACCAGTTGACTTCGATCAGTTCGTTAGAATTGTACAATCCATAGAAAATTTTTGGTTTGCGATCGTCAAGCTGCCACCGGAGTGATGGCAATGGCAGGTGAAATTATCAAAGTCTTGTTAGTAGAAGATAACCCTGGTGATGTCTTTTTATTACAGGAGTTATTAAGGGATGTTACCACATCTGTAGTTGAATTGATGCCAGTTGAGCGGCTTTCTGAGGCGTTCATCTGTTTAGCTAAAGAAAGTTTTGATGTAATTTTGTTAGACCTCTCGCTGCCAGATAGTCAGGGATGGGAGACCTTTGTCAGAACACATCGTCAAGCAAAAGCAACTCCGATCATCGTGCTGACGGGTATAGACGATGAAACTTTGGCAATTCGGGCAATGCAGGAAGGAGGGCAAGATTATTTGGTGAAAGGGCAAGTTACTGGTGACTTGCTGGTGCGTTCCATGCGTTATGCAATTGAGCGCCAACGGGGAGAGGAGGCGTTGCGACAGAGTGAGGAGCGATTTCGGGTCGCCCTCAAAAACTCGCCGATCTTTGTTTATAACCAGGATCGGGAGTTACGCTACACCTGGGTTTATAACCCCTTCTCTGGATTGACGTCTCAGCAGATGTTGGGCAAAAAAGATTTCGATCTCATACCAGTGACAGATGCTCAACGTCTCACCGCGATCAAATCTGATGTGTTGTCTACGGGCATCGGTATTCGTGAGGAAGTGTCGATCACTAACGCCCAAGGAATTCGATATTATGACTTGACAATTGAGCCATTGCGGAATGAGTCCCAAGAAGTCGTCGGCATAACTTGCGCTAGCATTGACATCAGCGATCGCCAAGCTGCACTGCAAGAACGCAAGCTAGCTGAAGAAAAAATCCGCGAACAGGCGGCATTGCTAGATATCGCCACTGATGCCATCTGCGTGCGAGATTTAGACAATAAAATCCTCTTTTGGAACAAGGGGGCAGAAAACCTTTATGGTTGGATGGCTGAAGAAGCTTGGGGGAAAAATGCCACTGAGCTTTTTTACGATGAGGAACCGGCTGCGGAAATGGAAGCGGCGCTGCTGAGTGTGATTAGCAAAGGCAAGTGGCAGGGAGAGTTGACAAAAATCACCAAAGCTAATAAACAAGTCTTGGTGGCAAGCCGCTGGAGTTTAGTGTGTGATGAACAAGGACATCCCAAATCAATTCTGAGTGTTGATACGGATATTACCGAAAAGAAACAGCTAGAAGCCCAATTGTTTCGCACTCAACGCCTGGAAAGTATCGGCACTCTGGCAAGCGGCATCGCTCATGATCTCAACAATATCCTCACACCGATTTTAGCAGGCGCGCAACTATTGCCGCTCAAATTTCCCGATGCTGATGAGCGCACTCGTCATTTGCTGGAGATTCTGGAAGTCAACGCTAGACGCGGATCTGATTTAGTCAAGCAGGTGCTGTCCTTTGCGCGGGGTGTGTCCGGGAAGCGGATCACTTTACAACTCAGACACCTGATTGTGGAAGTTTCCAAGATTCTCAAAGAGACGTTCCCTAAATCCATTGAGATTAGTACTGAAGTACCACAAGAATTGTGGACGGTTTCCGGAGATAGTACCCAACTTCATCAGGTGCTGATGAATCTCTGCGTTAACGCCCGTGATGCTATGCCTCATGGCGGCATTTTAAGCATTTCAGGGAAAAATCTCTTAATTGACGAAAATTATGCGCGGATGAACCTAGAAGCCAAAACTGGCCCCTATATAGTAATTACCGTTTCGGATACAGGAGTGGGTATTCCCGGAGAAATCTTAGATAGAATTTTCGAGCCATTCTTCACGACAAAAGAGGTGGGACAAGGTACGGGGCTGGGGCTTTCTACAATTCTCGGTATTATCAAAAGCCACGGTGGATTTGTGAATGTCTATAGTGAGGTGGGAAGGGGTACCCAGTTTAAGGTGTACTTACCAGCGGTAGAAGGTATGGAAACAGTTAGCCCAGATGAGATGACACCGGAAATAGGACATGGTGAATTGATTTTGGTTGTAGATGATGAACCTGCTATTCAGGATATTACTAAAGCATCTCTGGAAACTTATAACTACAAAGCGTTGATTGCCGGTGACGGCATTGAGGCGATCGCATTATATGCTAAACACATCAAAAATATCAGTGCTGTATTGATGGATATGATGTTACCCGCGCTGGATGGTTTAACCGCAATCCGGACTTTGCAAAAGATTAACCCGGAAGTGAAAATTATTGCCACCAGCGGACTAATGTCAAGTAATAAGCTCTCCGCCGTAGCTGAGACTGGTGTAAGTAAATTTTTGTCTAAGCCCTACACCGTTAATGAATTATTGCTCACTTTACAGAAGGTGATCAGAGAATAGCAGGATTGACCTTTTTTGAATTCAAAAAAGGTCAACTTTCAAAGGAGATATTTTATAAACAAGCTCTAAATAAAACTCATTATTTTTTGGCAATATCCGATATTTTTTAATGTTTTTATGTTCTAATTTTGAGGGCATAGGAATATAAAAAGTATCAAACCCAAACCAAACTTTTACCTTACTGCCCAAAGGAAATCTAAGATTTCCGTTTTTTAATTTAACAGCTTGACCAGGAAAAATTACAAGATTAAAGCCATTTTTTCTGTATCCAGGTAATTTAGGTTTTTGATTTACCGTACCTTTTCTGATACCTTTAAATTGAAGATTGGATAGACAACTTAAAGCTCAAAGATAATATTGAAGGTGGTTTTAACAACCTGAGCCGTTTTTCATCCCCTATCTGAAGCACGAAAAACTGAACTGTGTTCCTGTTTCTCAGGGGCTTTCAAACTTCCCATTAATTCTTGTAATATTCTATATTTGTTGGTTGAGTTCTATCACTTGTATCTGCATGAATCAGAATCCCTGTAGAGGCGATTACAGCTATTTTCAGGTAAAAGAACCACTCTCTGAGAAATTAACCCAGAAAGTAGAGACTTTACATGCAACATCTCTGTGGTCTAAATAAATGAAACCTGCTGTCAGCACTTGAGTTGCCGCCTTGCGGTTTCTACCACAGGCATGGTATCAAAGACGCAGCATGAACGCTACATTGAAAAAGCGTGTTTTTTCTCTGGCCGTAAATCCATATAATGCCTGCTATGAGCATCTCCAAACCCCGAAAAAAATCTCATCAAGAACACCGTGGGCGTGACAATGACTGGCGGTTATTTTTGCGTTTAGTGCCTTATGCTCGACGCAGTAGAAGGCTGCTGGCGCTTTCAATGTGCCTACTGGTGCCCCTCGCTCTAGCTAACGCCGTACAACCGCTGTTGATTGGACAGGCTATCTCTCTAATTCGCCAGGAACCTAGCATCCACGAGTTTCTCAAGAATCGACCCTTATCAGAAGGGTTAAATATCCTTCAAGGATTGTTGGTAGTGGCGATCGCTATCCGACTAGGATTATTAGGTCTTCAGGGTTATCTCGTACAAAAACTAGGGCAAAAAATTACAGCGGAAATTCGTGAGGATTTATTTAAGCATGTCATATCCCTAGCCGTGCGGTTTTTTGACCGGACGCCTGTAGGTAAACTAATTACTCGGCTCACCAGCGATGTGGAAGTTTTGGGAGACGTTTTTTCCACTGGGGCGATCGGCATTGTCTCCGATTTGTTTTTCATGCTGGTGATTATCGGTTTGATGTTTTCGATCCAGTGGCAACTTGCTGGCTTACTGATGTTATTGCTGATACCCATCACCTGGGTAATTATTTACTTTCAGCAGCAATATCGCCAAGCCAACTACAAAGCACGGGAAGAACTTTCAGCACTTAACTCCCAGTTGCAAGAAAATATTATCGGCATGAATATAGTGCAGTTGTTCCGTCGGGAAAAATTCAACGCTGAATTGTTTCGCGCTACGAACAAACGCTACACCAAGGAAGTGGATCAAACCATCATCTATGATTCCGCTGTTTCCGGAACCTTGGAATGGATTAGCTTGATTGCGATCGCTAGTGTTCTAGGCTTAGGTGGTTGGTTACTTTTGGGAAACCAGCTGACATTTGGGATTTTATCGACATTTATTTTGTACGCCCAGCAATTATTCGACCCTTTGCGAAATTTTGCCGAAAAATTTACTGTCCTTCAATCTGGTTTCACCGCCATTGAACGGGTGGGCGATATTTTAGATGAACCGATAGAAATACGCGATCTCCCCAATTCCCAAGCCTCAATTTTGGACTTTAAATTCGGCTATATAGACGAGATAATTGCCAATCTAGAAGCCCAAAACTTTAATAACCATGATGAACTTGGAGAAATCCGCTTTGAACACGTCTGGTTTGCCTACAAAGACAATGATTACGTTATTAAAGACTTAGACTTTACCATTAATCCAGGGGAAAAAATTGCTTTAGTTGGCCCAACAGGCGCGGGTAAAACTTCCATCATCCGGTTGTTGTGTCGTCTCTATGAACCCACCCAAGGACGCATTCTCATCGATGGCTTAGACATTAAAGAGTTACCACAGGCAGAACTGCGGCGCTATCTAGCAGTGATTTTGCAAGAAGGTTTTTTGTTTGCAGGTGATGTCAAAAGCAATATCAGTTTAGGCGACATTTACACCTTTGAAGAAATCCAACAAGCAGCAGAAAATACCAACATTAATGAGTTTATTAACCAACTGCCCCAAGGCTATGATACACAACTTCGAGAACGGGGAACAAATCTTTCTAGTGGTCAAAAGCAACTCTTAGCTTTTGCTCGTGCTGCCATTCGTAATCCCCAAATATTAGTTCTAGATGAAGCCACTGCTAGTCTGGATGTGGGGACAGAAGCTTTAATTCAAAAAGCATTAAACCAGCTTTTAACAAAACGTACCGCGATTATTATTGCTCACCGTTTATCAACAATTCGCAATGTAGACCGAATTTTCGTCCTGAAGCGAGGACAATTAATCGAACAGGGTAGTCATGATCAATTACTTGAACAAGGGGGACTTTATGCCACTTTGCACAATTTGCAAATGTTAGGAATTAAGGGAGAATAAATAATTCAAACTTTGGTTAATATCTTCCCATTTTCCTGTTATAACTCTTGTTAGCGTATTGTTTATAGTCGGTCGGCATTTGCATTTAAACCCGTGTCTAGATTAAAAATTTAGACAGCACCCACCATGATTAGAAGATGCACCATTAAGCATCGGTTAGGCAGTTTCACGGTTTTCAGATAGTTTCTTCCCCAGATATAACATGAAATAATTACCGTCTTTGACGGTGGACTAAGCCAGGATGCCCTACTTTTTTGTGTGAGCTATGCCAAAGGACAAACCCCTGCTAACTACCTTTGATTCAGAAGTGTTGAACCAAATCGGCTCCTATCTTTGCCAAGCAATTATTGCCATTCAACAACAGCAGCCAGAATTATTGGTCAAAAAATATCGGAATGTTCAATGGCAAAGTTCTCCTAATCAATCTGCTTTGACCGCAAAGTTCACACAAGCACTCAGCGAAACTCAAGACTGGGATGCATTAGTACAAAAATTGCAAGTATACTTAAAAGCCTTACTAATTCCCGAATCTTTCAACTCACCTATAGTCAGAGAACTAATAGAAAAAATCCAGCAATTAAATCCGGGGAAAACGGAGTTAAATAGCTCCCAAACCAACATAAATATTCAGCCTAATAACGCTCTATCTTCGCATAAACTTGGCATCACAGTTTTACTTTTAGATGCGGAAAATTTACAAATTAATGCCGACACAGAAAAATTTTTAACAACAGTTTGTACTTGTCCCATTCAAGTTAAAATAGCCTTTGCTAATTGGTCTAATCGGGGTAAGCTAGATGTGGAATTACATGAACGTGGCTATGACTTAATTCATGTGCCGATTGGGAGGGATAATGCAGATGGAAAAATGATCGCTTTTGGTTCTTCAATTCATGAGCGTTATCCAAATGCTCAGGAAGTTTTAGTTTGCTCATCAGACAAGGTGATGACTAATCTGTGTAACCATTTGCAGCAACATGGATTAACAGTCTATCAGGTTAGTCAGCAGGGAGAAAATCTCAGGTTGTTTAATAGCTCTACTGGCAAAACTACCACCCACAGCCTGAAAGCTTTATCGGAACTCCCCTCAATCGAGCAGTTGATTCAGCAACTCAAAACATTAATTAAAGCCGAGCAGCGCTCTACAGGTAATCAGTGGGTGCAACTTTCAAAACTATCACAACTGCTGAAGACAAAATACAAAACAACTATTACTCAAGTTGTGTCTATTCATCTCCCTGGTAAAAAAGCTAGGGATATTTTTATTGATTATCCATCTGAGTTTGTAGTCCACCAAGAACCTCATAAATCTGAACTATATGTAACGCTTTTTGAATTGCCCCAGATAAACAAATCCGATAGCAGTAATTCTGTCAAGCAAAGCGCTGTTAAAGGTCACTCTCAATCTATTATTAACTCTCCAGAAGACTTGGAACAGGCGCTGTTAAAGATTATGAATGCCTTAACCAGCAAGTCAAAAGAAAGTCATATTCGCCTAGAAATTCTAGGTGTTGAAGTTAATAAAAAGTATGGTGAAGGAATTACCAAAATACTTAAACGCTTGCAAATAAGTGGCACTTTTATCAAATTTTTGCAGTCTTGTAGTTCTCTAGAACTGAAGCAAAGAGACAAAGTATGGGAAGTAGCTATCCGCTAAACACCAGATTACCTAGATAGGTATATGATCGGTGTAGTCTGTAAAGAAATGTAAAGGGTACGATGCAAGGTAAAGTCGTTGTGATTGTCGGTGCCACTGGTGGCATTGGTTCAGTTTTAACTCGCCAACTTGCCCCCACAGGTGCGCGGTTGGTATTGACTGCCAGAGATGCAGTGCGTTTAGCTGCATTGGCAGAGGAGTTACCGGGGGAAGTCTTGACGGTGCCCACAGATATCACTGATCCCCAGCAGGTAGATGCATTGATTAAAAGAACTGTTGCTGAGTTTGGTCAAATTGATGTGTTGGTGAATGCCGCTGGTGCTGGTATTCTCAAACCTTATAACAGCTTGGAACCAGCAGATTTAAACAAGATGCTAGATGTCAACTTAAAAGGTAGCTTTTACACTACTCAGGCAGCTGCTGAAGAGATGCAAAAGCGCAAGTCTGGTCATATCTGTAATGTTGTGGGAATTCTGGGTAAGCATTCGATGGCAATGGCAGCAGCTTATTCTGCTTCTAAGTTTGGCGTCGTCGGTTTTAGCAAGTGTATGGCGGAGGAACTCAAACGCTTTGGCGTCAAGTTCACCCTATTTTATTTTGGTGGGGTAGATTCTCCTTTCTGGGACAATGTCAGCTTAAAGGTAGACAGAAAAAAAATGCTCAGTCCCGAAACTGCCGCCAATGCCATTTTCTATGCCTTGACTGCCGAACCACAAGCTGTGCCAATGGAAATTAACATTCAACCTGATAGTCATCTGTTTTTCTAGGTTTAGGGATGTGGTAGTGCAGCTAGGGAATTATTGCTTAGGAAAGAAGTGGAAATCTAGCAATAAAGGCATAATTTACACATATATAAGCTATTATGCTGGATTTCCATAATTTGGGCTATATGTTAAAAATTGATCACGTTCACTTCTATGTAGAAGATGCCAAAGTGTGGCGAGATTGGTTTGTACATCATCTCGGTTTTCAAGTAGTAGCCGATTCCATTCTCCCAACCCTAATTAATCAAGGGGAATCGTTTCACACTTGCACGTTCGTGGTGAAAAACGGTGTTGTCTGCTTTTTGCTGTCTTCACCGCTTTCAGCCACAAGCCCAGTAGCTGAATTTCTGCGTCAGCATCCCCCTGGTGTGGCAGATGTGGCATTTGTTGTTGCAGATGTGAATCATGCGATCGCTTTAGCTCAAGCCCAAGGCGCCACCATCCTCCAACCAGTTCAGGAACACCAGGTGGGTGCTGTATCCCTCAAGTGCTGCAAAATTGCTGCTTGGGGTGGGCTGGCTCATACATTGATTGAAAGATCGACAGTCAGCGATCAGCTGTACTTTACTACTGGCAGTAGTTTTACTGCTATAGATCACGTAGTGCTAAATGTGGCGGCAGGCGATTTAAACCTTGTGGCGGCTTGGTACGAAAACATCCTCGATTTTCAACCCCAACAGACGTTTAAAATTCAAACCGCTCACTCTGCTTTGTACAGCCAAGTCATGGTTTCCCGCAACGGTAGCGTCCAATTACCAATTAATGAGCCAGCTTCGCCAAATTCCCAAATTCAGGAGTTTCTGGAGGTAAATCGGGGCCCGGGAATTCAACATATCGCTTTGCGATCGCCTAACCTTGTGAGTGCGATCGCCCAATTTCGCAACCGTGGTCTATCTTTACTTTCAGTCCCCAAAAGCTACTACTCACAGCTAGAACAGCGTCTAAAACTCGCTCTATCTCCACCAGAAATGGAGGCGATCGCCCAACAGGAAATTTTGGTTGACTGGCAAGAAGATGCTCCCCTAGGGGCCTTACTACTACAAATTTTCACCCAGCCCATTTTTGGACAGCCAACCTTTTTCTTTGAGTTTATCGAACGTCGTTGCCAGGCTTCTGGTTTTGGGGAAGGTAACTTTCGGGCCTTATTTGCAGCCATTGAAAGCGAACAAATCAAACGCGGATTTGTCAATGGTCAGTAGTCTGTTGTTATTTGTCCCCATCTCACCCTGCTAGAAACTGCAACCTATGAGGTTCAATTCAAAACAAGGCTACTTTACTGAGATTTTTTCCTAAAAAACCACATTTTTTGCCGATGCTAAGACTGATTACCGACTTCGACGGCCCAATTATGGATGTTTCCCAACGGTACTATAGTGTTTATCAATTCTGTCTGGAAAAAACCCGATATCCAGACCAACCAGTGCAACAACTTTCAAAAGCCGAGTTTTGGCAGAAGAAGCGATCGCGCGTACCTGAAAAACAAATTGCTTTGCATTCTGGTTTAGACGAAGCACAGTCCCAAGCATTTTCCCAATTACGGCGGCAAATAGTGCATACAGAACCTTACTTCCAGTATGACAGCCTCATCCCTGGTGCATTGGCAGCGCTGTTAAAAATTCAACAAGCTGGCATCGACTTGGCAGTAATGACTATGCGCCGGGTTTGGGAACTCGACTATGCCTTCAAAAAATATGATTTAGGCCAATTTTTCCCGGAAAATCGCTGTTATTGCTTGAGTAACGACTATGTTAAAACCCGCGATATCGAAGATAAACCCTTGCTGATGGCACGGGCATTAGCCGAACTGCCCACCGCTACTGATACCTGGATGGTGGGAGATACAGAAGCCGATATCACCGCCGCGAAAAATCATGGTATTAAGGTGATGGCTGTAGAGAGTGGAATTCGCGATCGCACCCAATTAGAACTTTACCAGCCCGACATCATTATCCAGGATTTGAGTGAGGCTGTAGATTTAATCCTCAAAAATTAGTACTTAAAATAGACGAAAGGCTGATCAAGTTAGCTTTTCGTCTATGCTGAATTTTGAATTTCGCCCCAACCCAAGGTCGGGGCGGCTTTCCCACCCTTTTAGCGCAGAAAGCTGTTAACCAACCACAACAATATAAACGTCAACACTGTAGAAAACTGATTCTCTGTCAGCTTGATGAAAGGCGTTAGTGGCAATAGCCAGCTAGCAATTAGCGCCCCAGCAATTAAGCCAATGATTAAACTTCCCAGCGTAAATAAAACGGCTCGACCAAATTTGCCTTCTTTGCGATTGAGAAAATAAACACTGATTCCCACCCCAAGTACCAAGGCTAACTGCAAAACCTGAGCGCCCGCAGCTGGGTAAAACACACTAATGGCACTCAAACCAAGATACCAGGCTCCTGGTAACAGCACATCTACCGACTTTGGCTGGTCTAATATTCGTTGCAGCCATGCAGGTGTCTGCTCACGAGGGGTGAGACTTTCTTTAGGAGAAGATTGCACTCGCATCTCTGGGAATCGGATGCGCTCAGGTACTTTGATTTTACCTTCTTGGCGCATCCGTAAGCGCTCCATTAAAATCGCATCGTAAGCCGCTTCAATTACTTCTAGACTATTGCCATCACCACCGTGTTGCTCCAACAGGCTATTGCGAGCATCCTGAATTTCATCGAAGCTAGCATCTTCTGATACCCCAAGTTTTTCGTAGGGATTTTGATCGCTCATGGGAGTTTGTTAATTCAGCCTCGGTCAGCGGCAGTCTTTTGTTGAAGAAAAAACAACTTTAAGTTTTGATGTTGATCGAAACTAATGTTTCAACCAAATTTTTATGCTCTACCAGGATAGTAACACGGGTTGGTTTGATTAACTTGTGAATTTTAACTATAGTCACTTTAACATATTGCCAGAACTCCGTGTATCCCCCCATGTCGTTGATTATTTCTGGCTCTACTCTAGAATTTGAACTGGGAATACCTAAACATCATTTTTTTGGAGAAAATTGACTTTTTTGGGTCTTATTTGGCATTTAACCTAGCCCTGAGGGAGTTTTCATCAATTTTGGCTCACAATCACTGATGGTATAAATGTACATATCGATTTAAAATTGAAAAGTTTTAAATCACCAACTTACTGATATCAAAAAGTGTCTGACTTTACCGAATGAAGAAGGCTAAGTTCAGAATATCTCTTTACTGGATATACTGAAGTGCAGAGCTACTTGCTAGAACATAGACGCTCTCTTTGTCCATAATCTTGATTACAGTTTATTTGAATAATCAGGATCATCATGCCTTAGCCTTGTAGATTCTTAATTACTGCCAAAGTGGAAACTGCGTTTCTACGCAATCCTCCTGTTAATCCTATGAATTTTTGTGTAAAGTGATGGTCATGGCTCCCGCCAAGATTCTTGTAGTTGATGACGACCCTGCGGTTCGGAATTTAATCCAACGCTTTTTGATTAAACAGAACTATCAAGTAGAGGCTGCCGAAGACGGTAAAACGGCTCTGACTCAATTTGAGCAATTTAACCCAGATTTGGTGATTCTAGATGTGAATTTACCAGATGTGATCGGCTTTAACCTCTGTCAAGAGATGCAAAGTCGTAATGGTGTTTTTGTGCTGATGCTGACTAGTCGTGCAGACGAAGCTGACAAAATTCGCGGTTTTTCTAAAGGTGCTGATGACTATCTCACCAAGCCATTTGGTCTTGGGGAGTTAGAAGTTAGAGTAGCAGCGATTTTGAGGCGTCAGCGGGTTGTAACTACCGCAGAACAGAAACGTCTGATTTTTGAAAAGCTGATGATCGACCCGGTGCGACGGGAAGTGACACTTAGCAACCAACCAGTTCCCTTAACCGCTCTAGAATTTGACTTATTGCATTTTTTAGCTAGTCATCCAGGTCGAGTTTGGCGGCGAGCAGAACTCATCCAAGAGGTTTGGGACTATGAATATGTGGGCGACCAACGGGTTGTAGATGTACATATTGGTCAAATTCGCAAGAAGATTGAAATCGATGCTAGTCAGCCAGCATTAATTCAGACTGTACGCGGTGTAGGGTACAAATTTGAATGTTCTATTCACCCCCAACAAGACACCAAGTCCTAAGTCAAGAGCCAAGAGTTAAAAAACTCTTGGCTCTTGATTTAAACAAGCAGAATCCTCACGCTGCATCCGTAATCAGGTTAGTTTTGAGAATGACCTAGACAAAAACGAAACGCCTGAGAGGCAAATTCCGAGAGTGCAAGGACCAGATTTTGGGGTATTTGCGTTTTTGTCAACATTTTCTAGCAAAAAATAACTATCCACTGACGCTCCAGCCCACCAATGGAAGGGGTGAAAATCAGAGCGATCGCACAAGACGCCCTTTCTGAGGCTGCATCTGTTAAAAGTGGCTTAGAGAAGACAAGGAAGAAGGGTTTTTAATATCCTGCTTGTTTGTCAACTATATTGCGTAAGGGCTGGCCAGTTTGGTAGCGCGTCAAATTGTCGAGAAAAAGCGCCACCGAACGCTGTTTCACCTTTGGAGAATGACCAGAACAGTGAGGTGTGATCAAGACGTTAGGGACTGACCATAAAGGGCTTTCTGATGCGAGGGGTTCCCCAATCACTGTATCTAATGCTGCGCCTGCAATCCAACCTTCTGTGAGCGCTCTCACTAATGCTGGCTCATCGACTACGGCACCGCGAGCAATATTAATCAGATAGGCATGATTCGGCAGCGATCGCAGTGCGGCTTCATCGATTAAACCCTGAGTTTCTGGAGTCAGTGGTGTAGCAACAACTATATAGTCAGCGAACGGAAGAAGCGATCGCCACTCATCAGCTCCAACAACCTTGTCAAAATTGGGTAACTCTTGAGGATGACGACGACTGCCAAAAACTCTCATCCCGAAGGCTTTGGCGCGAACAGCAATTTCTTGACCAATAGCACCAGCACCAATAATTAACAAAGTGGCATCCGTCAATTCTTGGATAGCCAGCCCTCTTTTCCAGTGGTGTTCAGCCTGGAGAGCGTGTAATTCTGGCAGATATTTGGCATGATTTAGGATGTAGGCGAGGACAAATTCCGCGACCGGAATTGCATGTACTCCCGCCCCATTAGTGAGCGTGAGGTCGCGCTCTAAATAAGTTGGCGTTAGAATGTGATTCACCCCCGCATTCGGTGCATGATGCCAACGCAGCGCCGGGGCTGCTGCTAAGACTTGATGTAGGGTAGTGCTTTTCAGAAGAAACCAACTTAAATAAACTTCAGCATCACTGGCATCATTGTCAAGATTGCCATCACTATCAACCAGTACAACTTTAGTATCAGAAGCTAAATGAGGCTCAATTTCCGCAGCACTCTCGATAGGTAAAATAAGTTTCATTGAGGTTATTTTCCCCTGAACTAGATGCTTTCGTTGTCTCTGGTCAAAGGCTGTTTATTGCCAGCATAAATTTTGGCACTTGCGAGTAATTTTACAAGATAGTGCGAGAAGCATCAAAGCCCGCCAGTTATATCCAGAAGTTTAAAACAATAAAATTTGTATTTATTTACTCAACTGCAATAATTCTTTATTTATGTGGCTGCTTTCACGACTCATCACTCGGTCTAGAACGGTTTCTCTCAGGTCGATAAACTCTTCACTAGCTCTGTCACGAGGACGTGAAAGATTCACAGGGAGGTTGAGCGTAATCCTTCCTTCTTCAATCAGGATTACGCGGTCTGCTAACGCCACCGCTTCTTCTACATCATGGGTAACTAGAAGCGAGGTAAATTGTTGCTCTTGCCATAACTGCTCAATCAACCGTTGCATCTCAATACGGGTTAGAGCATCCAAGGCTCCCAAAGGCTCATCGAGCAATAACAAACGTGGCTGACTGACTAACGCCCTGGCTAGTGCCACCCGTTGGCGCTGTCCTCCAGAAAGTACTGATGGCCACTCTTCTGCTCTGTCCTTGAGTCCAACTTGCTCTAGTGCCCATTCAGCCCTTGCTCGCCAATTATTTTGCAAGCCCAAGCCTACATTCTCAATCACGCGCTTCCATTGGAGCAACCGCGAGTCTTGAAACATCATTCTTACAGAGCCGCTAAGTTTACGCAGGGGTTCTCCATCTAGTAAGACTCCACCAGAAGACGATTTCTCTAATCCCGATACCAGACGCAATAAAGTACTTTTACCACAACCACTACGCCCAACTATCGCCACAAATTCTCCTGGCTGCACTTCTAAATTCACTGAACTTAAAACATTCTTTTGACCAAAAGTTTTGGTCAAATCTAAAATATTTAGATGTGTACCTTTCATTGCAGTTAAAGTCATTAGAAAAATGTCCTATCTGAGAGTAGTTACAATTGAGCAACAGGCGAAATCTAGAATAGATTAAACTTTTACTTTTTGGATTAAAAAGCAATATTCAATCTAAAACTGTGTACTCATGCCTTAATTTAGGGGGTTAATCTAAAATCCTTGCATTGAGTAAATTTGGCATTTATCAGCTTTGATAATTTGGATGCCAAGCCAAACATTTTGCTTCCAAAAGTCTGGCGATGGCATCTGCCAACTTACCCAACAAAGCATAAATAAAAATGCTCAATACCACAACATCGGTTTGCATAAACTCACGGGCATTCATTGCCATATAACCAAGTCCTGAATCTGCGGCGATGGTTTCTGCCACAATCAGCGTTAGCCACATAATTCCCAAAGAAAAACGCACACCAACAAGAATCGAAGACAACGCACCTGGAAAAATGATTTCCCATAAAAGCTGTGCTGGTTTTAATCCATAGACTTTGCCCATCTCAATCAATCCTGGGTCAACGCTGCGAATTCCATGAAATGTATTGAGATAGAGAGGAAAAAATACCCCCAAGGATACCAGAAATAATCTAGCTTGATCGCCAATGCCAAACCACAAAATTACCAGTGGAATTAATGCCAAATTGGGTATAGTGCGGAGCATTTGTACAGAAGTATCCAATAACTTTTCCGCAACGGGAAAAATGCCATTAAGCAATCCCAAGCTAAAACCAATACTACCACCAACTATAAAACCGGAAAGTGCACGTCCAGCACTAATTCCTATATGCTTAAAAAGTTCTCCAGTTGCAGCTAATTTAATCGCTGTGGCAATCACACCACTCGGTGCTGGTAAAATTCTGGTCGAGAGCAAACCAGTTCTAACTGACAACTCCCAAAGCATTACTATGAAAATGGGTACAATCCAAGGAATTAATTTCTGAACTCGCTGGTTTTGTAGCCAGTCCAGCGATATCTTGGGTATCTTGTTTTTTTTCAGGGTAATAGTCATCAAATTTTAGATTTTAGATTCCACTGATAAATTCGAGGGCATCAAATTTTAGATTTTAGATTTGGTCTTTGTGCTTAATCCCAAATTCCTAATCTAAAATTTGCTGTTGTCATGAGGTACTCACAGGAGCTACTTGTAGTTGTTGAGCAAATTTATCGTTGTTGACGAATTCGCTAAAAGAACTCAAGATTTGGGGTGTTAGTTGTGCCGTTTGGTTCTGCAAGGGTAAGCGTGGAAACAGTAATTCGGCAGTACGATAGGCTTCTTCTAGATGGGGGTATCCAGAAAGGACGAAGGTTTCTATGCCTAATTCTTGATATTCCAGCATCCGGGCGGCAACGGTATCAGGATCTCCCACTAGGGCAGTACCAGCGCCACCCCGCACCAAGCCAATTCCTGCCCAGAGGTTGGGGCTAATTTCTAAGGCTTCTCGACTACCACCATGCAGTTGACTCATCCGCCGTTGTCCTTCAGAGTCGGAATCAGCAAAGGCTTGTTGGGATTTGGCGATCGCATTTTCATCGACATACTGAATTAACTCATTGGCTGCATCCCAGGCTGCTGACTCGGTTTCGCGCACAATCACGTGCAGGCGGATACCAAAACGCACTGTTCTGCCTTGTGCTGCTGCTAGTTGACGCACTTCCTTAATCTTTTCGGCTACTAGCTGTGGCGGTTCTCCCCAAGTTAGGTAAACATCAATATGTTTGGCAGCAACTCGTTTAGCAGCAGCAGAAGAACCACCAAACCACAATGGCGGATAAGGACTTTGAACTGGTGGGAATAACAGCTTACCGCCTTTGATGTCTAGGTGGGTTCCTTTAAAATCAACTGTTTCCCCGCTGACAATACCTCGCCAAACTGTCAGGAATTCATCTGTTAAGTCATAACGATCATCATGGCTCAGATGCAAACCATCCCCAGCTAGTTGCACTGGGTCGCCGCCTGTGACTACATTAATTAACAATCGCCCACGAGACATCCGGTCAAATGTCGCCGCCATGCGTGCAGCTACACTTGGGGAAGTAACCCCCGGACGAATTGCTACCAGAAACTTCATGCGTTTGGTGACAGAGATCAGAGAGGCAGCGGTAATCCAGGCATCTTCACAAAAAGGCCCCGTAGGTAGTAATGCGCCTGTGTAACCGAGATTGTCTACAGCTTGGGCAATTTGCTGCAAATAATCAGGAGTGGCAGCACGAAAGCCAATTTTTGTGCCTAAATAACGTCCATCGCTACCAGTGGGAAGAAACCAGAGAATTTGCATGGTGATGACAGTATAAAAATAAACTACTTTAATTAGACTAAGTTACCGTATTTTATAGGCAAAACTTTACTGGATATTACTTAAAATGCAATTCCAGTTAGCGGAATGAAAATCACGTCAACCTGCAACTATGACGATTAACGCAGTTTGAAGCCGAGGTTTTTCAAAGCTTCACTCAAGCGATCGCGTCCCGACAGAGATTCCGCAAAAGCAATCCGCTTGGCAGAATGTTCTGACCAATCCCCAGGAATATTCATATTCTGGGCAGCGTAGAAAGCTTTCATCACTTCGTTATATTGTGCGATCGCTTCATCTTGTGTTGCTAGCTGATAAGTTTCTCGATGCAGCACGGCAGATTGGGGCAACCTAGGCTTAATCGCTGCATTCACCGCTGGATCGGGATAACCTACACAAAGTCCAAACACTCCCACGACATGGGGCGGCAAATTCAGCACTTGGGCTACTTTTTCGGGTTGGTTACGAATGCCCCCAATATATACTGTTCCTAAACCCAGCAATTCAGCAGCAACTACCGCATTTTGAGCGGCTAATGTGGCATCTATCGTTGCCATCAAAAACATTTCTAAAAAGTCTAAACCTTCATGAGGCAGCCCGC
The DNA here is from genome assembly GCF_000317535.1 of Cylindrospermum stagnale PCC 7417. Taxonomy (NCBI): domain Bacteria; kingdom Bacillati; phylum Cyanobacteriota; class Cyanophyceae; order Nostocales; family Nostocaceae; genus Cylindrospermum; species Cylindrospermum stagnale. The sequence continues at coordinate 1,220,987 of NC_019757.1, forward strand.
TATTTTCAGCAATGTAAGTCAAACGCGCTAAATCTGCTAACCAAACCAGAAATAAAGGCGCTTGGCGAATATGTGCTTGATTTCCCGCTAATTTTGCTAATTCTTCTTTGCGGTTTTCATCTTCTACTGCAACAACACTCCATGTCTGGAGATTAGAGGAAGTCGAAGCTGATTGAGCCGCTGCAACTAAGGTTTCTAATGTTCCTGCTGGCAGTGATTGAGAAAGGTAAGCGCGAATCGAACGGTGAGAGAGTAATGTGGTTAGGCTGTCTTTATTGTCAATATCTTCTATTATATTGACAGCGTTATCACCATAACGAAAACGTAAAAGTTCAGTAAATTTGGTCATAATTAGTACTACTTGATTACTAAACTTTTGATAATAGCATTACCTAAGTTTATCTTAATCTACGGCAATACTATCGGTTTTATGTAGTTTGCTCATCACTTTGGATGTTTGCACAAAAATCCGGAAAAAGCAAGCCTAATTTGAGGCATTTTACACAACGTTACTTGGCAATTTATTGTCTAACAATACTTGCTTTTTTCTGGGAACTGTGAAAAACTGTGTTTTATCTAAAACTACGGCAAATCAATCAAGTTGCCGTAGTTTAGCGATAAATCCTCATTCTTTAAGAAACCGTCGGCCATTTGCTGCCAAGCCAAAAGTGCCGTATTGATGGAGTGAAGAATTGACGCTGAAGACTTTATTGATGGGGAAAGAGTTGATGCTAAAAACGTTGACAACTGATTTTGAACTAAATTTAGAAGCGGATGTGCTGGTGATTGGTGGTGGGCCAGCAGGCACTTGGGCGGCATGGAGTGCAGCTGCTCATGGTGCTAAAGTTGTACTTGTGGATAAAGGATATTGCGGGACTACAGGATGTGCGGCTGCGTCTGGTAATGGTGTTTGGTATGTACCACCTGATGCGGATGCAAGGGAAACCGCGATCGCCAGTCGGGAATCATTAGGTGGATTTTTAGCAAACCGCAGTTGGATGAATCGCGTGCTCGATCAGACTTATGCCAACGTTAACCTGTTATCAGAGTGGGGTTATCCCTTTCCCACTGACGACGAAGGTAAACCCTATCGGCGATCGCTTCAAGGTCCAGAATATATGCGGCTGATGCGGAAGCAAATCAAACGAGTAGGAGTAAAAATATTAGACCACAGCCCCGCACTACAACTGCTGGTAGATGAAGAAGGTATTGTCAGTGGTGCGACGGGGGTGAATCGGCAGACCGGTGCAACATGGAAAGTGCGATCGCATTCTACAATTATTGCCACCGGTGGTTGTGCCTTCTTGAGTAAAGCTTTAGGATGCAACGTTCTGACAGGGGATGGTTACTTAATGGCGGCGGAAGCAGGTGCCGAGATGTCAGGAATGGAGTTTTCCAATGCTTACGGCATCTCTCCCGCCTTTTCTTCAGTTACCAAAACCCTGTTCTACAAATGGGCAACCTTTACCTACGAAGACGGCACCCCGATTCCGGGAGCAGGTTCGCAAAAAGGGCGTTCAGTTATTGCCCAAACATTGCTCTCCCAACCGGTTTACGCGATTATAGACAAAGCAGCGCCCCAGATGCGGGCATCTATGCGTTTAGCACAGCCCAACTTCTTTTTACCCTTTGACCGTGCAGGCATCGATCCCTTTACCCAACGCTTCCCTGTTACCCTGCGCTTAGAGGGAACAGTCCGCGGAACTGGTGGGATGAGAATTGTTGATCAAACCTGTGCCTCTTCTGTACCAGGACTCTATGCCGCAGGAGATGCAGCCACACGAGAACTGATTTGTGGCGGGTTTACAGGTGGTGGTAGTCATAATGCCGCTTGGGCGATTTCCTCAGGTTATTGGTCAGGGGAATCTGCGGCTAAATATGCTCAAAATCTAGGAAATCAAGCAAATCAACGCCGTGTTAAAGGTGTTGGGGTAGCAGGATTAAGTACTCAAAAAGAACGTCCCCAGACTTTAGCAACTGATGAAATTATTCAAGCAGTACAAGCTGAAGTATTTCCTTACGATCGCAACTTATTCCGTACAAATCAAGGTTTATCCGATTCTCTGGTTCGGCTAAATCACCTCTGGCAAGAAATTCGCGATCGTCTTGTTGAAAATAACCAACTTGTTCGGGCGCGAGAAGCCGCCTCAATGGTAGCCACAGCCCGCTGGATGTACAGCAGTGCCCTTGAACGCAAAGAAACTCGTGGTATGCATAGACATCTAGACTATCCAGAACAGGATGCTAATCAGCAACATCACTTGATAAGTGGTGGTCTAGATGAAGTTTGGGTGAAAGCTCAACCTTTAAATAATGTAGAAAAATTACCATCGAAAATAGGAGCAGTAGTGTGATCGAGTTGGTAAGCGAGTCGCGGTGCATCAAGTGTAATATCTGTGTCAGCGTTTGCCCGACAAATGTATTTGATAGTGTACCTAATGCACCGCCAACAATTGCCAGACAGAGTGATTGCCAAACTTGTTTTATGTGCGAATTGTATTGCCCAGTTGATGCCTTGTTTGTAGCACCAGAAACCGATGTGCTGACTTCAGTCAGTGAGGCAGAATTAGCCAAAACAGGACTACTTGGCAGTTACCGCGAAAATATCGGTTGGGGAAGTAAGCGGAAATCCACAGCGAAGAATGATCAAACATTCCAAATTCTCAAACAGATGAAGTGAATTTGACCTTTTTTGAATTAAAAATGCTCTCATAGAGCCGACCGCACCTCCGCGTTAGCGCAGCTCCTCTGAAAGAGGCACAAAATTCTGTTAGTTTTTAATTCCCCGTTCGCCTTTGGCGTTCCGTAGGGAAGGGGTTGACCTGAAATTAGTAATTGAGGCAATCTAAGTTTAGATATAGCCTCAATTTTTAATCAGCTTTGAAGACAATTTATTTTTATTTATACTATTTTAGTTTCAATCTAATACAAATATCTTAATTTAGATGTATGTCTAATAGTCTCTGATCTGTGCCATTTAGTAAAAGGGTATTATCAGTCAATCAAGATCACTACTTTCCTTGATTGCAAAAACTGAATATATAGGCTGCCAAAAATACCTAATATATATTTTTAATTACTTATTTACTACCGCCAAGCATTGGTATAAAAAATAAGCTAAATGAGATTATTTAACAGCATAATTAACAATTAGTAGGTGTGTCAAAGCATCAATTAAGTGATCGCTTCCATTGGTATAATCTCGCAACCAGACAAAATCTGCCCAGTGATGGCAAAATCTACCAATGAAGCCATCAAAGTTCTAGGTATGGCTTCTGAATCAGGAATTTTGAGTTTAGATATCTACAAAAAAGCTGATTCTTAGAGTTCTACGTTACAGCACGACGAATGGAAAGCTGGGAGAGTGTTTTGTGCTAGGTCACTTTCTACCAGGAATCTACATTTAAAAATGCTGAGAACCTTGAGGAAAATCCAATTTTCTTGACAGTTGCAGAATGAACTAATTTTGAATTGCTGAAAAGGTATGCTATTGTGCAAAACCCCAAGCTACAAGGTTCATTATCCCTTCAGTCTATTTTACGTCCGCCCATTATTATAGTTATAATTGCATCATTAACTGTGATAGGAATTAGTGTTTTTACGGGGATAAAATTTCGAGATGCAGCTCATCAGAAAGCACAAGCTCCAGGAGTGAACGCACCAGAATTAAAAACGGTCACATCTTTAGGACGGATCGAGCCACAGGGAGAAGTGATTAAACTCTCTGCTGCTGTATCTGGTACAGGGAGTCGAGTAGAAGAGTTACTAGTGAAAGAGGGGGATAGGGTGAAGGTAGGCCAGGTGATTGCTATTTTGGACAATCGCGATCGCTTGCAAGCAGCATTAACAGAAGCGCAAGCACAGGTAAAAGTAGCACAGGCAAACTTAGCCCGCATCCAAGCAGGTGTGAAACGTGGTGAAATTAACGCCCAAATTGCCAAAATTGCTCGCCTGATAGCAGAACGCCAAGGCGATATTGATGCCCAATTTGCCACCATTGGACGCTTAAAAGCCCAAGTACTGAATGCTCAAGCAGAAGACCAACGCTATCAGAGATTGTATGCAGAAGGCGCAATCTCCGCCTCTCAACAGGACAGCAAACGCTTAACTCTAGAAACCGCCCAAAAAAGTCTTCAAGAAGCACAGGTGCAGTTAAAGCGTACCCAATTAACCAGCCAGCAACAAGTTAAAGAAGCCACAGCCACACTGGAGCAAATATCTGAAGTGCGAGGGGTGGATGTGGCAACCTTCACTGCCGAAGTTGGCCGTGCCACAGCAGCCATGAACCAGGCAAAAGCTAATCTTAAACAAGCTTATGTGCGATCGCCACTTCAGGGACAGATATTTGAGATCCACACCCGTCCAGGGGAATTGATCTCAAATGATGGTATTGCCGATATTGGGCAAACCAGCCAGATGTATGCAGTAGCCGAAGTTTACGAAAGCGACATCAGCAAAGTGCGTATTGGTCAACGGGTGCGAGTAGTAACTGATGTTTTAAGCGTGGAATTGCCAGGAACAGTGGATCAGATAGGCTTGCAGGTGCGCCGACAGAGTGTGATTAATACTGATCCATCCAGCAACATCGACAACAGAGTGGTGAAAGTTCATATCCGACTAGATAATGCCTCCAGCCAGAAAGCTGCCAACTTAACCAATATGCAGGTCAAAGTGGTCATTGAATTGTGAACGGATTGGGAAAAAGGCAATGGGTAATAGTTTTTTCTAATTACCTTTTTCCCACTTACATTTTTCTAACTACCACACTCAGCACTCAAAAATATCATGGGACCACTCCAACAACTGCGGCGGCGAACACCTCTGGGATGGTTGCAACTGAGTCATGAAAAAAGTCGCCTGCTGGTAGCATTGTCAGGCATTGCCTTTGCCGACGTTCTCATGTTTATGCAACTAGGCTTTCAGACAGCGCTGTATGACAGCAACACCAGATTACATCGCAGTTTAAAAACAGACATTGTATTAATCAGTCCCCAAACCCGTAACCTGCAAAGTATGTCTACGTTTTCTCGGCGACGACTGTACCAAGCAATGGATATACCAGGGGTAAAGTCAGCAGAAGCAATGTACTTCAACGTCATCACCTGGAAGAATCCCCAAACACGTCATGGGACAGGGGTATTAGTTATCGGCTTCAATCCAGATCAACCAGCCTTTGATTTACTGTCCGTTAACCAACAATTACAGGCGATAAAACTGCCGTACACAGTTTTATTCGACCGTGGCGCTAGAGGAGATTACCAAGAAGCGATCGCACAAATTGACCAAGGTAAAATTGTTACCACCGAAATCGACGGGCGGACAATTACCATTAGTGGGTTATATAACGTTGGAGCTTCCTTTGGGACTGATGGTAGCCTCATCACCAGCGATCAGAACTTTTTACGCTTATTTCCCAAACGCCCCTCAAGCAGTATCAGTCTAGGTTTAATCCAGGTAAAACCTGGCTATGACAAACAAAAAGTAGCAGCAGACTTGAGAACTTACCTCAGTGATGATGTTAGAGTTCTAACTCACACAGAATTTATCGAATTTGAGAACAACTTCTGGAGAACCAACTCCCCCATCGGCTTTATTTTCAGCCTTGGTGTCTCGATGGGGTTTGTGGTGGGGGTGATTATCGTCTATCAAGTCCTCTCCGCCGATGTCAATGCCCACGTGAAAGAATACGCCACCTTCAAAGCAATGGGTTATCGCAATTACTACCTGCTAAGTGTGGTGTTTGAAGAGGCGTTGATTTTGGCAGTGCTGGGCTTTATGCCAGGTGTGGCAGTATCCTTGGGACTTTACCAGCTAACTCGGCAAGCCACAAATCTACCCATGTACATGACCGCAATCCGGGCATTGCAGGTGATTGTGCTGACCATCATCATGTGTACTATCTCAGGGGCGATCGCTACTCGTAAACTTCAAGCTACCGACCCCGCTGATATGTTCTAAATCGGTAACGGGTAATGGGTAATGGGTAATAGAAATGAATCCCCAATTACCAATTACCGATTACCAATCCCCAATTACCAATTACCAATTACCAATCCCAAGTATGGTTCCAGTTATCTCAATTCAGAATCTCGACCATTACTTTGGTTTCGGCCAACTCCGCAAACAAGTGTTATTTAAAATCAATCTAGAAATTAACGCCGGTGAAATTATTATCATGACTGGCCCGTCTGGTTCTGGTAAAACGACGCTGCTAACCTTAGTAGGTGGGTTGCGTTCTGCCCAATTTGGGAGTATGCGGGTGTTGGGAAGAGAATTGTGCGGTGCTAGTGCCAAACACCTAGTCCAGACGCGATGCCATAATGGTTATATTTTCCAAGCAAACAATTTGCATGGTAGTTTAACAGCACTCCAGAACGTCAGAATGAGTTTGGAATTGCACCAGCATATTGGGTTACAGGAAATGCATTCCCGGTCAGCCCAGATGCTAGAACAGGTAGGATTAGGAAATCATCTGCATTACTATGCTGATCAACTATCGGGAGGACAAAAACAGCGAGTGGCGATCGCCCGCGCCTTAGTCAGTCATCCGCAAATTGTCCTTGCAGATGAACCCACAGCCGCCCTAGACAGTCAATCCGGTCGAGATGTAGTCAACCTCATGCAGAAACTTGCTAAAGAAAGAGGTTGTACCATCTTGATGGTGACTCATGATAACCGCATCCTCGACATTGCCGATCGCATCGTTCACATGGAAGATGGCAAACTAGCTAGTGCTGCTAAAGCCGCAAATCTTAGATAAACTTTCAGCCAGCAAGTGTCAACAGGTTTCGGAATTTTAAAGTAATCAAGCTGACAAGTCTGTTACAGTAATCCTGCTGATAGCTGAGTGCTGATGTCACCTCACCATGATTGAAACCCTATTCCATGCCTACACCCCTCTGTTTACTTGGATAGGCTTAGGACTATTATTATCTCGGTTCGCCTCAGATAGCTTTCTCAAGCTGCTGGGGCAGTCCCTTTACTGGGTGGGCGTGCCACTGCAACTTCTGGTACTAGCGCGTCATACTAACTCATCTAATGGCGGACTAATACCTGGGATAGCAGTGGCAGTATTATTACTGAGTCTGATTCTCGCGCTGTTAACTTGGTGGGGGTGGCAATGGTTAATGAGTCGAAAAATCCAGCCAGAAGAGGTAAGTCTAGATTTGCTAAACTCGCCAGCGCGGGCAAGTTTGGGCAGTTTTATTCTGGCAACAATTTTAGGTAACACAGGCTTTGTGGGATTGACACTCACACAAGTGCTAACTAGCCCTGAAAACACTGACTGGGCAGTATTATTTAGCGTTACCAACAACGTTGTCGGCACTTATGGAATTGCTGTTTTAATCGCTAGTTATTTTGGCAAAAGAGAAGCTAAAAATTATTGGTGGACACAGTTGTGGGATCTAATCACTGTCCCCAGCCTGTGGACATTTTTCATTGGCTTAAATACCCAATTTGTAGAATTACCCGCAGTAGTGGAGTCAGGTTTAGAACAAGCTGTTTGGGTAGTAATTGCCTTTGCTTTATTGCTAGTTGGTTTGCGACTAGGAAGAATGAAAGGATGGCCAAGTCTGGAAATCGCCACAATTGCCAGCGTCATTAAAGTCTTCATTGTGCCGATGCTAGTAGGATTAGGTGCAACTTATTTAGGTGTGATTGGCGAACAGCGTTTAGTACTGGTGTTGATGTCTGGAACACCCACAGGGCTTTCCGTATTGATTTTGGCGGAAGTTTATGACCTAGATCGGAATTTGTTAGCTACCAGCATTGCCTTGACCTTTGTGGGGTTATTTTTGGCACTCCCTCTCTGGCTTACTTGGTTTAGCTAAATGAATCTACCTCTTTTCTTAGGAAACACCAAAGATAATAAGTTAGTCTGTTTTTCAAAAGCAGTAAGAGATTTTTTTGCAGGTCTATGACTAACGAAACTGAAGTTATTAATCCAAAAAATAAGTCGCAGTGTTTTAGAGTCAAATATTTAACTCTAAATCACCGAGCAACAAATATGTTAATGGGTATATTTGCCGCCATCCCCGTTACCTTGGCCTTACCTGTAGACGCTTTACAAGTTCAGGTAACTCCAACTACTCCTCGGTTAGGAGATACGTTGTCGGTTGAGATTAATCTAGATACCCCAGGAAATGATCGCCCTCCCAGAGTAACTATCGGTGAAAAAACCTACCCAGCATTTGAAGTTTCGCCCAATCAGTACCGGGCCTTAGTGCCAACAACTCCACTAGAAAAAGCGGGTATAAGAAAATTTAAAGTTTTTGGCGACGGTCAAGAGCAAAACTTGTCTGTGCAAGTGCGCGATCGCAAATTCCCCATACAACGTATTAATCTACCACCAGGAAAATCTGGATTACAAGCCACAGAGCTTGAACTTAACCGTGTAGCAGCCTTTAAAGCCTTACAAACACCACAAAAATACTGGAATGGTCTGTTCCTGAAACCAAATAAAGGCCGGATGAGTACAATCTATGGTGTGCGTCGCTACTATAATGGTAAATTTGCAAATGACTACTACCATCGTGGCGTTGACTATGCTGGTGCAGCCGGTTCAGCCGTAGTTGCCCCAGCCGCAGGGCGAGTTGCAATGGTAGGCAGGGTATCCCAAGGGTTCCGAGTTCATGGTAACGTAGTTGGCATTGATCACGGTCAAGGGGTAACCAGCATTTTTATGCACCTAAGTCGCATTAATGTCAAAGAAGGCGATTTGGTGAAAGCTGGTCAATTAATTGGCGCAGTTGGTTCCACAGGTGCTTCTACTGGACCTCATTTGCACTGGGGTTTATATGTCAACGGACTATCTGTTGACCCCATACCTTGGCAAAATAAAGTTGTTGATTAGTAGAAAAAAAATTGATCGCATTTGTGAATTAAGTTGTATGATCTGCCGATAATTAGGCAAAATAAACTGGTTGCTACCGTCACTACCCTGCTTAGGTGGCTTAAAGATAATGAGCGTTATGAGTATTGAAAAAATTGTAGAACAAGCTCTCCAGGATGGTTATCTGACACCAGCAATGGAAGCGGAAGTCGGGCGAATCTGTGATAACGCTTCGGATCTGTCAATTGAAGAGTACATGGCGCTAGACCGACTGATGGGGGCGCTATTGACAGGTGAGGTAGTGGCGGTACCTCGCAAACAATTTATCAACGTGATGGAAGAACTGGTACTGACTGAAGCGATCGCCCGAATAGCAGAAATTGAAGCCACCAGTGAAAGCTCTCTCGATGTGGGAGATATTGCTGCTTACGCCCTCAACCGTCTGCTACCTCTGTATGCTACTACAGAGGAAGGTGCTAACTACCAGCGGCAACGCGCTAAAACAGAACTTCAAGAATTGATTTCCCAGCAAGTAGGTGAGGCAATTGACCGTTACTTGGATCGACCCAATTTCTTCCCAGAACGGCAAGCTTTAGGTAAAAGCACTGGCAATGAAGTTCTGCGCCAAGTCAGTACCTTACTCCAAGTCTACGCGCCTAATTTTGAGCAAAAATCAGAATTTTAGTCATTGGTCAGTAGTCATTAGTCAGTAGAAACAATCGACAACGCACTAATGACTAATGACAAAATCAATCACGCACCAAAACTGGTGTCCCTAAACTCACTTTGTCGTACAACGAGCGGACATCAGCATTACGCATTCTTAAGCAACCATGAGACACAGCCGCCCCCACTAGGTCAATATCAGGGGTGCCGTGAAAGCCAATTTCATTCCGTCCATCTGACCAAAACCCAACCCACCGATCTCCCAAAGGACTATTTGTCCCTGCCTCAAATACTTTGCCAGTAATCGGGTGACGCCAAATAGGGTGGTGTTGCATATGCATGACCTCAAACGTACCTGTAGGCGTTTCCCAACCCTTCTTGCCCACAGCAATTGGGTAGCTAGCTATCACCTCATTATAGCGGTAAACATAAACACGGCGATCGCTTAAAACAACTACCACTTGAGTCTTACCAGATGCCAGTCCACCGGATGATTTCCGTTGCTCCCCATCTCCCGGATTCTGTATTTGTCCTGGCGTCACCAGCCGCATCTTTTTTGGGGCGTCAGTTGCACTAGCTGCGTTTTTCACCATCTCCAACTTAGAATCAGGCTTTATAGCAGAAGACTTTAGTCGAGAAGAGGGTACAGAAGCGCCCAGCGCAGTTTCCCCTAGACCGACGGTCGAGCTTCCTGTAGAGTAGGTTCGGGGAGAATTTTGCCTCAACACACTTGATGTAGCTTGCTCCGACCGCCCTGGCGTTGCCTTAATCTGCCAATGGACAGCCAGAGATAAAATTGCTGTGCCAAAACAGAGCAACATCACCATACGCGCTACAGATTCGTTTCTTGCCATTGTTATCGCCTATTGATTGATTATCCCTGACATATCCACCTGACTAATTGGAAGTCGCAAAACATTCAATTATCAAAAATTTATAAATACTTATCAGTTTCTTCATGAATCTGCTGTTCACCCTAGGCAGACTAGTGTTATTGGCACTTGCCCAGTTGGAAAACTCGCCATCAGAAGCCTCAGTCATCCTCCGAAGTTCCGATATCTGACAACAAGCAGCTCCGCGACTAGGTTGGAAGCCAACTAGGGGATTTATCTTTGGTACTCTCAAAATGCAGCAATTGATCATTAATGGTGTGGGTGTGGGAGAAAGACCATGTTGGAAAAACTATTGCTGGCAGTCACAATTACATTTTCCCTCAATTTATTTTTTCAAGTTCGCATACCCAATCAAACTAATACTGGTTCTAATTACCAACAAAAAAAAGAAAAATCAGTAACTATTTTAGTAACAAAACCACAAAAATCACAGTCTTATTAGCTACAGCAGACCCAATTGGGGTTTCATTAAAGTTATCCTTTCATTGGCGGTCAGAATCCAAAATCTATTCGTTAGATGCGTAGGTTCGGCACTTCAGGGCGGCATCACCCAGGATATTGAGTGAAAACGAGATTGTCAAAGCCGCTAACTAGCATTGGAACCGCCAATGAAAGGACAGGTTTTTCCCAAGGGACTGGGGCTAGGGATTGGGGGATCAGCAGCACGAGGGGGAATTAATTATTGAATTCGTTCCTCCTTTATATCTTCCCAAGACCCAATTTCTCATCTCGGTCAAAAATACCAAATTATCTGCTTTCAAACAGCATAAGTCCTGCTTTTTGTCAATGGTATATGGTCAGTTATCTCAAGTAGCACAATTGTACGTAAGATTGCGAGTTCCCTGCGGACTGTTCGCGGCTAGCCGAAATGACGATTGTTCTAGCGATAGAACCAGAAAGTAGCGATGCCGGTTTCTAAAAATGTACCCATATTTATATACCTCGGTGTTCCAGTCATAAATCCGTCACTTCACTTAGGAACTTCCTAGCAATTAGCAGGTCTAATAGATAGGGATCATTTAAAGCCAGTACGATCTATGAGTCAATCGATTACTGTATCCTGGTCAACGGTTGATGCAAGGTACCCAGAAGCATCGGTGCAAGTTGACAAACTGTCCAATCACGATTTAATTTTACGCTGTCAAACAGGACTGCGCCCAGATCGTGCTGCGTTTGCAGAACTGTTGCGCCGCTATCAGACTCAAGTTGATAGGGTTTTATATCACCTGGCTCCAGATTGGGCTGACAGAGCCGATTTAGCTCAAGAAGTTTGGATTCGTGTGTATCGGAATATTAACCGATTACAAGAGCCTGCCAAATTTAGAGGCTGGTTAAGCCGTATTGCCACCAACTTGTTTTACGATGAGTTGCGGAAACGCAAGCGGGTTGTCAGCCCCTTGTCGCTTGATGCTCCCCGCTCGGTAGATGACGGCGAAATGGATTGGGAAATTGCTGGGGATACTCCCGGACCTGAGGAAGAACTAACAACTAGAGAATTTTACGAGCAACTGCGGGAGGCGATCGCGGATTTGCCAGAGGTATTCCGTACTACTATTGTCCTCAGAGAAATCGAAGGTATGGCATATGAAGAAATTGCCGAAATTACTGGTGTTTCCCTGGGAACTGTCAAGTCGAGAATAGCCAGAGCTAGATCCAGATTGCAAGCCCAGTTGCAAAATTATCTAGATACCTAGTTTAGGGTATCTGCCGTCTACTCATTGGCAGAATTTAAAAAATATTAAGAATTGTGAGCAAAATGCCAATGATTTCTGCCATTAAGAGAAAAATTGATTAATTTCTCAACTTTCTGGGCTGCGTTGACCCGTGTATGAATTGGTAATAATGTTAAAATGACCACTGATTCTCAGTTTCACAACCTTTCCCACTCGCAACTTCTTAGAGATTTACCAGATGGGACGGATAAGCATACCAATGAATCAACGGGTACTATGGATATGGTGAAGCGCGATCGCTTTGAGTTATTAAGTGCTTACCTCGATGGCGAGGTTACAGCTGCCGAACGCAGGCAAGTAGAAGAATGGCTGGCAAAAGATGCCTCAGTTCAACGATTGTATGCGCGACTGTTAAAGCTACGGCAAAGTGTGCAAACTCTGCCAGTACCAGCAGCCCAACAGTCACCAGAAACAACATTTCAGCAAGTATGGGCACGTTTACGCCGCCGTTCCCAGTTAACCTGGATGTTTGGCGGTGTCGCCATTGCCGCTTGTGCGCTCGGCGCTGTCACTAGCTTACTACCAGGTAGTGAGTCTAGAACGCTGCAATTGGCGCAACAACCGCAAATAGAACCAAAACCAGCGACGACAACACCTGTAGTCCCTGTTTCGCCGCTGATGGTGGCCTTAAATAACCCAGTAATTGAAATTCCGAAAACAGCAGTAGCCTCGCCGCAAAAACCAGCGAATCAGGCACAGCCCCAACCGCAAAGCACCTTGAAAAATATCAACTAGTTCATACTTCGTAACAGCGATTTGCTCTTATGCCGCAGCCACTCCACCAGCCATCAGATTGGGGGACACCTCCTAATTGAATAACTTGCTCAGGAGTCATAAAGTAAGCCCAAGCCCAACTTAGGCATAGACCTTGTATCTTGAAAATCTCTATGTATTGACGATTATAGAGATTTTCTGGTGTTTGTCGAGAGGGGTGATAGCCTTCCAGATCATCTAACTCTTTTAAAATCCCTAAGTCCGCAAAAGAGAGCAAATGTCCCTGAACTTGGCCCTCCCCTAGGGTCATCGCTGGGTAACCCATCGGCAAGGCAAACAATTCGCCTAATGCAAAACCTCTTTGAGCAACTTTCACCTTACCTGCACAGTATTTTTGATAATTAGCTTCACCTGGTTTGAGCGTACCGTAAACAAAAACCCGCACTTCTCCAGGAAATTTTATTTTTGATTCAGCCATAACTTGTTTTAACTATCTGATTCCTTTGCCTAGCACCTACAATATTGAGGCAGACACGAGTACAGATCCAGTAGGAGAATTTTCTGTGGAGTCCCGATATAACCCAGCAGCGATTGAGGAAAAATGGCAAAAAACATGGGTCTCACTTGGCTTAGATAAGACACCTACAGAAAGTAACAAGCCAAAATTCTACGCTCTATCCATGTTCCCCTACCCATCCGGCAGCCTGCACATGGGGCACGTCCGTAACTATACCATTACCGATGTGATTGCCCGCCTCAAGCGCATGCAGGGGTATCGGGTACTGCACCCAATGGGTTGGGATGCCTTTGGACTACCAGCGGAAAACGCCGCAATTGATCGAGGAGTCCCCCCAGCAAAGTGGACTTATCAAAATATTGCCCAAATGCGGCAGCAATTGCAGCGTCTCGGCTTATCAATTGACTGGGAGAGCGAAATCGCCACCTGTTCACCAGACTATTACAAATGGACACAATGGATTTTCTTGCAATTTTTGCAAGCAGGGTTAGCTTATCAAAAAGAAGCAGCAGTCAACTGGGACCCCATTGACCAAACCGTACTAGCAAACGAGCAAGTTGATAACGAAGGACGTTCTTGGCGCAGTGGGGCAAAAGTTGAGCGCAAACTCTTGCGGCAGTGGTTTTTAAAGATTACCGACTACGCCGAAGAATTGCTGAATGACCTGGAAAAATTGACAGGTTGGCCCGAACGAGTCAAATTGATGCAGGCTAACTGGATAGGTAAATCCACTGGCGCATATCTAGAATTTCCCATCATCGGCTTGGATGAGAAAATCGGCGTTTACACGACACGCCCAGATACAGTTTTTGGTGTCAGCTACCTGGTGTTAGCGCCAGAACATCCCTTAACGAAGCGCGTCACTGCCAAAGAACAGCAAGCAGCGGTAGAAGCCTTTATTCAGGAAGTTGCCAATCAAAGCGAATTAGAACGTACTGCTGAAGATAAACCCAAGCGGGGTATCCCCACAGGTGGGGTGGCAATTAACCCCTTTACAGGGGAAGAAGTGCCCATCTGGATTGCTGATTACGTACTATATGAATATGGTACTGGGGCAGTGATGGGTGTACCTGCCCATGATGTCCGAGATTTCAAGTTTGCCAATAACTATAACCTGCCGATTGAGTTTGTGATTGTCCCACCAGATGCGGTGGCAGATGTGGATTTCCAACAAAAAAATCTACCGCTGATCATGATTGATTATGATAATGCCTACACAGAACCGGGAATTTTGATTAATTCTGGTTCCTTCAGTGGCATGACTGCCACAGATGCCAAGCAAGCAATAGTTAAATATGCTGAAGAACAAGGTTTTGGCAAACTCCGGGTACAATACCGCCTCCGGGATTGGTTGATTTCCCGGCAACGCTACTGGGGTGCACCGATACCTGTGATTCACTGCCCCAATTGTGGGATAGTGCCTGTTCCTGACAAAGATTTGCCCGTAGAGTTGCCGGAAGATGTGGAATTTACTGGACGTGGCGGTTCACCCTTGACGCAGTTAGAAAGCTGGGTGAATGTTCCTTGTCCGACTTGTGGCACACCTGCCAAGCGGGAAACTGACACGATGGATACCTTTATTGATTCCTCGTGGTATTTTTTACGTTTTCCTGATGCTAAGAATGAACAGCAGATTTTTGATGCCAGTACAACTAATGACTGGATGCCTGTAGATCAGTACGTGGGGGGCATTGAACACGCGATTTTGCATTTGTTGTATTCCCGGTTCTTTACTAAGGTACTGCGCGATAGAGGTTTGTTGAATTTTGATGAACCATTCCAACGCCTATTGACTCAAGGTATGGTACAGGGTTTAACTTACCTAAACCCCAACAAGGGCGGTAAGGATAAATGGATACCTTCTCATCTTGTTAACGCTGCTGATCCCCGTGATCCTCAAACAGGTGAACCACTGCAACGCCTGTACGCTACTATGTCCAAGTCAAAGGGCAACGGTGTTGCGCCAGAAGATGTAATTGGCAAATATGGTATAGACACAGCGCGAATGTTTATCTTATTCAAAGCACCACCGGAAAAAGACCTGGAATGGGATGAAGCGGATGTAGAAGGGCAATTCCGTTTCTTAAATCGGGTCTGGCGCTTGGTGACTGATTATATCGCCGCTGGTGTATCTCGTAAGCAAGCCCAACTCGACAATTTAACTAAACCGGAAAAAGACTTGCGACGGGCAATTCACTCTGCTATCCAAGCAGTTACGGAAGACGTGGAGGACGACTATCAATTCAACACAGCTATTTCAGAATTGATGAAATTAAGTAACGCCCTAACTGATGCTAATTGCAAAAATTCACCAATTTATGCAGAAGGTATTCAGACTTTGGTGGTTTTGCTGGCACCGTTTGCGCCACACATTGCTGATGAACTGTGGCAGTTATTTGGTAACCAGGGTTCAGTGCATAAGCAAACTTGGCCGGCTTTTGACTCTGCTGCGTTGGTGGCTGATGAAATCACTTTGGTAATTCAAATTATGGGCAAAACTCGCGGTTCGATTCAAGTACCATCACAAGCAGATAAAGCGGCATTAGAGAAATACGCCCGTGAGTCAGAAATTGCCCAGCGTTACATCGAGGGTAAAGAAATTAAAAAGGTGATTGTGGTGCCTGGTAAGTTGGTGAATTTTGTAGTCGGCTAAGAGTTGGTGACACGGCGATAATTGAAGCTTTGATGTTGCCGTGTCTTCCTGGTTTCAAAGGTAACTTTTGCTATTTGCTGCTTCAATTTAAAGCTTTAACTTGAATTACTTGATAAGTAAATACGCTTTAATACTTTTTTCATGTCTGGAAGATTGAGAATTTGCCATATAGGAAATTTTATAACGAGAGCCTAAATTTTTAGGGTATTGTAATTTAATTAAAGCTTTTGGGTATTTCACTATATTTTAAGAAGCGTAAATATTTACAAAATCTAGCTTTCAGGCTTCAATATCTAGTCAATTTAGTTCTGAAAATTTAGTTAGTCTTATTCTTTAGCATAGAAGAGGTGATCAAACCTCGGTTTTTAATTTATGCTAATAGGTCTACTGTAATTGTATTGTTGGCGAGCGCGCCTGGAACAGCACTAAGTAGGATTTCATGCCAAAAATTAAGAAAAATTTGTCGGTGTGTAGCATCCTGAATTCTGCCGTTTAACCGAAGAGGAATATAACTGAGTGCAGCTTCACCAAAACCGAACTACAGCACTTCTCGCTATTGTGAGGTACATATTTAGTGCTGAAAGGGTCGAAAAGGAGGGAGTGTGGAGGGGGAGAGACTGTACTTCATAACAGCAGGAAGCGCTGTATAAGAGGATAAATTTTATTTAATCAGAGAATTAATAAATCCTAATAAATTATTGATTGTCATTGGGTTTGAATACAAGTAATATTAGCTTTAAATCTCTTGTATAAATGCTTAAATTTTCATGTTGAGAGGAGGCAAACATCTATTGATATTCTTCTCTTCACTGCGTTCCACTCAAAATAACATTTCTGATTTTTTGACTTTTGCAAGAGGTTTTTTGATGTCTATCAAAATACAAAAGAGAGGAAGTAAAGATGGCATACAAAATTGTTGGTTATTATGAAAATTGGGCACAATATTCAAGAGGGTTTTTCCCTAGAGACATTGATCCCTCATTATTTACCCATATCAACTTTGCCTTTGGGTTTTTTGGCTTTCGTAGTCGCAGTCTTACTAACCCACAACCACCATACTTGACTGGTAACTATAAAATCGAACCAGTTGAGTGGAACGATCAAACACAATTGTATCCAGAACTCCAAGCATTGAAACAAAGTAACCCTGAACTCAAGACGTTATTGTCAATTGGCGGATGGAGCTTTAACGATCCTGCAAATGCGGATATAGGCGCTATTTCACTTCATCTTTTTAGCGAAATGGTAAGTTCTAGCGATAAAAGGCAAGAATTTATCTCCTCTGCTATCGACTACGCCCACCAATACGGGTTTGATGGAATTGACCTTGACTGGGAATATCCTGGAGACCTTACCAGAGGAGGAACGGAGGAAGATTTCGCTAATTTTGTCACCCTTCTTCAAGAATTCCGTCAAGCAATTAATAGTGATTCGAGGCAACCAAAACTTCTTTTAACAATAGCAGCAGCCGCTATTGTTCCATCAGGAGTATCAGCTCAATGGCATAGTAATCCTCAAAGTTACTTTGAATGGCTTGCTGAGTGTACAAATCACTTAGACTGGGTAAACATAATGGCGTATGATTATCATGGTGCATTCGATGTTCCTGCAATTACCGCAGTTCAAGCGCCGCTACGACAAGATTCTAATCCCGATACTAATTTTTCTGTCAAAAACACTGTTGAAAATTACCTAAACGGTGGAGTTCCATCTGAAAAAATTGTGCTGGGTCTGCCAACTTACGGTCGGACTTTTCATGTTACCGTTCCACTTACTCAGAGTGATAATGGCCCAGGAAAGCCTTTTAATGGAGGGGGTACTGCAGGCCCGAAAACACAAGAATCAGGATTTCTTGCCTATTTTGAAATTAAGGATAATATTTCAAGTGGTAGTTTGATCAGAGAGTGGCATGAACCAACCCTGACTCCCTATGCCTACAACAGCAGTACAGGTGACTGGGTTTCTTACGACGATGAAGAATCAATTGAGCATAAAACTAATTACTTAATTGAGAAAGATTTGGCAGGCGCAATGATTTGGGCAATCGGTCTAGACGATTTTAGGAATAGTGAGTATCCTCTAATTAGAAAATGCAAAGAAATTTTGGGTAACTCAAAAGCCTTTACTATTACATCGGGGACAGGTCGTAAACTAGAACCAGCAGGCACATCCCAAAGAAACAGGTAAATCTAACTCAATAAAAGCTATTTTTACCTAAAGGTTGAAACCCTGTAAATGCAAAACTACCGTTCACAGGGTTTTAAGCTGTTTGCAGTCATTACCAATGGCTATAGATGATTAGAATAGACACACAGTTAACAGGCTTTTTACTCCGCTCAGAAGTGGTTTCTGGCTGGTCTAATTTGGAAGTAGCTGGATATCTTGAACGCATTACTGAGACAAGATTTATTCCCACTTAAAGCGCTCCAGTTACCCGACTGCGAATGGATCGTTTATCTGAATAATGCGTTGATTTGCTTATTTAATGTATGCAACGTTTCTATAGTGTGGTTTAATCAATCGAAAACTGCTGTAATTCAGGGGAAATTGCAATCAGTGTCAGCGTAGCAGGTCGGGGTGGTTCATATGGGAATTTTAATGATGAATTCAGTTCCTTTTCCGGGAACAGATACGCAGTGAAGTTCTCCACCGTGTTTTTCTACAACAATTTGATAGCTGATAGATAATCCCAAGCCAGTTCCTTTCCCGATGGGTTTGGTGGTAAAGAATGGGTCAAATAATTGCTTTTGTACACTCTCTGGAATTCCCGGTCCATTATCTGCAATCCGAATAATTACTTCGTTGTCATCAGTGAGTTCAGTACGAATGCAAATTGCGGGAGAGTTTTGAGTTAAAGAAGTTGACTCACAATTCAAAACTGAGAACTCAGAAGACTCAGAGAGAGCATCAATAGCATTTGCCATAATATTCATAAACACCTGATTGAGTAGGCCAGGGTAGCACTCTACTAGGGGGAGGTGTTTATATTCTTTAATGATAGTGATGCTTTCTTGATTTTTTTGGTGATTTTTGAGGCGGCTTTGTAAAATTAGCAAGGTACTTTCAATACCTGCATGGATGTCAACTGTTTTTTTCTCAGATTCATCAAGACGAGAGAAATTTCGCAAGGAGAGGATGATTTCCTGAATGCGATCGCAGCCAATTTTTATAGAAGCTAGGAGATTGGGAAAGTCACCGATTAAAAACTCTAGTTCAATTTGATCTGTAAATTTTTTAATTTCTGATACTGGATCGGGATAATGCTTTTGGTACAGCCCATTGAGTTCAATTAGGTTCTGACTGTAATTGATAGCATGAACAATATTACCAGTAATAAAATTTACAGGGTTGTTAATTTCATGTGCAATGCCTGCAATTAGCTGACCTAAGGCTGCCATTTTCTCATTCTGTACTAATCGGGCATAGTTTTGTTGAAGGTCACGAAAACCGGCGCTGGCTGCTTTAGATTGTTCTTCTACCTTCTGTAGCTGAGTTAGTGTTAAAACATAAATTTGGGAGTAGGACAGGAGTAACTCATGGAAATCAATTAGCCTATGTTTTCGAGACTTAGTTTCCACGATAATTGGTTCATAGAACAGTTGGGGCGATCGCAGCAATGCTACCTGAGTAGCTTCCACAATTAGCATATCCTCAGGAAGTATAAATATTTCTGGCTCGATACTGTTATAAAGATTTTCAATAGGTCGCATAGAAAATAGTGCCAAGCTATAGGGACTACTCATATGCTGAAAAAATTTCTGCCGTGAAATCATCCCCACAAAGTCCTGTTCTTTTGTCAAGATAATTCCTGGTAGTAAAGGCTCTTGTTCAAACAGTATGGTCAAGTCATTTCCTGGGCGTTCTATCTCAATTTGAATCTGCCAAAGTGGTAATTCTTGCAAAGTTGACTCTAATTGCAAGTTCAAATTAGAAATTAATAACTTTTTTGATTTCTTTACTTTTTTTGATTTCTTTACTTTCTTTTCTTTTTTTGACATTGTTGCCACCCTTATTGACATAAGTAAACAATTAATACTACAGTCTTTTTTAGGACGATAGTTCTCAATATTTAGATAAATTTATAAAAATAAATATCGCTGAAATGCCCATTAAATCCTGATAATATTGACTGCTTACAGCATTTTTCTTAGATGAATGGACTTGTTGGATAAATATTTTATTTTTTGTTTCACACTACTTATCTCTACCTACAGCATACAAATGAAAATGGCTGGAAATAAATAGCTGAAGAACCTTGAGATTACTATAAATCTTGGAAAATTGGAATTTATACGAATAGTGACAGAGCTTGTTCACTATTTAGTCCCAATTCAATTTATCAGGTATTTGAAGCATATTTTTTCATTGACAAAAGCAACTTGCTCTTACAGATACTTTCAGATTAATGGACTTGTTACATAAGATTTTAGTCTGACTTAATGTTGCAAGAGTCTAGCTTATTATACAAATAAATACTGCTGTAATTGGTCACTTATAGTTAAGGTATAGGTCACCTATGGTTAAGGTCTGGGTTTTTGGATTTAGGGTTTTTAATTGATAGAATGTATATATCGATTTCAAGTTTCAAATCATAGCAAACCACGTTTACCATTAGGGCGTATTGTCATCCAGTTGGTTTTAGCTAGTGCTAGCTGCTCATCAGAAACCTTGGCACCAGTAAGATTTGCACCACATAAATTAGCTCCCCGGAGATTGGCATTGCTGAGATAAGCGTAGCTGAGGTCTGCACCTCGCAGGTCTGCGCCTTCTAAATCAGTATGGTTGAAATAGGCTTTATTCAAATTAGCATCCTTGAGATTTGCTCTAGTGAGACTAGCTCTGCCAAAGTCGCTATTCTGGAGATTAGCTCCTTGGAGATTAGTTTTCTGCAATTGAGCGGAATGGAAATTGGTTTCTGATAGGTCAGCACCTGACAGGTTTAGTAAATTTAAATTGTGTAGGGCAAAATCCCGTCTGCCTTTCAGATAGGCTGTGAGTAGACCTTGGGTATCTAATTTACGTTCAACTTTAGAGGTTTGAGTTTGTGAACCATTACCGTTGCTGTTGCTGTTAGGTAAAGTTGTAGATTTGGCGATCGCAGATTTCTGGTGCATTCCCGTTGCTTGCAATCCAGCTGCTTCTGCTGCCTTGGCTCTTCTGGCTCGAATTGCTGCTGCTACCTGGGCCACGCTGGCACTGGTATTAGTCCCAGATGTGGGTGTAGGTGTAGGGTGATTCCATAAGATAGCCGAATTTTCCAGGCGGTTGTTAGGTGGCTCTTTAACAGGAGTATCAGATTTAACTAGCAAACCCTTGGCCAAACTTTCGAGGTATGGTTCTATTTCTAAGGCCCTAAGTACTTCTTCGGCAGAACGATAGCGATTGCGTACTGACACCTCCAACATTTTTCTCAACACGTTGCTCAGGTGCTCACTCACATGCACCATCTGCTCCCACATCATTTCACCCGTTGTGGGATTGTATTCCAAATCTTTAGGAGTTTTGCCAGTCAGGAGATAAATGCATGTCACCCCCACTGCGTAGATATCGCTGGCATAGACTGGACGCATAGCCATTTGCTCTGGAGGCGCAAAACCAGGAGTGCCGATCGCATAGGCAGTTAATGCTGTCTGTCCCGATTGGTTCGCACCTTGACTAACTTGGTTTTTAACGGCGCCAAAGTCGATGAGTACCATTCTGGCGTCTTGATCGCGGCGAATCAAGTTAGCTGGTTTGATATCACGGTGAATCACCTTTAGCTCGTGGATGTATTGCAGCAATGGCATGATCTCGCTTAAGAATTGCTTCACCCCAGCTTCGCTATAATTGCCATGTTGTTTTACCTCCTGCTGGAGGGTTGAACCGCTGATGTATTCCTGAACTAAGTAAAATTGTTCCTGTTCTTCAAAATAATCTAGCAACCTTGGTATTTGGGGATGATTGCCAATTTTACCGAGGGTTTTGGCTTCTCTCTCAAATAGTTCCCGCGCCATCTGCAAAATATGAGGGGCAGTTCCAGAGGGACGTAGTTGCTTGATCACACAACTCGGTTCTCCTGGTAAAACTTGATCATTGGCTAAGAAGGTTGCTCCAAAGCCACCCTGACCTAATGGTTCGATTACCCGATAGCGATCGCGCAATAGTAGTTGCGAGCCACAAGATTGGCACCTTTGGCTTTGTGCCAAATTTTCTGGATTAAGACAGGTAGGGTTTAAGCAGTAGCTCATGCACTGTCAACTCGCTGCACGAATAATAAATAGGGGAGAATTTCACTCTCTTTACATTATTTAGAGGAAAATCAATTTTCACCAGGTAATTTTTGCTGGAATCCTTTGAAGAATTCCTAAAGCTATACTGAAGTTACTTAAAGCTTTAGTAAACCAATCATCTTGGCCATAGCTAACTTAACCGTCACTTTCTCGACTATTATCTCACTTATAGACATAAGGTAATTTATAACCTTTTATACATGTTTATTTTACAATAAAGTCACAATTTATAGTATAAAACTAAGTAATTTCATTTATTTTACTTTGGCTACGACAGGCACGGTTAATTCCTGTGTGCTCAACAGTAATTAGAGAAAGCGATGACGGCAGTAACCCCATTGCCGATAGATCAGCGTAAGAAATGCTGAGTCCTTAGCAGGAGAAGAACACAGTCAGGAAGCTGCACCGCAGGCACTGTGTTTAGTCAGGACTCAGCACTTTCGACTCAGTACTCTATTGGTTACAGGCTAGACAGTACATCCCGTGCAACTGCTAAAGTCTGCTCAATATCTTCCTCAGTGTGTGCCAAGGAGGAAAATCCAGCCTCAAACTGAGATGGTGCTAAGTAAATACCGCGCTCTAACATGCCGCGATGGAAGCGCCCAAACTTAGCTGTATCAGATTTTTTGGCATCCTCGTAGTTATGGACTGGTCCTGAGGTGAAAAATAAGCCAAACATAGCACTGATGTGACCACCACAAGCCGCATGACCAGTGTCTTTGGCAATTTGCACCAAGCCTGCTGCTAATTTCTGCGTAATCCGCTCTAAGTACTCGTAAGTACCAGGTTTTTGCAGCAATTCCAGAGTTTTAATCCCAGCAGTCATTGCTAGAGGATTACCAGAAAGAGTCCCAGCTTGATATACAGGGCCTGCGGGGGCAACCATTGACATGATTTCGCGGCGGCCACCATAAGCACCCACTGGCAAACCACCACCAATAATCTTACCCAAAGTAGTCAAATCGGGGGTGACGCCAAATTTCTCTTGAGCGCCACCGTAGGCAATACGGAAGCCTGTCATTACTTCGTCAAACACTAACAAAGCGCCGTGTTCGTGGGTAAGTTCCCGTAATCCTTCTAGGAAACCAGCATCGGGAGTAATAAACCCAGCATTGCCGACAACTGGTTCGAGAATCACACCGGCAATTTCGTCGCGGTTTTCTGCAAATAAGGCTTTAACTGCTTCTAGGTCATTGAAAGGCGCGGTTAGAGTATCGCTAGTTGCTGCTTTCGGTACTCCTGGCGAGTCGGGTAAGCCGAGTGTAGCCACACCAGAACCTGCCTTGACGAGGAACATATCAGCGTGTCCGTGGTAGCAACCTTCAAACTTGATGATTTTATCCCGGTTGGTGAAGGCTCGCATCAGCCGCAACACTGCCATACAAGCTTCTGTACCAGAGTTGACAAATCTGACCATTTCGATGCTAGGAACGGCATCAATGACCATTTCTGCCAAGACATTTTCTAGGAATGAGGGAGCACCAAAGCTGGTGCCCTTGGACAAGGCTGTATGCAGCGCCGCGATCACTTCTGGATGAGCATGACCGCAAATGGCTGGACCCCAAGTGCCGACATAGTCAATGTATTGGTTGCCATCTACATCCCAAATGTATGCACCGTTAACGCGCTCGAAAACAATCGGTTGTCCGCCGACCGATTTGAAGGCGCGAACTGGAGAACTGACTCCTCCTGGCATCAGGTTTTGGGCAGCGGCGAAGATTTCTTGTGATTTTGTGGTTTTAATTGTGGTATTTACCAATTTGCTCTCTCCTAGCAGCGGGAAATAAAAAAGCTCTATCTCAGGATAGGGTGAAAAGCTGCTGAGATTTTCTATCCTAGTGGAATTAGACGCACCAAAAAAATAACAATTATGATTTCATATAAGTCGAATAAAGACTTGCCTTTAGACATTCGGATTCGATTATCTGAGGCATCCCAAGAGCTTTACCGGGCAGCTTTTAACTCGGCGATTCATTGGTATGGTGAAGCAGCTAAAGCTCACAAAGTCGCCTTGAGTGCTGTGAAGATGCAGTCCGCTATGGAGAGAAATGCTCTGGTTTAGGGGCCAAGCAAAAAGTTGTATGGCCAAAAATGTACCAGTTGCTCGATGCGGAATGGTATCTTGAGTCCATAAATCATTCTCAAAGCGAGCAAATTAGCCTGTATGTCTTCTTCCGATCTGCATTCACTGCATCACGCCATCCCTGTTGAGAAAATCCGCTACGATCAACAGGGTCTAGTGCCGGCAATTGTCCAAGATTATCTAGATGGCACGGTCTTGATGATGGCATGGATGAATCGGGATTCGCTACAACAGACTTTGACAACAGGAGAAACTTGGTTTTGGAGTCGTTCGCGTCAGGAGTTGTGGCACAAAGGGGCGACTTCTGGGCATATTCAGAAAGTCCAGAGCATACGTTATGACTGTGACAGCGATGCGTTACTCATTGGAGTAGAACAGTTAGGAGATATCGCCTGCCACACTGGTGAGCGCAGTTGTTTTCATCAAGTAGAAGGAAAAATTGCCCCACCACCAGGGGATACATTGTCCCAGTTGTTTGAGGTAATATGCGATCGCCGCGACCACCCGAATGAAAGTTCTTACACCTGTAAATTATTCGCCGGTGGTGACAATAAGATTTTGAAAAAGATCGGTGAGGAAAGCGCTGAGGTGGTAATGGCGTTTAAAGATGATGAGGAAGAGGCGATCGCATCTGAAGTGGCAGATTTGCTATATCATACCCTCGTAGCCTTAGCCCACCATCAAGTTGACTTAAAATCGGTGTACCGCAAGTTGCAAGAACGTCGTCGATAACGGCGAAACTTGTCAGCCAATTCGCTATCATGGCAAATTAAGCGGCTGTCAGAAATAGGTCTGACGCCAAATTGACGCGAAACCCTTGATTTACCACAGGGGCAGTTAATGAAATGCCCCTAAAGGGACTCTCACAGCAGTTTTCGATTGATTAGACCAGACTGTAGAGACGTTGTATGCAAAGTCTCTAGCAAACATGTATTCCATTCACATTCCCAGCGCCGTAAGGCTACGATGCCTTAATATCCTGATCTCTTAGGTTGTGGGGATGTATCACGCTTACACGCTTTGCGCTTAGATATCAGCAAAATATTGTGTTTTTGTAATTCTTATCATTAGCTGAACTTTTCCTTACTCATTCCACAGAGTTTCCACAAGGATTTTATTAGTTTTCCACAGATGGTCTACGAACAAATAGGCTCTTGCCAGCTTATTGGGGATTTAACACTTGCAAAGTTCAGGAACTTCAGTACCTGAGTTTTTGTTAAGCAAAGTAACAATAAACCGCCTCTAAGCCTGATTATTTCGTAAACATTTATTTTTGCTCTAGTTGTTTTTAACATTTCGCAGCATTGACAAACCTACCCCCTGATAGCGCACAATGATTCGGCTTGCTTTTATAGTCCGTTCAACCGTCAGCATCAACTGTGTAAAATTACCTCAGATGAAGGGTGCAGATTGTCGGGCAGACGAAGGACTGTGTGAGTTAGCCCAAGACTGCCTCACCGCAAGCAACTTGTCCCTCTTGATTGCCCTCTGAGAAGGAAAATCTTATGAACGCAACAGTTAACATCTTTACAGAAATTCCCGAAACACTCCACGAATCCCTAAAAAACTATTTAGAGACACATCCCGATTGGGATCAAACCAGAGTATTGACAGCAGCGCTATCGCTGTTTTTGCTGCAAAATGGAGATAGCGATCGCCGCGCTGCCCGCGTCTATCTAGAAACTTTGTTCCATAACTGCTAATTAACATCCTCCCACTGCCAAAGGACGTACCGCGATGGCGGAGGATTCCGAGAATCACTTCTTAGGCTTCCTCTTCCCACGCACTGGCTTACTTTGATGAGGAAACCACCGTGCAGCAGTAGGCTTGTTGCTTGTCCTCATCAGAAAATTAGCCCAAATATATGATATTGAAACTGAAGTTAACTTGATTTCGACTGAATTAGGCGGTCGAAAGAGTCCTGTAAGTAGCGGGTTGCGTCCAGAATTTCGTTATGACGATCAAAATTGGATTGCCACATTATTCACAGATGAAGATGTTCATTTGGTATATCCTGGTCAAACAATTGTGGCCTATTTCGTCTCACTTAGCCCCCATCGTCATCTAGGTAAGCTTTATCCCGGCAAAGAGTTTACCCTTTCTAAACAATACTCAAAATTTGATTGACAGGTAAGCGGACTAGAGACATTGCTAGCAACGTCGCTTCAATCTCCACCACCAGAGGACAGGCTAGATGCCTGTCCTAAAAATTTTGCTGCGTTTGTCCAAAACAGACTCTTGACTTCTAGGTAAATTATGAGAAGCTAATAATTAGCTTATCTAAATATACGAAGTGCAGAGAACTCGTGACAAGACTTACGGGAAAACCAGACCTGTCAGAACAACTTGCTAATACTCCTAGAGCGGTCATTTTGGAAACCCAGGGATTGACACGCCGCTTTGGCAAGGCGACCGCAGTTGATACCTTAAACATATCTGTAGAACAGGGTGAAGTGTTTGGCTTGCTCGGCCCCAATGGCGCGGGTAAAAGTACTGTGATTAAGATGTTGACCACCCTACTACCTCTCAGTGGGGGGAAAGCAACTCTAGCTGGCTATGATGTGACTCATCAATCCACTGCCGTCAGACGGGTTATCGGCTATGTGCCTCAAGCTCTTTCGGCTGATGGTAGCCTCACTGGTTATGAAAATCTTTTAATTTTTGCCAAGCTATATGAAATTCCTCGTAGCCGACGCGAGCGCTCTATCCGTGATGCTCTGACTTTTATGGGTTTGCAGGATGTAGCACATCGTTTGGTAAGAACTTACTCCGGTGGGATGATTCGCAAGTTGGAAATTGCCGAATCCATTATGCATCAACCCCAGATTTTGTTTCTAGACGAGCCAACCGTCGGATTAGATCCGATTGCTCGCACTCAGGTATGGACACTCGTCCAAGAACTCTGTGCGGAGTACGGTACAACTATATTTTTAACAACTCACTTTTTAGAAGAAGCCGATATTCTGTGTAACCGAGTGGCGATTATGCAGCAGGGTAAGGAGATGATCACAGGCACACCGACTGACTTAAAAGCCTCCTTAGGTAAGGCTCGCGCAACTTTGGACGATGTCTTTATTCACTACACAGGCGATCAATTAGCCTCAGGAGTCAGCTACCGTGAAACCGCAAGAACCAGACGTGATGCTCAACGGTTGGGCTAGAGCCAGTCATCCCCGCCGACCTAATCTGATCTCTGCAATTAATGAACTAATTACGAAAACCCTCGTAATTACTGAACTGGAAGTGCGGAAACTCCGGCACGATCCTACTGATTTAGTGATTCGAGCTGTGCAACCGGCGTTATGGCTGCTGATTTTTGGGCAAGTGTTCTCTCAAACTCGGGCAATTCCTACAGGGAACTTACCCTATTTAGACTTTATGTCTGCTGGCATTCTGGCTCAGAGTGTGCTGTTTGTGGCAATTTTCACTGGCGGGATGACGCTGATTTGGGAGCGAGATTTAGGGGTGGTGCATAAATTCCTGGCTAGTCCTACACCCCGTGCAGCAATGGTGTTGGGCAAATCCCTAGCCTGTGGAATCCGGTGCTTATCACAGGTATTGATCATTTACGCATTGGCTCTGCTGTTAGGTGTAAAACTAAATCTCCATCCTGTAGCGATGATCAAAGTGCTACTGATTGTAATTTTAGGGGCGGGTTGTTTTTGTACTTTTTCTTTAATCATTGGCTGTTTGGTAAAAACCCGAGAACGGATGACGGGAATTGGGCAACTATTAACTATGCCGTTATTTTTTGCCAGCAATGCCATTTATCCGATTTCACTAATGCCCAACTGGTTAAAATATCTTTCCCACTTGAATCCCTTAACTTATGAGGTGGATGCTTTACGGGGGACGATGCTAGCGAATGGCACTAGTATCTATGGCTTTGGTTTAGACTGTGCAATTCTCTTGTTAACATTAGTAGGCTTGACCCTCATCTGTGGAAAACTTTATCCACGGGTGGCAATGTAATCAGGAGCATAACTATCTCATGAAGCTCGGTAAACCCTCTCAAGGTGCAACTTCCTCTGAATGTGCCACCAGAGTAATGGATACAATTCCATTGATCATGCGATTTATCCGTGGGGATATGCGAGCTCACAGTGCTGCTTCTTTATCTATACCTCAGTTGCGATCGCTTGCTTTTCTCAACCGCAATCCAGGTGCTTCTCTTTCTGACTTGGCAGAGCATCTGGGTGTGACTTGTGCCACGGCATCAAGCACCACAGAACGGCTAGTACAACGCAACTTTGTCCAACGCTGTGATCATCCCCAAGAGCGACGGCGGGTGGTTCTCAGTCTCACAGACGAGGGAAAATATCATCTTCAACAATCCCTCGATCAAACTCGCGCTCATATTGCAGACTTGCTCCAAGGTCTGACACCAGAGCAGGTTTCACAAATTGAAGAAGTATTGGCTTTACTAAAAAATGTCTTCGAGCAAACGGAACTCAAAGCTCCCTAATACTCAGGTTGCAAAACACGATGCCTTTGCAGCCTTGAGGTTTCCAGACTATCGACTATTTATTATCGGGCGTGTACTCCTGTTTACGGGGTTCCAAATCAGAAATATTGCCGTGGGCTGGGAATTGTATGAGCGCACGGGTTCAGCACTGGTTCTAGGTGGTGTGGGTCTGGTGCAGGTGATCCCAATCATTGCTCTCACCTTATTTGCTGGTCATCTAGCAGATAAATACGATCGCAAACGCATCATGATGTTCACGGTATTGATATCGGGTCTATCTTCCCTAGGGTTGGCATTCTTCTCTTACATCCAAGCACCAATTTATCTGGTGTACGCTTGTTTGCTGGTAACGGGTGCAGCTAGAGCATTTAATAAACCTGCCAGTGATTCTATTTTGTGGCAGTTGATACCTAAGAGTGCTTTTACAAGTGCTGCCACTTGGAATAGTAGCAGCTTTCAAATTGCCGCCATCACTGGGCCTGCTTTGGGAGGATTAGCGATCGCCTATTTAGGTAGTGCCACAGGAGTATATTTACTAGCATCTTTGGCAGCGCTGCTATCTTTTCTTTCTATCTTGATGATCGCTGACCAAAAAACTATTCGTTCCACAGAGCCAATTTCTATCAAGGCTTTAGCTGCTGGTGCTGAATTTGTCTGGCAAAATCAGTTGATTTTCGCAGCGATTACCTTAGATTTATTTGCCGTCTTGTTAGGGGGTGCAACAGCGCTGTTACCCATATTTGCCAAGGATATTTTGCACGTCGGCCCGGTGGAGTTGGGATATTTACAAGCAGCTCCCTCTATTGGCGCACTAATTGTGGCATTTGTCATGGCATACCTGCCGCCCTTACGCAAAGCCGGACTTGCCTTACTTTGGGCTGTGGTAGGCTTCGGTGTGGTAACAATTATCTTTGGGCTTTCCCGTTGGTTTTGGCTGTCACTGCTGATGTTGGTGCTGAGTGGCGCACTTGATAATATTAGCGTGATCGTTCGCAATACCTTGGTGCAAATCAAGACTCCCGATAATTTACGCGGTCGGGTTGCTGCCATCAATGGTGTATTTATTAGTACGTCAAATGAGTTAGGCGGCTTTGAGTCAGGCTTGGCTGCGGCTTTGTTCGGCCCGGTAGCTGCTGTTGTTGGTGGGGGAATTGGGACGATTTTGGTAGTAGTGGCAGTGGCTTCGATTTGGTCAGGGATTCGCAATTTAGGGGCGTTGCATGAGATGGAGTAAAAGCGTAAGCATACCGCTGCGGGGAAGCAAGCTACTCGCAGCGTATCGTAGAGAAAACATCTCCACTACAAAAATTAACTTGACAGGTGTATTGTTATAGCAATTTTATTTATTCTAACCTAACACATAGCCTAAATTATACATAACAGCGATCACTATTACAAAAATTAACTTGACAGTCGTACCATTCTCTGTGTAAGAACAATAAAAGATAACTTAATTAAAATTGCTCAAAAAACGGGAACATTTACGGTAGATAACGCTGTAAGATTCATGTCAAGATATTTTGACTGCAATAAACCAAATGGAGAGGGGTGAAAGCGTTCCCTTCGATGCAGATAAATAAAATCTGGCGAGAGAAAAATACTGGCGAAATAATCCGGTAAGTAACGCTTTTATCTACTTGTCTCTTAGCCAGGCTCTAGTACACCTGGTAGTAGTGATAGCGTCTCTCCAAGCCTTTATTTAATGCATCCGTTTTAGAGGTTTGCCGTGAAAGTTACTATTCGAGATAGCAAAATTCTGAAAACTATAGAACCCAATGTTCTAGAGACATATTTGAAAAGTAATGGCTGGCAGAAAAAAGGACATATTTATGATGGTGCTGGAGCTATTTGGAAATATAAAAAATATGCTGAAGGTGAATTTGAAATTTTACTGCCATTGAGGCAAAGTTTATATGATTATGCGGCCAGAATTATTGATGCTATCAAGATATTAGAAGAGGTAGAAAATCGCTCTCAAATTCATATTTTAAGTGAACTAATCACTACTTACCCCAATATTACCATTCAGGGTGTAGTCATGCAAATTCAAATGCCTAATCCAAATCAATTAAGGGGAGAAATTACCTTATTAGGCGTTGTTGTGGATCAACTGCGGAAAATTCACACCGAACTAGCCGACTGTGATTATATCTTGGCTATTAAAGCTTATCAAGAACGTTCACCAGTATTTTGTATAGGTGATTTAATAAAAAAAAATAATAGATTTATTCTAGAAAATCCCCGGCAATTTAGCCTAGACAAACTCGCCAATACTTAATGTTATTTCTGTGGGGAGAAGCATGAAAGTTATCACCCCACAATTTTTGCTAATTCTACTGATGTCCTAAGATGGGATGGGGTTTGTAGGGTGATTCTAGCAACTGGCGCTCATCATCAGAAAGCAGCAAATCCACTGCCTCAACAGCATCTTTGAGATGTTCTATCTTACTAGCACCGATGATGGGAGCAGTTACACCTGGTTGCTGCAATAGCCAAGCTAGGGCAATTTGTGCTGGTTTCACACCACGTTTTTGGGCTAATTCCACAACGCGATCAACTATTTGAAAATCCGACTCTTGGTAGTAGAGATTATGAGCAAATTCATCGGTTTTAGCCCGCACGGTTTCGCCGAAGCCTTCTTTTTGCCGATTTCCAGCCAGAAAACCCCGCGCTAGTGGACTCCAGGGAATGATGCCAATTCCTTGATCTAGAGATATTTGATCCCGAATCGATTGTTGGGATCGACTTGGGCTTAAAAGAGTTTCTGACTGACTCTCAGGGAATAGCTGTTCCTATCCCTCAGCATTACCGCAAATCTCAGAAACGATTAAAGGTTATTCAAAAACGTGTATCACGTCGGAGAAAAGGAAGTAACCGCCGCAAAAAAGCAATTAGCCAAGTGGCAAAACACCATAAAAAAATAGCTGATCAGCGAAAAGATTTCCACTTTAAAACAGCTAGCAAACTCCTGAAAAAATATGATGTTGTCGTTCACGAAGATTTAAATATTAAAGGTCTTTCTCGTTCTATGCTAGCCAAATCTGTGCATGATGCCGGATGGGGTAGTTTCTTATCAATACTAACAACCAAAGCCGTTCGCGTAGCGTGCCGGAGGCATAAATGCTGGGTTGATGGTAATTGCTGTGAATCCATCGGGTACATCACTTGACTGTTCTAGCTGTGGGGTGAAAGTTACAAAAGCGCTGCACATCCGTCAGCATATTTGCAGTTGTGGATGTAATTTGGATCGAGATCATAATGCGGCGCTCAACATATTAAATAAGGCGGCAGGTCATTCCGTCTTTAAAGCCAAGAGTCTCCTCAGCAGTAGCTGGATTGTCTTGGAAGCCCCCACTATAATCGGTACTCCGATTTAGTGGTGGGAGATGTCACCAAGATTGACGTATTTCATAATTCAAAAAGGAGAAAATCCAGTCTCTAGATTTTTATATCTGCGAGGATGCTTGCTGGCTTCTGCCTAGGTGGGTGTATGTCTTAGCTAATTGCCGTTGGATTAGAGGAATGTTGTTGCGGGCCGCATGACGCTTTTCAAGGATATTCACGGCTTTATGATACTTGCTGGCACGAATTAGGGCATCAAGATAAATTTGCTCAAATAAATCTCGTTGGGCATGGGAACCACCGGTGGAATACAATTCGGGCAATACTGGTTCTAGTTGAGCGATCGCATTTTGCCAATCACCTTGAGCATGGGCTATCATCCCCTTAGCCGCAGGTAATGCCACTTGTTTCCAAGTTTTGCGAGCATAAGGTAAAGCTTTTTCGGCGTAATCTTGGATGCTCTCTAACATCTGTGTCGCCCAGTCATCCTTACCAGCCCGCACCAGCGCATAGATGTATTGTAGATCCAGAAAGGCGATCGCGTGTTCGTGAAGTCTGGGATATAAATAAGCGGCGATTTCCTGCCAGCGAGAACCGACATCTACCCCGCGCAACTCCAACCTTAACAGTAGGGAAATGGCGTTGATTTGCTCCCGTGCAGCGTCTTTATTGGCACGTCCCCAAATATGTTGATCATAAATTTCTACCGCCTGGTGAAAATTATCGGCATCTAGGTGGTAGAGGGCAGTATGCCACCAAAGATGGGTGTAAAATGCCAGGTCGGTGTTTTCCCAAGTGTCAGCGAGACTTTCCATCCAAGCGATTCCCTCTTCTAGGCGACCTTGAGTTTCTAAAACATGGGCAACAGCGTGATGGGCCCATGGGTGATGACGCTTCATCTCAACTGCCTGCCGTCCTGCTGCTTCTGCTTCTACTAATCGGTGACATTCTTCTAAACCAAAAGCCAGAATTCCATACATATAAGGATTCTCGCGATTAGCGGGGAAAACTTTTTCGGCAATTTGCAGTAACCCCTGACTATTGCCGATATTTCTTTGGTGGTACTGGCAGATATGCACCGAAGCTAAATCACGGGGATAGCGATCGCTAATTGTTTGATGAATAGCGATCGCTTGTTGTAGATCACGAATAGCCCAAGCGTCAATCGCCCTCACAAATAGCTTTTCTCGTTCATTGGCCTGTGCTAAATTCTTGTTTGCCGCATCCAAATAGGGCGTCGCCAACTTCAAAGCATCAGCTTTACCCGAAAACAGGTAAAAAGCTACAACTTGAGCATTTGCGATCACACAAGCTGGATCTGCCTCAACCGCCTTGAGAATAACTTGGGCATCATTGCCAACACCTAATAACTCATCAACAAAGCGATTTACGGCTGTTACCGCCTCTAATGAATCAGTGGTGATTTCCAGTTCTTGAGAATCTTGCAACATCGTTTTTCCCAGAGCATTACACGCCTACTAGCACTAAGTAGTGATAAATTTACTTAGGGCAAATCCCAATGATGTAAGCATCTTGGTTGATCGCTGCGTGTGAATTAATTAAATTTATGGCAGCTGACTTTTCCCAACTTAACTTTTATCTACTGTATATCAATCGAGATACAGTAGATTATAGCCAACAGAAAGATAGATTTAAACCGTGATTTTTGTGCCATCAAACTTGGTGAAAGTGAAGCCATTGAATTTTTCGTTGTAACCCAGCCTTTCATCCCTGAGGATACTAATGGCGATCTCTTCACCCAAAGCCAAGCCAGCGGAACCATCTGTACGCCAATGAATACCACCGTGTCCGCGACCAAGGGCATAATTAGCTGCCAGCTTGTTCAACTCACCACCCACCGTTAGAGGCTCTGCTATATAGGGAATCACCTTAGTAGGGTCATTAGGATCAGGTACTACAGGATAGGGGATAATGAAACTCTCATCAAAGTATGCCTTTATTAGGGTGGCACTAACACCAGCAATCGATGCGGCACCACCAACATAAGAAGAATGAATGGGTGAGCCTTCCGGGAATCCATGCGGTAACAGATAGGAACCAAATTTGCTAAAGCTTTGAGCTATAGCTTTGGAGTTTAAGATCTCCGCATTAATCGGATACTGAGTTTTATTGATATAGTTGTTGTGGACTAAACCACCATAAGCTTCTGGACGCAAAATGCGGTGTAGATAATACTTTTGCCAGTATGCAGCTCTGACCGCGCGGGATGTACCCAGGTTAAGTAAAGCTTGTAAATGTCCCAGTGCAAACGACCCATTACCCCCCTGTTGAGTCTTTGATTTGACAAAGGGATTACCTGGATTAAAGGGTGCGCCAATGCCACTGCTCAGAGGGTCGTTGGCGTTGGGACTTCCACCCAAAATTAAAGCAGCTCCGAAGAATGTAGCCCCTGGTGAATGGGAGAATTCCGATAAGTCGCGAATAGTGAATATATAACGGCGAACAGAGTCGTACTTCAGCGATTTAGGACTGCCTCCATTCTGCACATTCAGCCATTCTTCGTAATCAGTCAGGAAGTCATTACCAGGCAGAGCAGTACGAATCAGCGGCGAAATAAACTGATTTCCCCAAGGAATATTCAGCAATGCAAACTGTGAGATGTGAGGCCCTACTAATACCCCTGGTGCAGTAACATGTTTTGCCGTCCTGCCAGATTTATCATTCTGATCAACGTAGGTGACGCTACCGCGAAATAGAGTTTGGGGAGTGACACGTCCATTTAGTTTCGGACCTTTGAACGCTGAAAGCTTGTTGATATCTTCAACAGCTGCCAAGACAAGCGGGTCGTCAGTGTTATTCTGTAATTTGTGAAAAGGTACATCCCGCAGTAAGGCTTGCCAATAAAGTTCAACAGCTTCAGCAGCCCGTTCTGCACTAGCGAGAGTTGCTGGTGGCGGCACTGCTATCTGAGCGGCATTGCACCCTTCTAAGCTGATTGCTAAGGGGCCCTGAGCATTGACCAGTTTCCTAGTACCTCCCAAGATGACCTTTTCAAAGTCATCATGGTTTTGGGTTGTCACTGCCTTGGTCAGAGAGTCATAAGCTTTGAGATCGACTTCACCCAGTTTGTTGTGCGGTAGTCCCCTAGAGTCAGAGCCGATTTTGTTGGGGTACTTCTCTTCATCACCATTGGTGGGATGGGGAGGAATGGGAATCTCTCGATTAGCCTTTGCTGCTGCTACACGCACTTGATAGGCTTTGTCTCGCAACTTGTCATAGTCCAACCGCCCCACAATATCTTTTGCCAGAACGGTATCTTCTCCTTTCTTCCAAGAGAGAGATACACCCATAACTCCAGCAGCGGTAAGCAGACTAGTGCGACCGAGGAATGAGCGTCTACTCAACCGCCCAAAAAAAGAGCGTTTGCTACCTCCACCAGCGACACGGGAATGCTTCGCCTCTTGTGTATCTTTTGGGTAAGGTTGATGAGAATTAGGGTCGATTTGCATTTCTATTGTCTCTATAGCTATAAAGTGAAATATTCGGGTAGAGTTGGATATTTTTGGATTATTTTTTCATCCTGAATGAAGCGTAATTTCCAGGTTCTATTTTTCACTAATTAATGTTGGCGGAGTCAGCGCTGTATATTCTTCAGGTTTTAGCAGCGCTTCTTGGATGTTAATCTTTTTGGGCAGAATTTTTTCGCTATAAAATATATCAGCTATCCGCTGTTGATCTTTCATTAATTCTGGGGTGATTCCTTTCAAGCGATAATTTGCCCGGCTAGTGATTATCTCCTGAATAGGCAAATCAATTTTGAGTATTGGTGATAATAGCTTGGCAACATCTTTGCGGTTTGCTTCTGCCCATTCAGCATTTTTATTAATTTCTTCAAGGATAATCTTGACTAATTCGGGATTGTCCTTAGTAAACTCCCGTGTAGCCACATAATATCCCCCTGGAGTCCCAATATTTTTGCCATCTCGCAGCACACGCGCACCGTGGATTTTTTCCACCAAAGCTAAATGCGGATCGCTAGTTACCCAAACAGGAATATTTCCCTGAATAAATGCACCACGGGCTTCGACATTGGGCATACTTAGAACTTGAATATCACTATATTTTAAACCCACTTCTTCTAAGGCTTTGAGAATAAAATAGTGAGAAGCAGAACCTTTTTGAAAGACAACTTTTTGACCTTTGATATCAGCTAGAGTTTTAATAGGAGAACCCTTAGGCACAACAATAGCACTCCCTGTACCAGAAGTCCGAGTAAGCCGCCTACCAGCAATATAGACGATAGATGCACCAGAAGCTTGGGCAAATATGGGAGGAGTTTCCCCAACAGATCCCAGATCAATTTTGCCGACATTCATGGCTTCCATGAGTTGTGGACCTTGGGCAAATTGCGCCCACTCTATTTTTACCCCCAAAGGTTCTAGACGTTTTTCTAAAACTTTCGATACCCTAACTATATCGCCGGAGCTTTGATAGCCCATGCGGACTACTTTTGTGTTAAAGCTTAGAGATTTCGATGGTGCTGTTTCTGCTTTGGGACTGGTGGAAGTACAACTAATTAAGGTAGTGGATAGCAGCATTAACCCAGACATTGCGAGTAAGGCTACTTTGCTAATTACTGTTCGCTTGGTTCTGATGTTATTGGTCAACACTTGATTTTACCTCCAGGTAATTTCAATTCCTGCTCAAGGGCAAGTTTGTTATCCTTAAAAAAATTGGTTTCCAGCAGCGTTGAGATTTGACAAATGAGGCGGGCAAAATTTAGGAAATGGAGTGAGTATTACCCACTCCAGCTTTGAAGATGCAGAAGATGGAAAGCTGAAAATGAATTAGTTTAGTTGAATTAAAAGGGACGGCTACCAGCTAAACTAACTCGTCTCATTACCCGGCGTTCGTTGGGATCAAATGCTTGACGATAATGCAAGGTGGCTTGATTATCCCAGTAGACAATGTCACCTACAGACCATTTGTGTTGGTAGTAAAATTGGGGCTGATTTAGGTGTTGGCGCAACTGCTCGATCAGTTCTGCACCTGCTTCTGGTTCTAAGCCGACAACTTCAACTTCTGTGGAATAGCCCAAATAGAGAATCTTTTTACCACTTTCAGGATGTGTGCGAACCAGTGGATGGGGATATACAGGGCTGATCAGGGGAATATTGCGATCCAAACGGTATTTAGAGGACGGTGTGTCGCGATCGCGCAAAAATGGATTGTAGGTAATCAACTGCAAGTCTGCAATCCGCGCCTTGGTTGACTCGTCTAAAGTTTCATAAGCTAAATTGAGATTTAACCAAGAGGTATCTCCACCAACAGCCGGTACTTCCAAAGCATAAAGCAGCGAACCACTAGAAGGTTTGGGAGTCCAATGGTGATCAGAATGGAAAGCCAACTCTCCAGTACCGGTATAGCCTCCATCAACATTGGAGATGGGAATCACCACCGGAGTTACACCTGGTTGGGAAGCCAAAACAGGAACATCGTTTGGTGGTACATAAAGGTCACCAAAGTAAAACGCAAAGTTTAGAAGTTGCTCATCATCTAGCTTCTGCTCTTTGAAAATTAAAATATGGCGATCGCGCAAAGCTTGCTTTAACTGCAAAATCACCTCAGGCTTCACAGGTTTGCTCACATCCAAACCAGTCACCACAGCGCCCAATGCACCACCAGTAGCAGCGATTTTAAATTCTGTCAAAGTCAAAGT
Organism: Cylindrospermum stagnale PCC 7417; assembly: GCF_000317535.1. Classification (NCBI taxonomy): domain Bacteria; kingdom Bacillati; phylum Cyanobacteriota; class Cyanophyceae; order Nostocales; family Nostocaceae; genus Cylindrospermum; species Cylindrospermum stagnale. Next base: position 1,258,835 of record NC_019757.1, read on the forward strand.
AGGCATAATCTTCTCCTGTATAAAAATCTTTTGTTTGAGATATCTATTTTTGAGCTAACACCTCAGCGGGAGTAATCTTGGCATACTCTTCAGATGTTAAAAACCCATCTCTAACATTCACCTTCTTCGGTATCTGTCCGAGGCTGTACCATTTATCTGCAACCTCTTGTTGCTTGGTAATGACTTGCTGAGTAATCGGTCGCAGCCCATACTCATACTTCTGATGCATGATTTCTAGCGTCGGCACATCTAGCTGAGTTACAGGCGCAAGCAGTTGTGCCATTTCTTGGGGATGATCCTTAGCCCAAAGTTCTGCTTTTTGTAGTTCCTCTAAAAATGCTTTGATTACTTCAGGATGTGCCTGATAAAACTGGCGTGAGGTTGAGTAAAAATTGGCAGTATCCCGCAATTTTTCCCCATCTACCAAAACACGACCGACTTTCTTTTGTTCAGATCTTGTAACAAATGGGTCCCAAATAAACCAAGCATCCACCTTACCTTGACTGAACGCTACATTGGCATCTGGCGGTGCTAAGAAAACTGACTCTACATCGGTCAGTTTTAAACCTGCTCCTTCCAATGCTTTTACTAACAGATAGTGACCAATCGATGCTTTTTGGAAAGCCACCTTTTTGCCCTTCAACTCAGCAACACTTTTAATAGGAGAGTTCACCGGAACTAAAAGAGAGATAGCTTTACCATTAGGGGCTGTAGTAGCTAGGTAGACAAGTGGCGCTCCTGCTGCTTGGGAAAAAACGGGAGGCGATTCCGCAGTGGATGCAATGTCAAGTCCGTTCGCATTCAGGGCTTCTAGCTGTTGTGGTCCAGCAGCAAACTCAGGCCACTGTACCTTAAAACCCAAAGATGCCAATCTTTTATCTAAGGTGCCCTGCTTTTCAAGAACTGCTAGAGCAGTTAGTTGTTTGGAGCGCACAATTCGCACCACCTGCTTCTTCGTTGGCTCCTGACTACTATTAGGTGAAGTTGCCGACTGCTCACTGCTTCTCTGAGATTGACTGCAACTCGATATGGTAGTTGATAGTGCTAAACAGTAACCAAGGGTGAATAATAAGGAACGACGAGTTGTTCGCTGGCGATTCCCAGATTCTAATTTCACTTTCAAACCTAGCATGAATTGTTTTACTTATTCCTATTCAAATGGTCAAAATGAGCACAAAAAAATAGGTTTGCATAAATATCCCAAAAATATTTTTAGATTTTTAAATTTTGTTTTTTTGTGATATCTGAAGTTAGGAAATAGGGTGGAGATAACCCACCCTAAAGGAACTTGACAGACTGAAAACTCAAGATTCGTGAGGAGGAAAAATTTGCGGAAATTGAGTAGAGAAAAATCCGAAATTTTCACTCACTTCTGTCTTTAGGTATGGGGTCAATCCAAAATCCTGGGATTGAATGATTAGCTTTCAATGTGCCTAATGCTTCCAAGCAACTCTAATTGAAGCTTTAATTTCTTCTGTGAAATATCCAGAAGGCTCAACACCCAGCAATGTTTCCTTGAGATCTTTTTCAAATGCTTCAGCATCATCACCAAAGAAAATCTTGAGCGCAAAGGCAGTTGTGTACAAATAGCCAAGATAGCTGGACACTGTCCAATGTTGCTCAAAGGGTACTTCATAGACTTCTTGACGTGCAAAAGCCGACTTGGCAATTACAACTTCATGGGGAGGATCGGGAATATTCCAAAGGCCTTGTCCTCGTTGTCCAGTCCGCCGTTGCTCACCTAACCATTTCTTCACAACTTCGATGGCGGCTTGTTTCCAAGGGAGAGGGCTTCCCCAAGGGTTTTCGTTAGTGCCGATCAATACCAGTCCCCCGTCTTCAGAGAGCAATTGATAAATGCGCTCCAGTACGAGTTCTCGATCCATCCAATGGAAAGCTCTGCCAATGGTGACTAGCTGAAATACCCCTAAACTAGAGTTAATCAGTTCTGCCCCTTGCTCTAGCCAGGTAATATTATTTGCCCCTACAGATGAAGCTTGTTGTTTAGCGATCTTCAGCATTTCTGGATCGGGATCGACAGCAACCACTTCTTGAAATTGGCTTTGTAGAGGAATTGTCATCAGTCCTGGGCCGCAACCCAAGTCTAGGAGTCTTCCTTGATTATTGAAATGGAATATTTCAGCTAGTTTAGCAAATAAGGCAGGTGGGTATTTGGCTCGATATCGAGCGTAGTCTTCAGCTGCACCCTCAAATAATGTTGGGTCATAGGTAGGAAGTGTTTTCATTGTTGATACTTTCTCTATCAGACGTCTTCAACTGTTGATCTCTAGATTTAGGTAAGTAAGGTAGACAGGACTCAATGCCTACCCTACGAGACAGCGAGTAGACAGTTTAGACGGTTAACATTTTTGGCTGATGACCATTGGGTGATCACAATATGCGATCGCAAAAACAAAAGTCTTAAATGTCAAGTCATCACCCCATCGATGCTGACCTATTGCAGCAGGTAGGGGTAGACTCATAACAAATAATCTCCGGTAACTTGACCGCTTTACCGTTGTTTTATCCACAACATAGTTTTTCACAGTTTTTGCTAAAAAGCAAGCATCTCAGAAAAGTAATTGCAAAGTAACAATATATGAAATTCAGTCTAAAAGCCGGAAAATAGACTTGCTTTTTCCAGAAGTTTGTGCAAATATCCTGTGTTATAACTAAAACAACTACAATTCGATAGTGTTGCCGTAGTTTATGATTCTGCGCTCAATAAATTGGGGAGAACATTCATTCCGATGAAGGACATTTACCAAGTATTTATCAGGACTTATGCTAAATACGAGTAGCCAATCTGCTGATTTGCATCTAAAATCTACTGATTTCAGACTCCTAGTTCTGCGGGACTACTGGATAGGTGCGATGTTTGTTGTAGAGTTTGGATCTGCAAACACTAAGACATAGGCATCTAGCAAAAGTCTGTCAAAAACTGCGGGGGGTGACAACTCTTGACTAGATGCTATTAATCGCGTTTCTACAAATCGATTAAACTGGTTAAAACTCATGATTTTAGTAGTCATTTCTAACTGACTACAGCGCTACCTAAGCCGGCTTTATCTATGATTAAGCCAAGGTAAACCAAGCTTTTTACCAAACTAATTTATGTCAAGTAGCAAGTCTGTAATCCCAAGTAGTTCCAGGGTTCAGATATACGATTGTTCGTTCTGCCAACAGGGTCTTAGTAGCTACAGAAATAAATATTACCCAGATAAATTGAGTTGACTTTTGTGAGATGAACAAACAACCTATGCCTCAAGTATTGTGGAATTATTTGCTAGTGATTCCAGCTTTTTTTAGTGGATTCTTGGTGTTGTCAACAATTGCGAATGCAGATGAAGTCGAATCTAAGGTTCATGAGATTGCGCCGACTACTATTGCTCAAGAGATTCAGCCTGAATTAAGTCAAGGAGCAGATCCCTTGATTCCCACCGTCACAGTTGCTAATGATGACTTAGCGCAAGTCACATCCGTCTCGCAACTGTCTGATGTTAAGCCTTCAGATTGGGCATTTCAAGCACTACAGTCTCTGGTTGAGCGCTACGGCGTGATTACGGGATATCCAAATGGCACATTTCAAGGTGATCGTTCTCTGACTCGTTATGAATTTGCTGCTGGCTTAAATGCAGCGCTTGATCGCCTCAACGAACTGATTGGTAGTTCGACTGGAGAATTGGTCAAACGGGAAGACTTGGCGACTGTGCAAAAGCTACAAGAACAGTTTGCAGCAGAACTGGTAACATTGCGCGGCCGAGTGAATGCGTTGGATGCACAGACAGAAACCCTTCAACAACAACAATTTTCCACCACAACCAAACTCACTGGTACAGTTCAGTTCGTGCTTGGAGGCGTTCTAGCTGGTAATAACGTGGTCACCAAGCAACCTGCACCCCGCACCATCACGTTTGCAGACCAGACTCGCCTAGTATTAAACACCAGTTTTACTGGTAAAGATCAACTACGGTTAACGCTTTCAGGTGGAAATATTAACTCCCTAGGTGGAGTACCCAATCCTAAAGGGAACTTCTCAAATTCCCTGAGTACGAGTAATCCAACTGGTGGAATTTTTGGCACCTTTGACGGGAGAACTGCCGATAATGCCAGTCCTAGTTTTGCGCCCAATCAGATTATTACTGGTGGAATCCGTTATCGATTTCCACTGACTAACGATACCCAATTAAACATTTTTGCCCAGTCGGATGGAGCCAATGAGATCGGCTTAAGTGGCCCGACAAACCCATTTGAAGGGTCTGCTTCAAATGGGATTTCACGATTTTCACGGCGGAATATGGTTTATAACTATGGAGATACAGGCCCCGGAATTGCCATACTCCAGCAACTTGGCCCACAGTTTCAATTAGGGTTATCATACAGTGCGCCTAATGGTAGCGATCCTAGACCTAATAATGGTTTATTTACAGGCAGATATGTAGCCTTCGGACAGCTAACATACTTTAGTCCCAAGAAGAATTTTCGGCTTGGTTTAAGTTACGCTAACACCTACAGCCCAGCGGGTACCTTGGGTCAAGGTGGAACAAACTTTGGGCCAGCCGCTGGGAGTAACCTGGCCAACAGCACCATATCAACTAACCTGCAAAATTCAGCGAATGGCATTGTCGATAAAGGAACAGTGGGAAATCTTTATGGAATTGGCGCACTATATAGATTCAATCCGAAGTTGACAATCAATAGTTTTGTAGGTTATTCATCACATCGGTATTTGCAGCAGGGAGATGGTGATGTCTGGAACTGGGGAGTAGGACTAACATTTCCCGATTTGGGGAAAAAAGGTAGTTTAGGCGGTCTTTTTGTGGGTATGGCGCCAAAACTCACTGCACTCAGTAAGAATGTGGATTTGGGAGCGGGTCGGGGTCAAGCAGACAAAGATACCTCCCTGCACGTTGAAGGATGGTATCAATATAAACTTACTGACAACATTGAAGTTACGCCTGGGTTTATTTGGGTGACGGCACCAAACTCTGATGCTAGCAATCCTGATAGTTTAGTTGGTTGGTTTCGCACCACATTCAGGTTTTAACCTTGAATTTTCAGACTAGTGAGTGTCAAATTACCTGAATCACAACTTTGCCAAAGTGAGCCGCGCTTTTGAGGTGATCGTATGCTTCTCGTGCTGCCGTAAAAGGAAAAACTTTATCAATAATAGGTTGAAGTTGATGTTGAGTAATAGACTGATTCATCGTCTCAAACATTTCCCGACTACCGACATAAATTCCCTGAACGACTAAACTCTTGAAAATTATGGGTGTGGGATCTATCTCATTGCCTCTGCCTGAAAGGACGCCAATCAAACTAATACGTCCCCCAACCTGGACTGCTTGGAGGGATTTTGGTAGAGTGCCGACACCGCCTACTTCAACCACATGGTTTACGCCAATGCGATTGGTTAGTTGATCAACTTGCTTTTGCCAATCAGCGTTTGTTTTGTAGTTGATGATTTCGTCAGCGCCAAGCTGTTGAGCGCGTGCTAATTTCTCATCACTGCTAGAAGTGATAATTACTCTGGCATGATGGATTTTGGCAAATTGGAGGGCAAAAATCGAAACGCCTCCTGTACCGAGTAATAAGACGCTTTCACCAGCTCTAATATTTCCTTTAGTCACCAAGGCATGCCAAGCGGTGACGGCGGCACAGGGCAAAGTTGCGCCTTCAGTATAGGATAGATGGTCGGGTAATATCACTAAGCCGTCTTGGTGTAAGATGACGTACTCAGAGAGCATGCCATCAATACCACCTCCCAAATCGGATGGCATTTTTTCTCTAGTCAAAGAGCCATAAATCCAGTCTTGGAAGAAAATACCCGCCACGCTATCGCCTACCTTGACTCGTGTGACACCTTCCCCAACCGCCACAACTTCCCCCGCACCGTCAGAGGTGGGAATTAGTGGATATGTTAGACCAGAACCATAGGCGCCCTCAGCAACCAAGAGATCACGGTAATTGAGGGATACGGCGTGGACTCTGATCAGGACTTGACTGGCTGCGGGTTTCGGTTCAGGGCGGTCAACTAATGTGAGGGCTTCAATCCCCGCATTGCTTTGAAGTTCGTAAGCTTTCATTGTAATTAACTAACAGTGCCATTTTTTATTGTGGCTATGCTAATTGCATATTTAATCCTGCAAATGTCATATTTTCAGGTGAGGCGATTGGATTGGCTGCGCCAGTGCAGTAGGCGATCGCTAATCATCCAAAGCCAAAGCATCTAGGTGGTTGTATCCAAATTCTGAGCGATGTTAAAACTGCGCTTTATTTCAACCGCTGGCGCAACCATAAAGCTAATAAAGGCAACGCTAGTCGATAACCTTGGTCTGCACTGTAAATTAAACCTTTGTGCTGTAACCCAGTTAAAGCACCCTGAATACTTCCACCACGGGAAAGACCATGTTTTTGAATATATTCTTTACTTTGTGGCTTCTCTGTGGGATCAACAGCTAAACATTCCAGCAAGTGTACCTGATTTGCTGGGAGTAACATCAGTAAGGACTCAAAGGTGATGGATAAGTCTTTGAGCAGTCCCTCAATTGCAAGATGTACTTCTTTTTCAGTAATTAACTCATCAGGACGGGGTAAAGTTGGCAGCCGACGAATTAATGACATAGCATCGCCAATGTGTCCTTGTACAGCATTTAAAAATAGTTGCAGTGCTTGTGAGCGGGAATCAAATTTTAGTCCCTGTGTCTGCAACATCTCCCTTGCCCAGACTGCCAAAACATCCTTAGCTAAGGGAGCTAACTGTATAGTTTCTAAAGGATAGTCAGTTTCATTTCCATGATTACTTGTTTCAGCGATGGTGGCGATCAAAATGTAACTGACATGAGTTTGCGCCTTGACTTCTCGCCTCAAAGTTGCTTCCCATAAACCGTGGCGATCCCATGAGCGAATGTGAGGAAAACTCTGCAAAATCAGGGCGACTCGCTGATTTGTGCTAGCAGCCATCAACTGTGGCAAGTTGAGCAAGATTTCAAATGCTTGCCATAGCTGCTTTTCGTTGAGTACTCGCAATAATTTCAGTTTGCCTTGTGGATGAAAGCCAAAAAACTCTGGCGCATTTTCAGCAACCCAGCCTTGAATTAGTGCTGTTTCCCAGTTTTGGCTAATCGCCTCCGCCAGTAATTGCACAAATCGGCCCCCATCTGTAGCGCGGATGCAGTCTATCTCCAATGCGATCGCACTCACTTCCTTTGCTGCTCCCCGTACCAAGGTACGCCTTCCACTACCAGGCACTCCAGTAATCAGCAAATCGCCATCCTGCGACAGTACTTCCACAAGGCGCTGGAATTCTGCCGATCGCCCAAATAATTGCAAAGGAGTAGACAAATCCCAGTTCATGCACTTTATTGCCTTTTGTTACCAACCCTAACCGTCACGGACAGCATAAACCATTCAGGGTCACTATGTTTAGCACCAAATATAAGGTGATTTGGGGCGTCACTGTCACCAACGCCATTAATTATTGGATTTGTGTATCAGTGATAAAAGTTCATATTAATTAATGATCAGCTTGCCTGATAAATTATAAGATTTACTTAAGTTTATAAAAGTTATAGATTATTTTTTTTTATGAATACCCAAGAACTTTTAAGCCGATACGCAGCAGGAGAACGAGACTTTAGTAACGTCAACCTGATTCAGGTGTGCCTGACGAATGCAAATTTGATTGGGGTACACCTTGATGGAGCGCACTTGATTGGAGCAGACCTCAGGGGAGTTGATCTAACTAATGCACATCTTAGTCAGGCAAAATTGAATCAGGCCACCCTTGCTGATGCAAAAATGATTGAAGTGTGCCTGATTAGCGCAGAATTGGTTGGTGCAGACTTGAGTGGGGCAGACTTGAAGGGTGCAAATTTAAGTGGAGCAGACCTAAGCGGTGTGAAGCTCGGTGGAGCCAACTTAAAAGGGGCAGACTTAGGTAAGACAGACCTTACAGGAGCAGATCTCAGGGGAGCAGAGCTAAGTGGAGCCAACTTGAAGGGGGCCAAATTAGGTGGAGCAGATATGGATGGAGCATATCTAGATAACGCAGATCTGAGTGGAGCAGATATTCTTGGGGCAAATATCAGGGGAGCAGGGTTAACTGGAACAACAATGCCCGACGGAACAGTTCACGACTAAGGCAGATTTTATTTGCTCCTGTGCCGTTGATTAATGATGTTTTTGAAGCTGTGCCATTGAGTTTACAAGACTGGTTGTTTTATTTGGCTGTGGGTTCACCAATGATGGTTTGGGCAGCGTTAATAAATCTTTTTGATCAGCTAAATTAAGGGGTTTATGTTTCGCGCAAAGGATAATCCTAGGGTGGGTAAAATGCCCACCTTATTTTTTATGAAACCACAAAAGCACTTATCGCTGAAGTAAAAGCTTTAAAAACGGCACAGCATCTTATAAGGAAAAGATCAAGGCAAACAACAGTATAATTGACTAGGTTGCTTAAAATAAATAGTTATAATTCTGCAAAATAAAGTCAGCCTCTATATGGAAAAAAGAAAAATTTTGATCGCTACTAAAACCTACCCATCAATTAGTAGGAAGTATAAAGAAACAGTCTGCACAGCGGGAATATTATTAGATGATTTGGAACAACCGCTACGGTGGATTCGCATCTACCCCATACGTTTTCGCTCTCTAGATACTGATAAACGCTATCCTAGATGGTCTATCATTAGTGCAGAAATAGAGAGAAATTTAAAAGATTATAGAGAAGAAAGCTTTCGGATTAATGATGAATCTCTAGAAATTATTAGAAAAGTTGGTACTGATGATAATTGGGCAGAGAGAAAGTCATTTATGTTGCAATTACAGTCTTACTCCATAAGTGAAATTAAAAATAAAGGTAAGTCGTTAGGAATTATTCAACCTCAAACTATTAACAAATATTTTTATAAGAAGACAGAACGGGAATGGAGTGATAAACAGCAAGCTATTCAAGACCAACTTGATTTATTTGAACCATCAATATAACTGGAAAAAATTCCTTACCAGTTTTGTTATGATTTCGTTGCTCAAGATGGTAAACGTCACAGATATTCTATAAATGACTGGGAAATAATGCAATTATATAGAAATTGTCGGAATAAATCTCAAGCTGCTACTTTAGAATTAAGAGAACAGGATGCGTTAGACAAAGTTAAACAAAAATTGGTTGATGAATTTTTAATTAAAAAGGATCTATACTTTATAGTGGGTAAACTAAAAAATCATAAAAACACATTTATGATTATTGGTATATTTTATGCACCGAAAATTAAATCTGAGCAACTAAGTCTTTTCTAAAGAAAATTGTCAAATGGATAATTTAGATAAATCTACAAATAAATATATTCTCACTTTCGGTTATGGTAATCGCAAGGACTATGAAGCATTCATAGAATACCTTGATAAATTTGAGGTTTCTTATGTTGTTGATGTCAGATTTACTCCTCGTGCTTGGAGCCGTAAATGGTACGGTGATCAGATTGGAAAACTTTGTATATCTAAAGGTGTTAACTACGTTTCCAAAATCTACTTAGGTAACACATCTGGAAATGCTAATTGGATTCCACCAGATAAAGAAGAGGCTAATAAATCATTAGCAGAAGTTGCAGAAATCGCCAGTAATGGAACTGTTTTACTGCTATGTGCTGAGAAAGATTATCATCGATGTCATCGAGCAGAGGTTGCTAAACAACTAGAAAAATTAGTAAATTTACCTGTGCAGCATTTAGCATAAGATATTGCTTGATTGTGTTTATCTAAATCCAATATGCCCCAATAAGGTTAAATTAAGAAAATACTAGGTTTGGTTGAAGGTCGTAAACCCCAACAAAGCCCTCGGAATGTTGGGTTTTGTTGCTCAAACGCCACTTAGAGGAAACGGTGGGAAGTCCCGCACGTGAGTGGCTTCCGAACCTACGGTTATTAGCAGTGTTTAACCGGACTTTTAGTTATTAGCTTTCTGCTTGGATGGTGAGTTGTAGCGATATACGACTCCACAGATAGAACCTAACAGCCACCATGAGAGCAGATTTAACCGGAAATCGAATAGGGTGACATCCACTGTATTAAATAGTATCCACCCAATTAAAACTACAAGATAACTGAAAAATATTAATCTGTTTTCTGGCTCTATATTTTTTGATTTCCATAGCAATTGGATACCTGCAATTAAAATCCAACCGATGAAGCCAGAATATAAAAGAGCGCTGGGAAAGCCAGTTTCCGCAGATAGCATTAAAAACAAGTTGTGGGGATGTCCGATGTTAATCTGCGCGTGGGCTTTGTAGAGTCCACTAAAACTGCGTAATCCCCAGCCAGTGAAAGGATGCTGTTGACTTAAAGACCAAGCAAATTCCCATTGGGTTTTTCGCATTAGGGCGACTGGTCTATCTGGATACATATCATCATTTAACCGCGCCCAAATGAAATAGGGAACGAACTGACGGAAAAATTGGGCGATCGCATTCGGAGCAAAAGCTGCTAAAAGACAACTAGTGGCCATACCAGCCACACAACCCACCAGCAACCGCCAACCTTGGTACAGTGCAAAAGCTAAACAGGCAAAAATAGCGATCGCCCATCCATTCCGCGAATCAGTCAAAATCAAAGCGCTGAAATTGAGAATCACCGCCACGGTTAAGAAGATTAGGGGTACTGGAGATTGAGAATTGGGGGCATGATTGAATTCGTCTCTCTTTTGTCTTTGGCGAATATGCGATCGCCATTGTTCTAACCATAACCCTAACGCCAAGATGAAAATAAACACCAGATAGGCAGCTAAACTGTTAGCGTGCATCAAAATTGAAGCCATGCGCCCTGGTGGTACTCCCGTGGGTGCGATCGCCCATTCTAAAATAATCCACAAAAATTGTAAATTTAAAGACCAGCCCCAAAACAACTGCCCAAAGCCCATAATGACTATTGGCGAAGAACTAATGACCAAAATCCAGGCCATTTGCCGCAATTGGGCGGCTGTCTGAATTAGGGCGCTAAGTCCGACGAAAACGAGAAAGAATGGCCAGAAATTAAATAAACCGAGCAAAGCATCTATTTTATTTTCGGCAAACCCAGCGGCGATGAACAGTAATACACTGAGGAGAGCAAATCCCCAATTCAGGGGGCGGCGGTTAATAATCTGGGATTGTTGCAGCCAAGTGAATAAGACTGCAAAACCTAAACCCACAGCCCCCAGAAATGGACTCAAGGGAAAAACCAACAATCCCAGTTGAGCGCAGTTCCAAGCGGATTGTAAACTAGGGTGGGGATGATAAAAAGCCTTGTTCAAGCTGGCTCCCAAGATTCAGCGCGGGTGAGACGAATTTGGGCTAAAGCGAAGATGGTGGGGATGATTCGACCGTAGTTAGTGGCGATCGCTCTCCAACCTAAATCCGCAAAAAACCAAGCCCACATCACTGGGCCAACAACAGCAAAAGCACCACGAACCGCCCCATAACGAGCTGCACTCGCAGTCATACCCCGCCGGGCCATTTGCAACGCTACATAGTTTTTAAACTGCTTTGTCGCTACTTCTGTACCGGCAATTGTCGCTTGTTTAGCTACTTGATAGGTAGCAAAATGAAGCGCAAATTGACGGGCGATTTGTTTGAGTACCAACGGCTGGAGGAGTGAAGTCACAGCCAAGGCACTACCGCCTTTGAAAATTAACCCCAAAGGATCATGTTGCAATAACAGTGGTAGCGGTTGTTTCAGGTTCGATTTGACCAACTGACGCTGCACCCGGTCGGTCAATTTTTGCTTTTCCCGTTCCGGCAATTTTTTCCACACCTGTCCTAACAGATATAAAAATACCTCGGCTTCTAAATCAACAGTTGCCAGTTGTTCAGAATAGGGAATTTTTAGATAGTTACATACTTGAATTAACGTTTGTCGGTAACTGACTTGGTTGGTGCGTCCCCGCAAAACCGTCACCCCATCTGCCGCCAAAAAGCGGAAGCGATTTTCTAGGGCGTTTAGCCAAGCTTCGCGGGTTTGGCTTTGGACTTCGATAGGTTCAGGTGTGTGAACATAATCTAGGGGATTAAACTTACGACTAAACAGAATTGCCGTTAAATCCTGCAATTCCTCTTCAGTTGCTAACTCTAGTACCGTCCTCAGCTCATCCAATTTACCTTCCTCCATTCTGTGCAGCTTTTCTGTACTTTATTCTACTATTAGCCTTTGGCAGTCATGAGTAGTGTTCTGCACACAGGCGAACATCTGTCTGGAAAAGAATACAGCAGATGGGAAAATTTTTTACAGTTTATTTTTGAGGTTTTATGACTGATATTGCGGTAATTGGTGCTGGTATGGCGGGTTTAGTCTGCGCCCAGCAGTTAAGTCAAGCTGGATATTCGGTGGTGGTTATAGAAAAGTCTCGTGGTGTGGGCGGAAGAGTCGCCACACGCCGCTTAGAGGGAACTGTAGCCGATCATGGGACTTGTTATTTGAAGCCGAAGGGTGAATTTTTGGGACAGTTTGTCGAGTTGTTGCGCGATCGCCATATTCTCGAAATTTGGACAGACACAGTTGAAAAATTTAACTCTGACTCAAAACTCAGAACGCAGAACGCCGCACTCTGTTATGTTGCACCTGAGGGCATGAGTGCGATCGCTAAATTTCTCGCCCATGGTTTAGACATTTTACTCAATCAGCGTGCGATCGCCATTCACCCCACCCCTGAAAATACTTGGCGTCTCACCCTCGAATCTAGCAACGCAGAAATCACCGCTAAAGCCGTAGTCGTCGCCATACCCGCACCCCAAGCATGGGATCTGTTAGCGCCCATGGGCAAAACTATATTAGATGCAGAGTTTCTCGATAACTTGCGTTCTGTAGAATTTTTCCCATCTATCAGCGTCATGGCTGGATATCCTCAACATCTATCCCTCCCCAATTGGAAAGCGCTGACTTTTGTCGATGATACCGACCTAGCATGGATTGGTTTAGATAGCAGCAAACGTCCTCACCCCCAACAACCGCATTTTGTTCTGCAAAGTAGCGCCAATTTTGCCCAACAGCACCTAGAAACCCAAGATTTACAACCAGTCGGCAAATATATGTTGCAAAAAGCAGCCCAGACACTAGCCCTTCCTTCGCTACTAAATCCCCAATGGCTACAAGTGCATCGCTGGCGTTACGCCTTTCCTAGCCATCCGTGGAACGCAGCATTTTTATCTGCCAACAATCACTTACCTTTAGTTTGCTGTGGCGATTGGTGTGGGGGGAATCTCGTAGAAGGCGCAATGCTTTCTGGATTAGCTACTGCTAGTGAAATTAACAATCAGTTGCAGCATTTACCCCTAGATAATGTGAATTTTTTTGAACTTCTCACCTCATAATTGTATCTTTCCCTAGGCTGATTTGTCTGAATGGTAAGTCGCTGTCTTTGTGCCTTACCAAACCAACATAGGAAAATTTAGTTTTATAAACTACAAAAAATAAAAAGTAGCAAAAATTTTATAAGTAATGTAAATCACAAAGTTAAGTTGCACTTTCCTGAATATTTTACACTGGTTAACATTGCTTTGTTGCACCTAAAATTGATCCCTAATAGCTTATGCTGCGTTTTGTGTAGTTTTTAGCCAAAATATCGAAAATTTGAAATAATTGTGACTGTAGATATAAAATAGCGCCGTTTTGCCAGTCTACCATTGGCTATTTTGGTTTTGCTGTAAAAATCACTAAAAATCATCAGGGTCAAATGTCTGGTATAGAACCGGGATAAAACTTGGAGTTAGAGGTTATAAATCTATTACTGAAATTTCCTCTAACTGATTTCTATGACAGTTAGCATTTAGATAATTTGTTTGTCGCACAACTCAATGACTCAATTAAAAAGGAAATAAGGAATCATGAAAACATTAGTCAATGTACCACACCAATCAGTTATCGGCGAAATTGAAACTGTTTTGGATACATATCCATATCACCCTTATCAACAAGCTTTTGCAAATCCTGACTTACGCCAAGAGCTAATTACCTTCGTTCTCAATCGCCTTCCTAGCTTCTACAGCAGCATTTCTGAAGAGCAAATCCCGCTTTTAAACTATAAGTTACCTCGCAATTCCTTTGAGCAGGAACTACACCTACAAAGTTTAATTCACCAAGGCATTTGCTCAATAATTCAAGAAAAAACCGACTCGATGAACAATCAGCCACAGGAATTAGTTCAACCAGTTTGTGAACCTGCTAACTGGTTTGGTTAATATTTAGATTTCTCAGAAGTTCTTTGATATTTAAGCTCTGTCCACAACTAAACTTTGTGGTAAGGGCTTTTTTTTTGCTAGGCTTTTGCGATGCATCTCTTTACGCATCCTACACGTAGTGTGCTGCCCAGCACAATTTATACGACTTTCAATGAATAAAACCAATGAACCTATTTACCATTTTTTGACAATGCATAAGTCCTATAAGAATAGACATTTTGCCAAAAATCTAATTTATTATTTGTAACTACAGATAAATACCAATAAATTATCTGCGTTTATCTGTGGTTTGATTTTCCTAAAATAAACTTTTGCCAGAGGTCTAATAATTTAGGGCTGGTATAGAATATTAATAGATGATCTGGTGAAATATAAAAAATGTCAACAGTCAAAGTTGAAGTCCAACTATCTTCTGAAGAATTGCTTAAGGCGGTTGAACAGTTAAGCCATGCAGATTTAGAGAAATTTGTATCTCAAGTCATATCCCTGCAAGCACAACGTAAAGCTTCTAGGTTACCAGCAGATGAGGCGGAATTATTAATTAAAATCAATCAAGGTATTCCTTCTGATATTCAAACAATTTATGATAAATTGATTACTAAAAGACAAGCAGAAACTCTCACAACTGAGGAGCATAGGGAGTTATTAGGCTTAACTGAACAGATGGAAAAATTGCAAGCACAACGAATTGAATATTTAGCAGAGTTGGCGCGTTTACGTGGTATTTCGCTAACTGTGTTGATGGAAAACTTAGGAATTCAGACACAGATTTATGTCTGATAACAGAGTTACAGTGCAACAAAAAAAGGCTGTTTTTGAACGTGCTAAGGGATGTTGTGAGTATTGTCGAAGTCAAGCACGTTTTGCTATTCAACCATTTTCAATCGAGCATATCATACCCAGAAGTCAAGGCGGAAAGACTTCACTGGATAACTTGGCTTTGTCTTGTCAGGGTTGCAACAATCATAAGTATAACAAAACTGAAGGTAGGGATATTTTAAGTGAAAATTTTGTGTCGCTATATCATCCACGTCAACAGCGATGGAGTGAGCATTTTGCTTGGAATGATTATTTTACAGTAGTTATTGGGTTGACTCCCACAGGACGCGCTACAGTAGAAACACTACAATTAAATCGAGAAGGTGTAGTTAATTTACGGCGGGTATTATATGATATTGGGGAACATCCCCCGGCTGAGTCGGATAATTAATACAGCAAATTGCAGGTAAATGAGGCGAGTACGTCCTGAATATGTGTAATCCAGAAATTGGTGGTTACATTAATTGGCTACATAAAAATGAAAATAAAAGTCCTCTCTACATAACTTAATAAACTAAATTGCCATCAATTTCAAATAATAACTCACCAAACTCACGTACAATCATATCCTTCCACAAGTACCTGTCTCATTAAGAAATGAACACAATAGCAAACTATTCACCATCAAAACTAAACTATTACCTGATATTTACCGCTCTAGCGATGTTTCTCATGTTCCCCGCAAAAGTAAATGCCTGTGCGTGTTGTGCAAATGCAGGTACATGGTCAGAAAGTTCCCAAAAAATTAGTGATTATGAATTTAACGAAATCAATCGTTTGCAGTTTTCCCCAACCGCCAAAGTTAACCAAACTCAAAGGGGTGAGAATGTCGGGATATCTTCAAACTCAACCAATTACACTTTTTCAGTAGTCAAAAATCAACGCCGCTGGAATTTACAGTTTAAAGACGAACAAGGAAAAACCGGAATCTTAACTTTAACTATTCCCAGCAACGCAGTTTCTTTCGAAACAGATTTGTACGATAATAGTCAAGGTGGAGGCGGTGGCCCATTACTCTATAAAGAATTGCGTTTAGAAGGTAAAGTTTCAGGAAATGGTATCTTCACTAAAGGGATAACCCCTGATACAAAATTTCGGTTGGTATTACAAGGCAGAGGAAATAATTGCACTTCCGCCGAAAACTTTAAAACGTGGAATTTACAGGTTTTTGGTTCCCGTGCTGATTACTCATTTCGTGGTTCATTTAAACCGTAAATTTTTATTCTTTCATTTGACAAAAAAAGCAAATTTATTTTAAAAAATGCTTGGGAAATCTTAAAATTGAAAGAGAAAACATCTTTCCTCTCCTACAAATGTAGAGACGTTGCATGCAACGTCTCTACTCCTCATTACAGTAATACCAATTTTATGTGAGGCTGCACAGAATGATAAAATCAATTTAATTATCCATCTTTATCTGCGTTTATCTGCGTTTGTCTGCGGTTAATTCTTTTTCATATCTTATTCTATGCAACTTCATATCAATTTGGTATAACACTCATTTAGGCTATAATTTATCTATCTCTCCATAACCCCCACCACCGGGAGTTTCAATTACAAACATATCTCCCGCGTTCATTTCTACTATTGCTTTACTTCCTAATTCCTCCACAGTTTTATCACTCTTCTCAACATAATTTTTACCAACTTTACCTGCATCGCCACCAACCAAACCAAAAGGTGCAACCACGCGATGATTTGACAAAATACCCGCTGTCATTTTCTCTAGAAAACGTAAGCGACGAATTACACCATTTCCCCCATGATGTTTTCCTTCACCACCACTATTGGCACGAATTGCAAAATTTTCTAAAATTACAGGAAAACGCCATTCTAAAACTTCGGGATCTGTTAATCGAGAATTTATCATGTGTGTCTGAACGGCATCTGTACCATCAAAATCTGCACCTGCACCAGAACCACCGCGGATGGTTTCATAATATTGATAGCGTTCATTCCCAAATGTAAAATTATTCATTGTTCCTTGGGAAGCTGCTAATACACCCAATGCACCATATAAAGTATCGGTAATGGCTTGGGAAGTTTCCACATTTCCCGCCACCACAGCAGCAGGATAACGGGGATTTAACATACAACCAACTGGATTGATGATTTCTAAAGGTTTCATACACCCAGCATTGTGTCGCCATAAGTTGCAATCAACGCTTGCACACTTTCACTCATGGAACCGAGATGGACGGGAATATGGGGCGCATTTGCGACTAATTGCCCATAACCATCAAAAATTGCACAGGAAAAATCTAGCCTTTCTTTGATATTGACTGAAGAACTGGTATTTTGTAATGTGATGCCCATTTGTTCAGCGATCGCACGAAACAAATTATTGAAAATCTCCAACATCACCGGATCAGGGCGATTTTGGCTGTTAAATGCGAGATTTTGGCTTTTGCTCTGTACAACCGCAACACGTTTTAAAATGAGATGGTTGCGTGCAGTTAACTCCACCTGCCAATGGGGTTCAATCACGTTCGTACCAGTCGCTTCCACAATAATTGCTGGGCCAGAAACAGAATCGCCTGGTTGCAAATCTTCCCGCTGATAAACTGGCGTATTCCACCATTCTCCAGCCGTATACATCTGCACCGTAGCAATCGCCACAGGCCCAGCATAAGGATGGATAAACACCTGCTTCATTCCCAAAGCATCAGCAATTAAACAAGCGTGTTGCCCGCCCGCGCCGCCAAAACAACACAAAGTATATTCAGACACATCATAACCGCGCTGGAGAGAGATTTTTTTAATCGCATTGGCCATCTTATCAACTGTGATCGCCGGGAATCGGCGCATTATTCCCAGAAATGCCCAAAATCTCCCGAATTCCCTGAACTGCTGCATCAGAATAGCGATCGGGATTTTCAGACAACAGCTTATGAATCACCAACTCCCCATCCGGGCGTCGCGCCACAATATCAGTGAATGTCCCCCCGCGATCAATCCAAAATTCCCAATTCATTGTCGATTCCACCCTCTCAAGAAATTTCTGGCATAGATATATAGCAATCTTATTTGATTTGCTTTCTACTGAGAGACTTAGATCCCCGACTTCTTCAAGAAGTCGGGGATCTTTTTATTCATATTGGTTCTGAATTCAATTACCTCCACAATCCCCACCACAACCATATCTTCTCTTGTTCCAGCTTCGATATAGTCACCCAACAAATAATAGTTTTCAAACAAAATAAAAAATCCACAAATCACAGCATTAATCAGTGTTTCTGCCCCAAAACAATCCCTGTACTCACAATACCTGCTCCTGCTAAAATTGGCGTGGTATCAATGTCAATTACCTTGAAAATACTCCTTACAGCACTAAAGTAAATTAGGGATTTAAAAAAAAACGAAATCCAGGTATAATTGTCTCTCGTCTCTGTTTTTGCAAATCAGTTAAACTTACATTTTTCACGAGCAATACTATTGAGGAATGTAGAACCTTTGCAGACTCAGACTATGAGCCTAACAATCAGCGAATGTCCGAATAGTAGAATGTATGGTGCATAATCCTAGTTGGCATTTGTGCTACCACTAGAGTTATTATTTTAAAATAATCAGGTGTACACCATATCGACTAACCAAATATTCCTTTGGCAAAACAGCATGACAAACATAAAATTACAATGGTTTAAACAAGCTTTTCAAATTAGAGGCTCAGTCCTTTCAGCAATTTATAGACGAGTTTTATGGGGTGGTGCTTTTGGTTTCTTCGTTTCAATACTTTACCATTTTAAATTGCCAGTATCTCAACCTATTTTAGGCAGCGTTATCCCCAGTATTGTTTTAGGTTTATTACTGGTTTTTCGCACGAATACAGCTTATGAACGCTTTTGGGAAGGTCGAAAATCCTGGGGTTCTATAGTAAATAATATTCGCAATCTGGCGCGGCAAATTTGGGTATCTGTTGAGGAAGTTTCTCCTGAAGATAGATACAACAAAATTGCTGCATTAAACTTATTAGTAGCTTTTGCTGTAGCCACTAAATTACATTTACGGGGAGAACCTGTAGATAGTGAGATAGAAGAATTAATGTCACCCTCTAAGTATATCAAGCTGAAATTGATGAATAATCCTCCTCTAGAAGTTGCTTTCTGGATTGGAGATTATTTACAGCAACAGTATAACCGTAATTGCCTAAATAGCTACCAGTTAGCATCCATGCAAGAATTATTGAATAATCTGGTGGATAATTTAGGATCTTGCGAGCGGATTTTAAAAACACCCATACCCCTAGCCTATGCTATTCATCTTAAGCAATTGTTATTACTTTATTGTCTCCTGCTACCTTTTCAAATGGTGGAGAGTCTCGGTTGGTGGACAGGTTTAATTGTTGCTTTAGTTAGTTTTACTTTATTTGGTATTGAAGCCATCGGTTTAGAAATAGAAAACCCCTTTGGTTACGACGTCAACGATTTACCCCTAGATACAATTTGCAATACTGCCAAGCGCAATCTCAACGATTTAATCAGCCTTACTCCCAGCACGCAAAAATCTGTGAATTATGAATTATGAATTATCAAACACCAGGATAATTCTCATTCATAATTAGTCTAATCCTAATTTACCACCCCTAAACAAATATCTGTAAGCAAATATCAGCCCTGGAGAGGACGCCAACAGACAGGAATTACATGAATGCAACTGCTGAGTGGATCTATGGTTGGCACTTGTGCTAATTATAGAGTTAATATTTGTACATAATCAGGTGTTCACTCTGTCGGTTCACTACAGATTCCGTTTAGGGTAACTGCAACATGTCTGAAAAATTACAATGGTTTCAAGTAGCTTTGCAACTTAGAGGCCCGGTATTGACAGCTATTTCTCTCCGAGTTTTACTGTGTGGAAAATTTGGTGGTATTGTTTCTATACTCTACTATTTTGAGCTACCTGTATCCCAACCGATTTTAGGAAGCGTTATTCCCAGTATTGTTTTAGGTTTATTACTGGTATTACGCACAAATACGGCTTATGAACGCTTTTGGGAGGGCAGAAAATGCTGGGGTTCTATAGTAAATAATGTCCGAAATCTAGCGCGGCAAATTTGGATATCCATTGATGAAATCACCCCAGAAGATAGAGAGCAGAAAATTTTAGCCTTGCGGTTATTGGTAGCTTTTGCAGTGACAACAAAATTGCATTTACGGGGAGAAAACATCAACAAGGAGTTAGAAGAATTGATGCCATCTTCTAAATATCACAAGCTCAAGGGTATGAATTTTTCTCCTCTAGAAGTAGCTTTCTGGATTGGAGATTATTTACAGCAGCAATACAATAGAAGCCGGATAAATATCCACCAGTTAACAGCTATGCAAGAATTATTGAATAATCTGGTGGATAATTTAGGAGCTTGCGAACGGATTTTAAAAACACCGCTGCCAGTAGCTTATGGGATTTTGCTTAAGCAATTATTGTTACTATATTGCTTTCTACTACCATTTCAAATAGTAGAAAATCTCAATTGGTGGACAGGTTTAGCTGTTGCTTTAGTTGGGTTTACTTTGTTCGGCATTGAAGAGATAGGGTTAGAAATAGAAAACCCCTTTGGCTATAATTCTTACCACTTGCCCCTAGATACAATTTGCAACACAATAAAACGTAATATTAGCGATTTAATCAGCCTTACCCCCAGCGCACAGTCATATACAAAAAATATATGAATCAAGTATCCGTAACCAGTAATTTTTCTAGTATTGAAAATACTTCTTGAATAAATTTCTCATATTTTTCTAAGTCTTTGCTCAGTACTTCTGTCAAGTTGAAATAGGCAGATATTATCGGCTAAAACTTTGCTGATGCTTGAATGCTGAAAACTAACTCAATATTCATAAACTTCTAATGCCAATTTCTAACCCCTCGCATACACCTGTGAGAAAATCTAAATTTAATGTAGCAATCGTGTCGCTGGGTTGGTGATAATGCGGATTTCGCAGGAAAGCTGTATCTGTCACCATAATTGCTGGATAACCCGCATCCCAAAAAGGAGCATGATCACTTAGCCTGGTTTGGGGAACTATTAAACCTTTATTGGGTGCTGGTAGCCACTGACTAGATACACCAGCTTTGCGAATACTCCGACTCAGGCCAATTAAATCACCCAATGTCCGCCAATTCCCAATTAAAGCGATAAAATCGCCACGATTTGGGTAAAAGCGTTCTAAAAAAGGTGGGTAACTTTGGGAACCAGGAGTAGAATCGCAATAGCCCAGCATTTCTAAAGACATCATTAAGCGTAGGGGTTGCTGTTGTTGGCGCAATAGGTTTACATAATCAGTACTACCAAGTAAACCGTATTCTTCCATGTCAAAAGCCACCAGTCGTAAGGGATATCTAGCAGGAACGGTAGCAAACTTTCTGGCAAATTCTAACAAAACTGCTACACCTGTGGCATTATCATCAGCTGCTGGGGTTCCAGGTACGCCATCATAGTGAGCACCAATTAAAATAGGTGGTAAATCCCGCTTTTGGCCTCTAGCTTGGGAAGGTAAATTTAAAATGAGATTTTTGCAGGTTTTGCCCCTAACTTGAAAGGTGTGGATTTCCACACTTCCCCATTGGACAAATTGTTGGCGAATGTATTCTTGGACAAAAAAGTGTCCGGCTGTCGCCATGTAAGGATCGCGTTCCCGCGCGATCGCACTCAGATGAGTTTGTAATCGCTCTTTTAAATTCAAATGTTTAAACTATTATTTATTCGCAATCGCAATGTTTTTCAGGACGGGGGCAAGGGCAAAGCAGGTGTTATCAGTCTGAATTTTTCATTGGTCATATCTTGTGAATCAAGGTACTGGAGTACAAGATTTGCAGCTACTTCGGCACACTCAACCATTGTCAATGTTATCCTAGACTTGCAAGTAGCTCCTCAAGCTTCTATTCCGACCCTTCCTGCCTTGATGATGAGTATTATACCATTGAGGAGGTTTCATCATTTAGCACCAAGCTAGAGGTAGTTCCGCCCAATGATCATAAATATATAAGACACGCTAGGAGAAGAGTAACGCATGGGCAAGGTAGTCGGCATCGACTTGGGTACAACCAACTCAGTAGTCGCCGTGATGGAGGGTGGCAAGCCGGTGGTGATCGCCAATGCCGAAGGAATGCGAACAACCCCCTCAGTCGTTGGCTTCAGCAAAGAAGGCGAAAGGGTAGTTGGGCAAATGGCACGACGGCAAACCGTCCTGAATCCTCAAAATACTTTTTTTTCAGTCAAACGCTTTATTGGGCGGAAGTATGGCGAACTTAGTCCAGATTCTAAGCGTGTACCCTACACTATCCGCAAAGACGAAGTGGGGAATATTCGAGTTGCCTGTCCCCGTCTCAATAAGGAATTCGCCCCAGAAGAAATTTCGGCTATGGTTCTCAAGAAATTGGCAGACGATGCCAGTCGTTACTTGGGTGTACCAGTGACGGGGGCAGTGATTACTGTTCCTGCTTATTTTAATGATTCTCAGCGGCAAGCAACGCGGGATGCGGGGCGAATTGCTGGGTTGGAGGTGTTGCGGATTCTGAATGAACCGACTGCGGCATCTTTGGCTTATGGTTTGGATCGGGGTGATACGGAAACGATTTTAGTATTTGATTTGGGCGGTGGCACTTTTGATGTGTCGATTCTGGAGGTGGGTGATGGGGTGTTTGAGGTTAAAGCCACCAGTGGAGATACGCAGCTTGGTGGTAATGATTTTGATAAAAAAATAGTGGATTGGTTGGCAGAGCAATTTCTAGAAGCGGAAGCTGTAGACTTAAGACGCGATCGCCAAGCTTTACAACGTCTAATGGAAGCGGCAGAAAAAGCCAAAATAGAACTTTCTGCTGTCAGCGTCACCGATATTAACTTACCTTTTATCACCGCCACTGAAGATGGCCCCAAGCATTTAGAAACTCGTTTGACGCGATCGCAGTTTGAGGGTTTGTGCGGTGACTTGGTAGGGCGGTTGCGGACTCCAGTCAAAAGGGCACTGAAAGATGCTGGTCTTTCACCCGCAGATATTGAAGAAGTTGTCCTAGTTGGTGGTTCCACCCGCATGCCAATGGTCAAGCAGCTAGTGCGAGACTTGATTGGCACAGAACCCAACGAAAACGTCAACCCCGATGAAGTGGTAGCCGTGGGTGCAGCGATTCAGGCAGGTATTCTCGCTGGTGAACTCAAGGATGTGCTGCTTTTGGATGTCACGCCCCTATCTTTGGGATTGGAAACCATCGGCGGCGTCATGAAAAAACTGATTCCTCGCAACACAACCATACCAGTACGCCGTTCTGATATTTTTTCTACGTCGGAAAATAACCAAAACACTGTGGAAATCCACGTAGTCCAGGGCGAACGGGAAATGGCAGCAAATAACAAGTCATTAGGACGTTTCAAGCTGTATGGTATTCCGCCAGCGCCACGGGGTATCCCCCAAGTCCAAGTATCATTTGATATCGATGCCAATGGAATTTTACAGGTTACAGCCCTAGATCGCACCACTGGACGAGAGCAAACCATCACAATTCAAGGCGCGTCTACCTTGAGTGAGTCGGAAGTGAATCGGATGATTCAGGATGCCCAGAAATTCGCCGACGTTGACCGGGAACGGAAAGAACGGGTAGAAAAGCGCACTCGTGCTGAGGCGATGATTTTACAAGCAGAACGACAACTCAGAGAAGTAGCGCTGGAAATGGGGATGCAGTTCGCCCGTAACCGCCGCCAAAGGATTGATAATATTTGCCGAGAACTGCGTGAGAGTTTACAGCAAAATGACGATCGCGGGATTGACCAAGCTTACGCTGACCTGCAAGATGCTCTGTATGAGCTAAACCGGGAAGTCCGCGAGTATTATGCTGAGGATGAAGAAGAAGATTTGTTTGGAACTATCCGGGAAATCTTTACTGGTGACAAAGAACGGGAACGGGATCTACCAAGAGATACATATCGAGAACGGGATGCCTACAGCAAGGATTATGGTAACAAGGACTATAGCAGGGACAGTCGTTCCTCCTCCTATGACAGCCGTCCTGCACGCAAACCCCGTCCCAGCTACCAAGATAACTGGGATGATGACGACGATTGGTTGTAGTAGTTGCCAATTCAATGCCAGGATTTTAGATTTTGGATTGAATATCTTGAATCTAAAATCCCAAAGCCAAAAATGACAGTACCCATTACCAAAATCTAAAATCTAAAATCTAAATTTAAATAACTAACTATGCAAAATTTGCAGAACTTTCGCGATTACTATGAGATTTTGGGAATTTCTAAAGATGCCTCTAGCGAGGAAATTAAAAAGGTTTATCGGCGGTTAGCAAGGCAATTTCACCCCGATCTGAATCCAGGAAATAAAGAAGCAGAGGAAAAATTTAAGGTGATCGGTGAGGCTTATGAAATCCTTTCTGACCCAGCTAAACGGGCGCATTATGACCAATTTAGCCGCTACTGGAAGCAAAAAGGCTTTGCAGGTAACAAAACACCAAAGTCTAAAGATTGGGAAAATCGCTCTAACGGTCGTAATGGTAATGACGTAGATCCTAGCCAGTTTTCTGATTTTGAAAGCTTTATTAATCAAGTAATTGGTGTTAGCAGTCGCAAAGAAACTAGAAATCCGGGAAGTAGCACTACTACCGATCCATTTCGCGCCCCCAGAACGACAAAAGTTGAATACACAGTTAACACCCCACCCCGCGCCACCCGTCGAGATATCGAAGCCAGGTTGACTTTGCCACTAGAAAAAGCTTATCAAGGTGGTAATGAGCGCATTCGTTTGGAAGATGGGCGATCGCTAGAAGTGACTATGCCCCCAGCTATGGTAACAGGTCAAACCATCCGCCTGCGAAACCAAGGCATTGGTGGCGGCGATTTGTACTTAAAAATTACAGTCGAGCCTCATTCTTTGTTTAAGCTAGAAGGGGCAAATATCTTTTGTCTGGTGCCTGTGACTCCCAGTGAAGCAACTTTAGGCGGACAGGTAGAAGCGCCAACTCTCGATGGCCCGGTGAAAATGACAATTCCCCCAGGTGTTAGGTCTGGTCAAAGATTTCGCCTCTCTAATAAAGGCTACCCCAGCGAAAACGGTAAACGTGGCGACCAATTAGTAGAAGTTCAGATAGTTACACCTAAAAATATTAGTCCTGAAGAACGGGAACTTTACGAAAAAATTCGGGAAATTGAAACCTTTAAACCCCGCGCTGATTTAATTTAATTACCCGTTCACGAAATCAAACAATATTATAGTGAAGGTAACTATAGTTACTACTTAGGCACTTGTGTACTCTTGCCATGCCTCTTACCTTCACCTTTTCCCCCAGCCAAAACCAAACCTTTGAACTGCGTTGCGATTATGGTACACGCTGTTTAGATACTCATGAATTAGGTTAAACAGTGTAAAGAAAATTACTATTCCCAAGAAGACGATGATATAAGAATATTGCGAGAAATTGGACGCAAACTATATTCCTGGTTAGATGGGAAAGAAGGATGGTTACGTCGAGCATTAAGTGAAAGCGCAGATAAAAGAATATATTTAGATTTAATTAAAACCAGTGAAGCACAGGGTTTAAACTCAGAAACAAAGCCTGTAGCCTTGGGTTTAGCGCATTTGCCTTGGGAATTATTACATAATGACACAGACTTTTTACTGAATGTTTTACCAGTCAGGAAAGTCAAACAAGAGAATAGCAGTATTTTGGGTGAGCAAAATCGCCCATTGCGGCTGTTATTTATGGCAACTTCTCCAGAACATCCAGGTATTGCCTTATTACAATTTGAAAAAGAAGAAACAAATATTCTCCAAGCGACAAAAGACCAGCCTTTAGCCTTAGTTGTGGAAGAAAGCGGTTCGGTTGCAGAATTAGGTAATTTAGTCAACTCCTACGCTGAAGATTATTTTGACGTGTTCCATTTAACGGGACATGGCGTAATTTATACAAATGCAGCTTATGGTGGTTATTTGCCCCCAGGTAAGGAAATTGAAGAACATACCCCCTGTTTCATCACAGAAGATGAACTGGGAAATATGGCATTTACTACCGTTGATGATTTAGCAAAAGCCTTTAAAAACAGATTCCCACGAGTAGTATTTCTTTCCGGCTGTCACACCGGACAAATTGCCAATCAAGGTACAGTTCCCTCAATGGCTGAAGCATTGGTAAAAGCCGGGGCGGCTGTGGTTTTGGGCTGGGCGCGTCCCGTTTTTGATCGCACAGGTATTATTGCAGCACAGACACTTTATCAAGCTTTAGCGACGGGAGAAACCGTAGAAGCAGCAGTCAAAGCCGCACAACAAGAGATGATTGCCCAAAATCGCAGTGATTGGCATTTATTAAGGATTTATCGGGATACGCGCTTAATTGCCAAACTGGTAACTCCACTGAATACCAAAAAGCGGGAGAAACTGAAATTTAACCCACCAGAAAACGAATTTTTAGATGAAAATAACATCGTTAAAGTTGCCAGTCGGGGGGAATTTGTCGGGCGCAGACGTGCCTTGCAGCGTGGTTTAAAGGCTTTACGGCAAACTGGCGACGAAATTGGGGTATTTATTGCGGGAATGGGCGGTTTAGGTAAAAGTTCCTTAGCTGCGCGGTTGTGTACACGGGTACAGTCCCAACGGGATAATTTTCAGCGGGTGGTATTAATTGGGCCAGTGGATGAAATCAAGTTAATTGGTAAACTGGCGAGTAAGTATGAAAGGTTTTCTGGCGTACCTGCGTTGTTAAATGATCCAAATGTTCCATCTTTGAAAGGGCGGTTACAGAATTTTTTTGAACACATTGAAGACGAATTAGATCAGCCTTTATTGTTGGTTTTGGATGACTTTGAGCAGAATATTCCTGAATCCAACATTGCAGATGGTAGTTTGCGGATGACTACAGATGCTTATCGAGTTTTAGAGGCTGTGTGTGCAGCTTTGGCAGAAAATCAAGCCGAAAGTCGGTTAATTGTCACCTGTCGCTATTTGCAAGCAGACACATTACCACCCCATAGATTACATTTGGAAACTTTAGCGGGGATGGGTGAAAGCGATATTGAGAAAATTTATCGCGGCTGGGATAGACAAATTCAGCTACAAGCCAGAACACAGAGAATTTCCAAGATTGCATCTCGGAACCCCCGCTTATTAAAGTGGTTGGTAGAGGTATTGCAACAACCAGGTTTAGCAGCAGATGAGTTGTTAACTAAGTTGGAGAATATAGAGTTAAAGTTTCGGGAAAATATTCTGGCAGAAACTTTGTTGAGTGGGTTGAAAGAAGAGGAAAAAAAGTTGCTGGCTAGGTTGAGTGTGTTTCACTTGCCGGTGCAGAGGGAAATTATTGAAAACCTCTATTTTACAAGTGTAGAGACGTTTCATGAAACGTCTCTACATTCCCTGACAAGTCTGAGTTTGGTGGAATCAGCGACGGTATATGCCGGGCAAAATGTTGAGTATCGGGTGACGACAATTTTAGCACCCCTACTGCAACCGCTATTAACTGAAGCCGAATGGCAAACAACACGCCAAGCAGCAACTAGAACAATTTATCAAACTTGGTGGGAAGAATCAGATAAGCGTAATGAAGAACAAGCAAGAGAAATTGTCAGGTTAGCAGTGCTGGCACAAGAACAAGAAATCGCGATGACGGTGGGAGATATAATCGCAAATCGTTGGGTGAATACTAGCCGATTTCGGGAAGCGTGGGAACTATGCCAAGAAATTCTCCAATTAGGGGAAGATTACCGGATTTTAGGAACTATTGCCAGGGCGGAAGAAACGTTGGGTTTTAATTCAGCCTTGAGTCATTTTCAACAAGCTTTAAAACTTTGTCCAGAGAATGATTTAAAAGAAAAAGCTTCCATCCTCCACAACATGGCAAATTTAAAAGCAACACAGGGAGACATAGCTGCGGCTTTGGCTCTTTTCCAGCAATCTTTAGAGATTACCGACAACAGCATCAACTTTGTCCAAGGAAAAGCCGCTACACTTCATGCAATGGCAAATTTAAAAGCGACACAGGGAGATATAGCTGGGGCTTTGGCTCTTTACCAACAATCTTTGGAGATTACCAATAGCATCAACGATGTCCAAGGTAAAGCCGCTACATTGGCAAGTATGGCAAATTTAAAAGCGACACAGGGAGATATAGCTGGGGCTTTGGCTCTTTACCAACAATCTTTGGAGATTATCGACAGCATCAGCGATGTCAAAACCAAAGCCAGTATACTGCACCAAATAGCAGGTTTAAAAGCCACACAGGGAAATATAGCTGGGGCTTTGCCTCTTTACCAGCAATCTTTGGAGATTCACCAAAGCATCAACAATGTTCAAGGGAAAGCCACTACACTGCACAACATGGCAAATTTAAAAGCCACACAGGGAGACATAGCCGGGGCTTTGCCTCTTTACCAGCAATCTTTGGAGATTCAGGAAAGTATCAAAAATGTCCAAGGGAAAGCCGCTACACTGCACAACATGGCAGGATTAAAAGCGACACAGGGAGACATAGCTGGGGCGATCGCACTTTACCAGCAATCTTTGGAGATTCACCAAAGCATCAACGATGTCCGAGGGAAAGCCGCTACACTGTCAAATATGGCTTATTGGGAAGGGCAAAGGGGAAATAAAACCCAACAGTTAGAACTTAATCTGCAATCCGCCCAATTACTCGCGCAAGTCAGCGCTTATTTCAATTTACGGCAGGTTCTGAAAAATTTAGGTGTAGCTGCGGAAACCAACGGTATCATCTACCTTGCCCAAGCTGTATGGTTGTGCCTGCGGATTCAAGTACCTTTGCATAATACTGTCAATACCGTGGAAGCCATGTACTATAAACTACCCCAAGGTAATGAAATGCAAGGTTTGCTGGGTGCAACGGCGATGTTTTTCTGTCAGATGCGAGGGGGTGAGCATCCACAGTTAAAGGAATTGGAATATCGTAGTTTGAAGATTTTATCAGGTGCTGCATCTGACCAAGGTATTGAAACCCAAGAAGCCTTTGATGCTTGGTTTGTGGAGGAACAGTTGAGTGATCCTCAATACTTTATCCCGCGTCTCAATCAACAGATAGAGGCAATTATTGGGGATGGGTGGGTGTTTGATCCTGGGGAAGTCTAAATCAGGATTTTCTGGATTTGAGGATTTTCAGGATTAAGATGAGGATGTAACCAACAATTATTCGTTACTAGATGTATGTTGGGTTGAACAAGGTTTACTGATGTTAACGTGACATACTCCCACACCTCAGCAAGCTGTAGGTGTGGGCTTCTCAGGGACTCCCGGTATCCCGTCGGACATTAACTGAGCTTTGTTTATACTGCACGAGATGCCCCGACGCACAGTTGAACAAGTACAAAAATTGTTCTAGCCTTTGTACTGTCAGAGTTTTACCTACCCACAGAAGGCGACACAGAAGTGTCTGTTACTGGGTAGAACCCCATACTCTGAGTTGTCAAGGTACAGCTTAGAGATGACCAGCATTTATGCCTACAGCACGCTCCGCGAACTGCTTTGCCATCCACTATTATTGTAATGGAAATATCATTACAATGCCAATGGTAAAAGTAAATTTAAATGTCCGCGTAGAGCAATTGGAGATGGAAATATTAGAGCAATACGCAAAACAAGCAGGAAGAACCAAAACAGATATTATTCGTGAATATATTCGGAATTTAAATGTTCATTCCTCATCGCCCAACAACACTGATTAAGCTGCGCTTAATGAAAGCTCGTTGGGCAATTCGTCACTCACGCGTATTCATCTCATCACCTCCCTATCGGCTAGGTGAGAGGCTTCTACTGTTTAAGCTAAAAATATATCCCCACCAGCTTGCAGCTATGACCGTAACCCAAAATATTGAACCCGGTTTAGATGTAATATTTCCTCCAGGAAATATAGAAAGTTACGAACCACCCTTAGAATCATCTCTACATCTACAACAACTGCTTCTACTAATTAAATGCCTAGATTGGTGGTGGCACGATATAAATAAATTTAATAACTATTTTGCCGCAGGTAACATGAGTGTTTACTATAGTCCTCGGCAAATTAAAACCAAAGACTTTCGTGGGCCAGATTTTTTCTTGGTGTTGGATACAGAAAACAAACCGCGTAACAGTTGGGTAGTTTGGGAAGAAGGCGGTAAATATCCCAACTTAATTATAGAATTGCTTTCTCCTTCCACTGCGGCCACTGACAAAGGTTTGAAAAAACAAATTTATCAAGATATTTTCCGCACACCTGAATATTTCTGGTTTGATCCTCAAAGTTTAGAATTTGCTGGTTTTATCTTGCTTGGTGGTACATATCAACCTATAGAACCAAATCCTCAAGGTTTATTGTGGAGTCAGCAGCTAAATTTACACTTGGGTGTGCATGAAGGTAAGTTGCGTTATTTCACCCCAGAAGCACAGTTAATGTTGACACCAGAAGAATACGGGGTACAAGAAAAAGAACGTGCAGAACAAGAAAAAGAACGTGCAGAACGTTTAGCGGCAAAACTAAGAGAATTGAATATTGACCCTGAGAGTTTATAAGTAAAGTAAGCTGTTGCGCTTTTAATGGTCTGTATTTTCTTCATCCAGAAAAACTTGTTCTATATCTTGTGAACCGTGCAAGATACGCACAATCTCAATTCCTGCTTCTATAGCGATCCTAAATTAGATGTGTTCGCGGAGCGTGCCGTAGGCATCACATCTCTTTTTTCTCTTCCTCTGCGACGGCAGTCGCTACAACGGGGGGAACCCCCGCAACGCGCTGCCTCCTCTCTGCGTCTCTGTGGTTCGTTAAAAAAATACTGCTGTTCACAACTCAAATAGGATTGCTATATTGGACGATAAAAAATTAAATTAAATAGTTTTTCACCGGGAAACTTCGTAAAAAAGGCGCTAATTCAGCACGTTTTCTGCCCAGTTGGGGAAATTTAGCCAATTTAGGAAAAGTTTCTCGCAGATTATCGAAAAGATTATCAGCAGCTTTTAAGTTATGGGAACTCCAACAAATAAATTATCCAATCTTGTGGGATGGGCGTCTCGCCCGTCCAATAAACTGGGCGGGCTAGAAGCCCACC
This sequence comes from Cylindrospermum stagnale PCC 7417, assembly GCF_000317535.1. Classification (NCBI taxonomy): domain Bacteria; kingdom Bacillati; phylum Cyanobacteriota; class Cyanophyceae; order Nostocales; family Nostocaceae; genus Cylindrospermum; species Cylindrospermum stagnale. The sequence continues at coordinate 1,289,882 of NC_019757.1, forward strand.
CACAAGAATTAGTTGGATATTTTTTTAGTTGGAACTCCCTATTTTGCGCGACATAGTTCCAGATATTCTCAATATCTTGTGCTGCTTGAGTAGAAATCCGAAATCGGCTCATACAATATCATTCTGAGTCAATTTTTGTTGTCCCCGTGTTTTAATATCTTCAAGAAAAGCCGAAAGCGTCTCTTCGTTATATTCAGTATAATCACCACTATCAAGCTGTTTAATGCCGATATTGATTTCCTGTTGTAATGTTGCCAATTTGAGTTTTTGCAGTTCTTCCTCAAGACTCTGGATGTGATCTAGCATTTGCTGAAATGCTTGGGCTTCATGTACCACAACCTCAGCTTTGCCGTTGACAGTTAGTATAAGTGGGGACTTTGTGGACTTGATGCGCTCTACGTAGTCCTTAGCATTGCGCTTAAAGTCGGTGAGAGTTTGAATATTTTCCAGATTGATTCTGATATTCATCACATCTAATAAAGTGCTTTATCAAGTATTTTATCAGATGCTATACCGTCTATTTCTATTTCGAGTCCGTTCAATTCCCAAAAGATTTAAAATAAGAAAATATCTTTGAGCAAGGTGACTCAAACAGCCGTGAATCAGAATGGGGTAACGGTACAACGTAGTGAACCAACTTATTACTCCTTGCTAGGACTGCATCCCTCAGCATCGGTAATCGATATTCGCCGTGCTTATCGGGAACTAAGCAAACGCTATCACCCTGATACTACAGAATTACCTGCTACTATTGCTACCGCCAAATTTCAGCAAATCAACGAGGCTTACGCCACTTTGAGTAGCCCAGAACGGCGGTTAAGCTATGATTTAAAAATTGGCTATTCGCGTTTTGGGGTGATTCAAGCACCCTCAGATTTGAACCATCCTGTTTCCCATCCCTATAACTGGTCGAAGTCAGCTTACCTCGACCCTAGCGATCGCCCTTTGTCAGCGGGGGAGATTTTTGCTTTGTTTATGCTGGTGTTGACGTTTTTGGGTTGTGCGCTATTAGCGATCGCGATCGGCCTAACTCGTGGTGAAGCCGCCTTTCAACCACAACTCCTGCCAGCAATCACCACTGCACAACAGCAGATTACCCATTTATTGCCACTAATTCTCCCGCTGTAAATTAAAAATTAAAAATTTCTGCTGCCAAAATCTAAAATCTAAAATCCAAAATTCTTATGTCTCTACTTCCCTCAGAAACCCCGCTGTATAACCATCCTCTGCCACAAATTGAACAGTGGCTAAAAAACCAAGGCTGTCAACAAGATGAGGCTGAACTACATTGCTGGCATCTGCTGCGACCTAGTTGGAAAGCCGAACTCTGGCTTGATATCGAGCAAGTCACAGTGCGATATATCCAAGCTGGAGACAATGGGCAAGATATCCAACGCTCGTTTAAATATTCTCTCAGTCGGGAAGATATAGAACAAGCAGTTTTTTCTGGCCCCTAAATTGTTTCATGGGTAATAGTTTTACCCATTACCCATTACCCATTACCCATTACCCATTACCCATTACCCATTACCCATTACCCATTACCCATTACCCATTACCCATTACCCATTACCCATTACCCATTACCCATTACCCATTACCCATTACCCATTACCCATTACCCATTACCCATTACCAATCCTTTAAACTTTCCCAAATCGGCGTTCCCGTTGCTGGTAAGCAGATAAAGCACGATGAAACTCAACACGGTCAAAATCTGGCCAGAGAGTATCGGTGATATAAATTTCGCCGTAAGCCATTTGCCAGAGGAGAAAATTCGAGAGGCGCATTTCCCCGCTAGTCCGAATTAACAAATCTGGGTCAGTAATTCCTGCTGTGTACAGGTGGCGTTCAAACACTTCTTCGGAAATTTCATCAGGTTTTAGTAGACCTTGCTGGACTTTTTCGGCGATCGCCCGACAAGCTTGTAAAATCTCCTGCCGTCCACCATAATTTGTGGCTACTGTGAACCGGATAGCACGATTATTTTTAGTTTCTGCCATTGAACGGGAAATTTCCTGTTGAAGCGATCGCGGCAGCGCCTGCAAATTTCCCACAAACTGAATTTGAACATTCTCATCGACCATTTCCCGTAATTCTTGGCGTAAAACTCTCTGGAACAGAGTCATCAAAAAATCCACCTCTTCCTGCGGTCTTTTCCAGTTCTCCGTCGAAAAAGCATAGGCCGTCAGTGCCTGAATTCCCCAATCCTTACAACAACGGAGCAAATCCTTCAGAGCATCTACTCCCCGTTTATGACCCATAATTCGAGGAAGACCTTGACGTTTAGCCCATCGACCATTGCCATCCATAATCACCGCAACATGCTTAGGCAGTAGTTCTGGTTTTAAATCGGAGGGCAGAGATTGCAGTTCAGTTTGTTCAGTAGTCATTTTTTATTTCGAGAAGCGGTCGATGGGAGTCTGAGTAAACGTGAAACCAGTGCTAGTGCCTTACCACCAATCTGACGAACCAAACTTAACAAACCAGGTGCTACAGCTTCCCGATCCACAGTTGGCGACAATCGAGCCTCTAAAGACTCTTTCAGCTTCCTAATCGTCAGTGGTCTGTATAGGGTTCCCCGTTCCGCTAAGGAAATAGAACCCGTTTCTTCTGATACAACGACACAAATGCAATTTTCGACCCGCTCAGTAATTCCCATCGCCGCCCGGTGGCGTGTTCCCAACTGGCGCGAGGCTGTGCGTCCCGAGAGTGGTAAGATTATACCCGATGCCACGATCCGCGAGCCACGAATCAACGTCGCCCCATCATGTAACAGAGTTTTCGGCTGAAAAATTGTCTGTATCAGTTCCTTAGAAACCTCCGCATTCAGCTTGACGCCTGGCACAGAAAAATCTCGCTCATCAATTGGGCCCGTCGTTTCCAAAATTAGCAAAGCGCCAATCCGATTTTTAGACAGTTCTTTAACTGCATCGATAATTTCATCAATCACACTATCAGACTTGGGTACTGCCAGACTGGATGGTTGAAACAAGTGCCGGAATTCGCCACGTCCCAATTGTTCTAAAAATCGCCGAAACTCTGACTGAAGCGCTACCGCCATCGCTACAGCGCAGCCAATCACCAATTTTTCCAGGACAAAGTTTAGCAGGGGTAGCCCCAATCTGCCACTTAGCGCTGAGGCGAGCATCAAGACAATAAATCCCCGCACCATCCACAGTGTCCGGCGCTCACTGATGATCACTAGTATCATGTACGTTAGCGCTAGCACTAACACGATATCCAGAGTCCCAAGCAGCAAGGACTGTGACCATCCCAGGTTTATCAGCCATTGCTTCCACCAATCTCTCATGACATCTGGATTCTAATAGTCATTAGTCATTAGTCATTAGTCATTAGTCATTAGTCATTGGTTCTTAGCTAATGACTAATGACCAGGGACTAAGGACTATTTTTTAAGTCTTTCTGGTAGGCAATCTTGTCGAATCAAGTCTTGATAAGTTTCACGTTGCAAAATCATATTTGCTTCGCCGTTCGCCACTAAAACAGCCGCAGGTCGGGGCAGGCGGTTGTAGTTAGATGCCATACTGTAATTGTATGCACCAGTTCCCATAACGACGAGAATATCTCCCGGTTGAGTTTTTGGCAGTTGGGCATTTTTAATCAGAATATCCCCTGATTCACAATGTTTACCAGCCAATGTGACTGTTTCTGTGAGGGGAGCAGACATTTTATTCGCAACTACTGCCCGATAAACTGATTGGTAAGTAATTGGGCGAGGATTATCTGACATTCCTCCATCAATGGCTACGTAGGTGCGAATTTCGGGAATAGTTTTGGCAGAACCGATAGTGTAGGCGGTAACACAGGCTGTGGCAATTAGCGATCGCCCTGGTTCACACAGTAACTTTGGTAAAGGCAGATTTTCGACTGCACAAGCGGATTGAACCACTTCACAAATCGCCTTTGCCCACTCTTCGATGCTGGGGGGATCGTCTGATTCTGTATACTTAATCCCTAAACCGCCACCAACGTTTAACTCTGTCACTGTTAGTCCATACTTCGCCGCATCCCGCAACCATTGCACCATCACAGCAGCTAGATCGCGATGCGGTTGACGTTCAAAAATTTGGGAACCAATATGGGCGTGTACCCCCACACAGTTTAAGCTCTGTTGTTGACTGACAAAGGCAAAAACCTCATTGAGATCATTGGGGTCAAAGCCAAATTTACTATCTAAATGTCCCGTGCGAATATATTCGTGAGTATGACACTCAATCCCTGGAGTTAGCCGCAGCATGATGCGAATTGCTGGAGAGTTTTCCGCCAAGGCTACCAAGGTATGTAATTCATGCCAGTTATCGACGACAATCGTGCAACCTGATTCGATCGCTAAAACTAGCTCTTCACGAGATTTATTATTCCCGTGCAGGTAAAGTTTACTCGGACTTACACCTGCATTCAGGGCTGTGTAAAGTTCACCCCCAGAAACTACATCTATTCCTAACCCTTCTGAGGCGACGATCGCACAAACTGCTAAACAATTCCAGGCCTTGGAAGCATACAATACCTGAGATTCACCTTTGTAGTATTGCCCGAATGTATCCCGATATTGCCGACAAGCCGAACGCAGGGTGTCTTCGTCTAAAATATACAAAGGCGAACCAAACGAATGAACTAGGGTTGTGACATCACACCCACCAATTTCCAGTAAGTCATGATGATTAACTCTGGCTGTTAAAGGTAGAAGTTCCTGATTAGGCGAAAAATTTGCGGTGGTGTTGGGCCTTTGAGGCAAATACTGACTACCAGAATGTTGAACCCCAGTGGCGTGAGTGGATACCATAACTAATAAAAGTTGTCCTTGTTAAAATTACGCGTGTGAGCAATTTTCCCCCGTCCGAGAATTTCGGGGATTCATCCGTGAATGTGGGATTTTTCCTTTGTCCGTGTCATGCCAAACTGGAAACTGCTACTCGTGACGGCTATGATTTACCAGTCGTTGGGTATTCGCAGTTTTAGTGCTAATTTCCCACTGCGCCGGAGTTCTACTGGATTCGCCACGCATCAATGCAACCACGGTTGTTTTTACTCGATTTTCACCTTTTATTGTACAAGATCCGCGCCAGCTTCCCTCAACGGAAGCTACTGCCTTTCATTCCCGAACTGAACGACTTAGCGGCGGGTAGTTGACTACATAGAAGCATTCAGGCTAATTTTCCCTAACTTGAAAATAACTGTGAGTCTATCAAATTTAAAAATTCAATTTTTGACCCTAGAGCATTTGACCCAATTGCTGGAACTGGATCAAGCCTGTTTTGGCGGTTTGTGGTCGCTAGCAGGCTACCAAAGAGAGTTGGAGAGTCCTAACAGTCATTTGCTTGGTTTATTTTCCCCTCTCACCGGCTCCAGGCTGTTGGGAATGGGTTGCTTTTGGTCAATTTTAGAAGAGGCGCACATTACAATTTTGGCGGTTCATCCCCAATATCACCGTCAAGGCTTGGGTGCGGCTTTACTATATTCTCTGATGAAGACAGCGAGGAATCTTGGTTTGGAGCGAGCTACTCTTGAAGTCAGAGCATCCAACGCGGGGGCAATCTGTTTGTATGAAAAATTTGGCTTCAAAACGGCTGGGCGGCGACGGCGTTACTACCAAGATAATAATGAAGATGCTCTGATTCTTTGGCGTTCAGATTTACAACAGCCAGAATTTGCCGCAACTTTGGCTCACTGGCATACCATAGTTAGCGATCGCGCGAGCGGGTGCTGTTGCCCAATCATCCCAAAAGGATAGTTGCACCGTGCCAAAGGCACAGTGGAAGCTTGCTGGAGCAAGCCTCGGCAACATACGCACCATCGCTTCAGTCAGTCCTCTTGACAGTTGATTAATTAGTCATTGGTAAAAAACAACTGACAATTTATCTCCATTAATGTCAAAAGAATGTAATTTTTCGGTGCCGACTACAATCAGAATATATGATATTTAGTTTTTTTTATATAAAAATAACTAATAAGTTTTCTTTATTTCTTGACAATGACAAGGTATATATGATATTTATCTATGTTTGGGATTAGATTAACAAATTCTCAGCCCTGGCGGTCTGTTATTTGTAATCAATGCCAAAAACGCTGGCAAAATCAACCTCCTCAGTAGAGTAGCCAGAAAAAAAGTAAAAAATAGTTAACAATTAACCGATCAACCTGAGTGATAGGTTTTGGATGTCTATAATCTTTATACAGGCATCCAAACTCTTGGCCTGTGCTAAAATCAGCATACCGGCACGACGCAGGTGATGGGAAAAATGCCATGTTTGAACGCTTCACAGAAAAAGCCATTAAGGTAATCATGCTGGCCCAAGAAGAGGCCCGCCGTTTAGGTCACAACTTTGTCGGCACCGAACAGATCCTCTTGGGTCTGATTGGTGAAGGCACTGGAGTGGCAGCCAAGGTGCTGAAATCGATGGGCGTCAATCTCAAAGATGCCCGAATTGAAGTTGAAAAAATTATAGGTCGAGGCTCTGGCTTTGTGGCCGTGGAAATTCCGTTTACGCCACGGGCAAAGCGAGTTCTAGAACTATCCTTGGAAGAAGCACGCCAACTGGGGCATAACTACATTGGCACCGAGCATCTGCTGTTGGGCCTAATCCGAGAAGGGGAAGGTGTAGCAGCCAGGGTGCTAGAAAACCTCGGTGTAGATCTATCTAAGGTCAGAACCCAAGTAATCCGCATGTTGGGAGAAACTGCCGAAGTTTCACCAGGAGGCCCATCCGGTCGCACAAAAACCCCGACCTTGGATGAATTCGGCTCTAACCTGACCCAAATGGCGGTGGATAACAAGCTCGACCCTGTGGTGGGAAGGGCTAAAGAAATTGAGCGGGTGATTCAAATTTTGGGTCGCCGGACTAAAAATAATCCAGTGTTGATTGGCGAACCAGGAGTTGGTAAAACGGCGATCGCTGAAGGTTTAGCGTCACGCATTGCTAACAAAGATGTCCCCGACATCCTGGAAGATAAGCGCGTGGTGACGCTGGATATCGGCTTGCTGGTTGCAGGCACCAAGTACCGGGGTGAATTTGAAGAACGTCTGAAGAAAATCATGGATGAAATCCGCTCTGCGGGTAATGTCATCCTCGTGATAGACGAAGTTCACACCCTAATTGGTGCAGGTGCAGCAGAAGGTGCCATTGATGCGGCAAATATCCTCAAACCAGCTTTGGCTAGAGGTGAATTGCAGTGCATCGGCGCGACAACCTTAGATGAGTACCGCAAGCACATTGAGCGGGATGCAGCTTTGGAACGTCGCTTCCAACCAGTAATGGTAGGTGAGCCATCAGTGGCTGAAACCATTGAAATCTTATTTGGACTGCGGGAACGCTACGAGCAACATCACAAGCTGAAAATCTCCGATGAAGCATTGGAGGCAGCAGCGAAGTTGTCTGATCGTTATATTAGCGATCGCTTCCTCCCGGATAAAGCAATCGACTTGATTGATGAAGCCGGTTCGCGGGTACGCTTGATTAACTCCCAACTGCCACCAGCAGCTAAAGAGTTAGATAAAGAACTGCGGCAAATCTTAAAAGAAAAAGATGATGCAGTGCGCTCCCAAGACTTCGACCGAGCCGGGGAATTGCGCGATCGCGAAATGGAAATCAAAGCCGAAATTCGGGCGATCGCCCAAAGCAAGACCAATGCTAGCGGTGGTGATGGTTTAGAACCAGTCGTCACCGAAGAAGACATTGCTCACATTGTGGCTTCCTGGACAGGAGTACCGGTGAACAAACTCACCGAATCCGAATCCGAAAAGCTGCTGCACATGGAAGACACCTTGCACCAGCGGCTCATCGGTCAAGACGATGCAGTGAAGGCAGTTTCACGGGCAATTCGTCGCGCGCGTGTCGGTTTGAAAAACCCCAATCGACCAATCGCCAGCTTTGTCTTCTCCGGGCCCACCGGCGTAGGTAAAACCGAATTGGCGAAATCCTTAGCCTCATACTTCTTCGGATCTGAAGAAGCCATGATTCGCTTGGATATGTCGGAATATATGGAGCGTCACACCGTCAGTAAACTGATTGGTTCACCTCCTGGCTATGTTGGTTACAACGAAGGTGGTCAGCTGACCGAAGCCGTGCGGCGGCGTCCTTACACCGTGGTGCTATTCGACGAAATCGAAAAAGCGCACCCCGATGTATTCAATATGCTGCTGCAAATTTTGGAAGACGGTCGGTTAACAGATGCTAAAGGACGCACGGTGGACTTTAAAAACACCTTGCTGATTTTAACTTCCAATATTGGTTCTAAAGTAATTGAAAAAGGCGGCAGCGGTATCGGTTTCGAGTTCGCTGACGATGTCACCGAATCAGCCTACAACCGCATTCGCTCTTTAGTGAACGAAGAACTCAAGCAATACTTCCGTCCTGAATTCCTCAACCGACTAGATGAAATTATCGTCTTCCGTCAGTTGAGCAAGCCTGAAGTTACACAAATTGCTGAAATCATGCTCAAAGAAGTGTTCGGTCGTCTAACTGAAAAGGGTATCACCTTAGAAGTCACCGACCGCTTCAAAGACCGCCTCATCGATGAAGGTTACAGCCCCAGCTATGGTGCCAGACCTTTACGGCGGGCAATTATGCGCTTGTTAGAAGATAGCTTGGCGGAAGAAATTCTGTCAGGACGCATCAAGGATGGCGATATCGCTACCGTTGATGTCGATGAAACCGGCACTGTCCGCGTTTCTTCTGAAAAGCGTCGTGAATTGTTGCCTCAAGGTGTTGAGTCGTAGTTAGGAATTTGTAAAAGTTAAATAAGCGGTAGAGGATTTCGGTTCTCTACCGTTTTTTTGTCTCACGCAGAGGCGCAGAGGCGCAGAGAGGAGGAGTAGAGGTCATTCCTACACCAGAGCAAAAAACACAGTTATTTATCCTGTCCTGTTGGCTAACTAAACTATATTTACCTATAAACCTGGTTCGAGTTGATAAACGCACAGGTAATGTGTTTATCCTCGCGGGTGAAGAGAATATGATAGAAATATATCCTAATGGTAAATGGAGGTATGTGGTATGAGTCAGCCTAACTTCCAAGGTATGAGTACAAAAGAATTACGTGCTTATGTTTTATCTCATCGGGATGACCAAGAGGCATTTTACACTTATGTAGATAAATTGAAGGCTGAGGCAAATTGGGTAGAAATGCCACCATCAGAATCTGTTGATGATTTGAAGAATTATCCTGAATTTTTGCAGAGTCTTAGTAATGGTAAAAAATTACTTGAAAGTGAAGAATAAGGGGGGTTAATTATGACTAATACAAAACCTGTGCGTCGTCGTCAACTAGGGAGAATCTTTCCAGAATTTACAATACCACCCGAAGAATTAGCTAGACGGGAAGCTGAAAAAAATGCTCGTGGACAAAAAGCACGTGTTATTTTTGATCAAGTTTGTCCGCAATTAATAGATGAACATTACAATTGGTTTATTGTGATTGAACCAAACGGTGGTGACTATTTTATTGATCCTGATGAAAATGCTGCTGACAAAAAAGCGCGTGAAAAATATCCTACTGGTTGGCTTGTTACATTCCGTCTCAATGAAACAGGTGCTTGTGGACGGATATGATTTTTAATATTTTTAGTTTAGGTGATTGCCTATTTCTTGAATAAACCAATTCATTGTATACTTTATTTTTTGATAATCTTGTTGTTCAAAAAAAGCTTTAAGTTCATTGAGAGGCTGATCATTATCTAGATCATATTCAAAATTACCTAACCTATGTCTCAATATTGAATAATTAGTTGAAATATAGTTGATAACCAGTTGACTATTAAAGTAGGTATCTTTTAAGTTAAACAGTTGAATATATGCATATCCCTCTTCAAGTCTGCCGCGAATGCTCACTCCGTTTTTATAAAGTACAAATTCAGAGAAGATACCTTGTATTTCTTCTTTAGAAATATTATTTTTTAGTTTTTGCAGTTTTATTTTTATAGATTTACCTTTAAGATCGACCCTTTCTGCTAGTGATTTACCATTATAATCTGTATGACTTGCAATATCCCTGATATCCATAATATGGGTAATCGTTTTATATTCTTTATCTTTATATTTAGATTTTTTAAAATTTTCTTCCCCACCCCTTACAAGGTAAAAAAAATCTTGTAACCTCCGTATTTTTGTATAATTGTTATCTTGAATATTGTTATAACCATATTTTTGTATTATAAATGTATTAACCAAAATTTCTATTTGCAGATATATTTTTCGGCAATATTCTACAAAATTATTATTCATAATATCATTCAATGATTGTTGATTATATTCTTCAAGTATTTTTTTGAGTTCCTCATTTTCTAATATATTTAGCCATTCATAAATTGAATAATCAATCAACTGTATTTTATTAGAATCTAGTTTAATTTCTTCCCTGGATAATTTTTCTATATATAGAGAAATACTTTGCAAATTAAAATTTATTTGTTCTAGTATTTTTTGCTGTACTGTATCCATCAATTAATCCTCGCGTATTTTGTTACTAATTGATAATTTTGTTAATATTTTATATTGGTTACTATATTTTTGATAAATAAAATCATTTTTTCCTTTAACAATACCTATAAACTCTATTTTTCCCCTCAATATCTGCTGAAATTTGAGGTCTTTTTTTATAGGTAATCTTGATTTAAATAAATATTTCTCAAAATATTCATTTTCCGCAGCCTCAAGCCCAAATTTAGCCCAAGCATAAAGCATAGCGCGAACTTGACGCACATATTTTCGGTCAACATTAGGAAAAAGATTAGTTGTTAATCCTGTTACTTCCTGATGGTTTCCTTTTACTTGCAGTCTATTTTTTTGCTGATTTACTTCAAATCCGTTCTCATTAATGACTGCTGTTAACCGATTACCAATAACAATTTTTTTGCATTCTTCTTCAGCTACAATATATGCTAACTCTTCTGGAAATTTAGGTAAAGTTGTTGAAAAAGTCATATCATCAGCATATCTTGTATAAGTAGCTTTACAATCTTTAGCCAATCTTTGCAATTGACTATCCATCTTGGCACAAATCATATTAGTAATTATTGGTGAAGTTGGTGCGCCTTGAGGTAACTGATTGTTATGACAACAAATTTGTGCTAAAACTGTGGCTACGTCTGGATGTAAATTATAGGGTTTAGCCATAAACATACCCCGCACCCGACCGAAATTAACAGAAGGGAAAAAATCTTTGATATCAAGATTGAGAACATAGCGTTTTTTAGCATGAGCTTGAGCATTGCTAACAATATTTTTACCACTCACAAAACCATGTACTGATGGCTTTGTTTGATATACAGCTTGTAAAACTTGATTAAGTTTTCTTTGAATAAGTTTGAGAGCCGTTATGGGAGTTGATATTTGACGAATACCACCAGATTTTTTTGGTATGTCAAAAGTTTTATAACGCTTTTCAGGTTCAACAAGATATATGTGATAAACAAGACGACGATAGGAAATCCCTAAAAGGTGGGCTATATCTATTGGTTTTGTGAGAGAGTAAAATCTCTCCCGCAAAGTTTCGGGACTATCTGTGAGAATTAAATGGGAGTCTTTTTGCACTTTCTCCGTAATGGATAATTAAGAAAAAATATCACTCGCGGGTGTATTCTCGCTTACTCGGAAAAGGAAAAGCAATTAAACGCGCTAGGCGCGTCGTTAAAACTAACCGTCAAATACACCGTCGCAGGATCAACAACGGAAATCAATACTTATTCCCGCAAGTGATATAGGTGGCTTGTCTCAGGAATCATCGATAATTGATGATTTAGATTTACCAGTAAACTACTTTACAGACTAACAAACTCAAAGTATACCGTAAAAATGCTGAGATTTAGGGTAGATTAGGTTGAGCGAGAGCGAAACCCAATCTTACATATAGCTAAAATGTTAGATAGATGAGATAAGCAATAACAGGTATTTCTAGTTATGTCTTTCAGTGATGTAGTTGAAGCAATCAAAAGCCTTTCCACGGAAGAGAAACAACAAATTCAACTGCTATTGCAGCAGTATCTCCGAGAAGAACGCCGTGAAGAGATATATGAAAACTTTCAAGCGGCGAAAGTAGAACAACAAAAAGGTGAACTCAAGTTTTCTTCCAATATTGATGAACTGAAACAAATGATAGAAGAGTGATGGTAGAAGTAAGTTTCAGTTCATCATTCAAACGTGCTTTTAAAAAGTGATTCAAGTAAATGTAGATTTAGAAGCGCGGTTTTGGCAAAAATTAGAGCAGTTTACAGCAGATCCTTTTGAGAAGAGTTTGAGAACTCACAAACTGTCAGGGAAACTTAAAGATTTTTGGAGTTTCAGCATTGATTATGATGCGAGGGTGCTGTTTTACTTCACTGATAATGTAAATGCTGTCTTTGTAGATATTGGCAGCCATGATGAAGTTTATTAGATAAAATCTATGAATAAAGAGAATACGCAGCTAGAAACAATATAAATACCTGTAAAATTCAAGCATATCAGCCGTCGTGAGTTTATGAAGTTGCCCTTAGAAGAACGACGACGCATATTAGCAGAACAAGCTGAATTAATGTTGCCACATTATCAAGAAGATAATGAATGGCAAGAATTATAGACAGTTAGTGGTAGGTTGGGTTAAACGAAGTGAAACCCAACATATATTCTGTTAAGTAGGTAGACGGAGAAAAAACAAAATATATTTCGTTTTGCAAAATGGCTAAAACTAAACCAGAATAACGCATCAAGGCAACTTTACATATCGTTACACATTTTGGTTCTCTCACGTCCACCTACTTAGCGTTGGGTTTCGTTCCTCAACCCAACCTACATACTCAAAGATAAGCAAGGGTGCAAAATTCGCTTTCAAGCCATAACAGATAATCAAGTACAATTAATACACAGTCACCAGAAAGGATTAAGAATGTGCAAGCCATTCTCTTAAGCCGCGAAGAAGTTGGAAGACGTGCCAGAGATTTATACGACAATGGCATTCGTCAGCAAGTAGAAACAGAAGAAAACATCGGTAAAATGGTAATTATCGATATAGAAACAGGTGAATATGCAGTTGATAAAATAGGTTTAGAATCAGCGCGATATTTACGCCAGAAAAATCCCTTTGCGCGACTATATGGTATTCGCATTGGCTATAAATTTGCTGTTTCTTTCAATGGCTATCTGGAGCGTGATTCTTAGTGATTTCTGGCATTGTCAAAGATGGAAATGCAACTGTTAATGTCATATTCCGACTGCTAAATATACCAGATTTTACTATTGAATTTGTTATAGACACAGGTTTTACAGATTACCTTTGTCTACCACCAGAAGCAGTTGCTTTGTTGAGTTTACCCTTCCTGTATGATATGCCTGGAAGACTGGCTGATAATAGTTGGATAGAAATACCAATGTATGAAGCTACCATTATCTGGAATGGAGAAGAAAGAGAAGTTAACGTACTTGCTACAGGAAAGCGACCTTTACTAGGAACTGCGTTACTTGATGAACATGAACTTGTAATCCAATTTACTGAAGGCGGTTTAGTCACAATTGATGAGTTATAAATGCCAGCATATCCTCAAAATATTGACTGAGTTAATTTTTCAACAGCCTTGAACAAGTCTTCTAAAGAGAATTGTACTTCAACTTTGATTGTTGAGGTTTTGGACATCTCACCAGCTAGTCTATTGTTATTAGATAGCAGTCCTAAGTTATGCATGAGTTGCTGATAAAGCTTGTAATGTTTACAAAAGTACGAATCAGAAATTGCACAAGCTCACTGCATCCTCTAAGATGAAGGTATGTATAGCGCTAGCCTTTTGTATACATTACACTCTTTTTAAGGATTACTACTCATTTACGGATATATCCTTAATTCAGTGCTGAAATCTTCATTATTTTATAAGTAAAATCACAGATGTTTTTAGCTATTTAATTAGATTAATCTAACGTTACAGCCTACTTAAGTACGTTGATGCAACATAAATTAAATCTAGGTGCTGTTTAACATCAATTTTAGGCTTAGACACAAAATTTATATAATTAATTATTTGGGCAAGCTATGGGCAAGGCAATAGGGATTGATCTGGGGACGACTAACTCTGTCGCCGCTTTTAAGTTGGCAGAAGTGGAAGTGGTGACAGCTAACGATAACACGCCCCCAGACAGGAAACTGACGCGATCGCTTGTTGCTTGCGATCAACAAGGAAAATTTTTGGTCGGAGATCAAGCTTACAACCAGCTACGGGCTGACCCAGAAAACGTAATTATTTCTATCAAACGTTTGATGGGTAGGGGTTTCGCTGATATAGAAGTTCAAAAACAAAAAGCAGAATTGGGTTACAAAATTGCCCAACCAACTCAAGGGACAGACAACAGCATTGCGGTTTGGTTAAAAGACAAAGAATATCAGCCAGAGGATATTTCGGCAGAAATTCTCAAAAAAATTGTCCAAAATGCCCAAGCTTATCGCCTCTCATTTGACAAAACAGGGGAAGTCATCGACCAAGCTGTGATTACCATCCCCGCCTATTTCAACGATAAACAACGTTATGCTACCCGCACAGCCGCACTTAAAGCCGGAATAACTCCCCTAGAACTATTACCAGAACCGACAGCCGCCGCTATCTCCTACGGCTTTGCACCAGACAGCGAAGATGTGAAGACGATTTTGGTGTATGACTTTGGCGGGGGGACATTTGACGCTTCACTGATTACCGCCGGGGGAACTTCATTTATCGAACAGGGGAAAGCGGGAGATTTATGGCTGGGAGGTGATGACATTGACTCGCGAATGATCAAGTTTGTCAAAGAGCAAGTTTCTCAACAAGAAAAAATTAGCGATATTGACGACTTGATTGCGAATATGCCCCATTATCAACGGGTGCGATTTAACGCTGATTTGAAGTTAGCGGTAGAACGGGCTAAAGTTGAATTAAGCAGTTCTTTATCAGCACAGATTGCTCCTGCGGCTCAATTACTTGATGAATTGGGAATTGCGATGCCGATTGAGGTAGAAATTACCCGTGAGCAATTTGAGGAATTGATTGCTGATTTGGTAGATCGTTCGCTGCAAATTTGCCGCCAAGCTTTAGAATACGCTGAATATCATCTGGAAATGGTGGATATTGTGCTGCTGGTGGGTGGTTCTTCTCAAATTCCTTTGGTACAACGCAAAATCAAAGAAGTTTTTGGCACTAATAAAGTGGTGGTGCATCCCCGGCCAATGTACGCCGTAGCCGAAGGTGCCGCAATTGTCGCTGCTGGACAGACGGAGAAGGTAACGACGGTTTCTCGCGACTATTTTATTAAGTTAGTGGATGGCAAGGATAAAGTTATTAGACAAGGTGATATTTTGCCAGTGACGACATCGCACACTTTTAAAACTGTGGCTGAGGGACAACGCCTGATTCACTTTCAGTTTTTCAGCCCTGATGAAGTCAAAGAAAGGTTAGATAAGGTGAAATCTGATGAAAGTATTGGGGATATCTGGTTGGGGTTAGACAAAAAGTATCCAGCCGGCACGGAAATTATGGTGAATGTGGAGTTGGATGAAAAAAACAGCGCTTTGCGAATGACGGCGACTTTGAAAAATGACCCTGCGGTGAGGGTGAGTTGTATTTTTTCCCGTGGTCGTTCAGATGAGAGAATATATCAAGAGTTAGAAGCAGCGATCGCCGAACTCAATAACCAAGATTTAACTGAACTCGGTGTGGAAGCAGCTTTGAAGCTAGCAGTCCCAGTTGTGCAGTCAGCTAACCAAATCATCGATCCGAGGACGGGAGAAGAACGCAGCGATTTACGCGATCGCGCCGGGACAAATTTGCAAAAGTTCCAAGTTTCTATGTCTCCAGAACGCCTAGAAGCCGAATCTCTGCTGCATGAATGCGATCGCATTTTTCAACTGTGCGGATTTATGCTTCCCCAACCGCAGCAGGAACGATTGCAAAAGCTGACTCAAGAGTTACAAACTGCAATAAACACCACTAACCGCTCTCAAATGGATTCTCAGAGCGAAGAAGCAAGAAAAGAACTCAGCAATCTCCCTGATGAAGTGCAGGTAGTGCAAGCGTATCTTTTGGCAATTCGCCTAGCCAAACCAGTTGCACCCACCCAAGCAAATGCCATGTTTGACAAACTCTTACGGATGATCAACGCGATGGAAAGAGATGATAGACACGAAGCTGATCGCTTAATGCATGAACTGCAACCAGATGTCAATCATTGGCTAAATCAAGAATTGCCCAGTAATAGTATTGTCACCGGACTAACTCGATGAATCTGAAGCTTAACTGTCCTGTGTGCGGGTATCAAGAAATAGAGAGCAACACTTGCCCTAACTGCGATACCGATCTTTCCCTCCTGCGGATGCTCCAAGAGTTACCACAACGAGAAAACTCACTCCTAGCAAAATTCGCTGGATGGCCATTAGGATTCGCCTTGCTGATACTAATCCTCGGTATGGGGTTGGGAGCTTATGGCAGTTTTCTCGTCGTGCAACCCAATTTATATATAGCTACTATCTCTCCTCGCAATCCAGTGGTGATGAGTAGCGCCAGCCCAAAACCTGCGGCTAGTCCTGCTATTGCACCTGAGAAACCCCCAAAATCGAATACTTACATTGTCCAAGCTGGAGATTCTCTGAGTGCGATCGCCGAAAAATTTTGTGTTAAAGGAACTTCTTGGCAAGTCATAGCTAAAGCTAACCCTCAACTAAAAGGGCGGGAAAACGATCTAGAGGTGGGGGATCAGTTAAAAATTCCCAACTGTCAGGAGGCGAATTAATGAGCATCCTCGGCAGCTTGAATACCTTAAGTAAGTTTTTGCTGGGGGTGGGGATTGTTGATGTTTGGCGACAAGCTCCACAAACTCAGAAAGCTTGCCGCAAGGCGGAACAACTCGCCGAAAAAAAGCACCTGCGGGAGGCAGTCACAATTGCTGCCCAGGCGATCGCACTTTGGTCGAAAAATCCAGGTTTTTGGGAACGTCGGATTTGCCAAATCTTATTAGGTGATAGTTTAGACAAGCTTAAACAGCAATATCTCCAGTGGGGTCAACAAGTTGCCGAAGCGAACAAGCTGGCGAATAACGCCCAAGCCCTTCTCAGGCAAGATATTGGTGACCCTTTAGAAACGCAAACGCTCTTAAAAGCAGTTGCCATTTATCAAGGCTGTAGCCAAATTATTCACGATGAGCAAGTATCGGAGGCGATTAAGCAATGTCAACAGGAACTGGAACGACGGCAGCAATTTCAAGAATTAATCATACAGGCTGATTCCCAAGCAGAAAATCTGTTTTACAAAAATGCGATCGCCATTTACCAGCAAGCCGCTGCACTTTATTCGACAGAAGCTGTCAAAAATGCGATCGCTACAGCCCAAATCCAAGTCCCCCAAGAAGAAATTTACTATTCTGCTCTCCAAAAAGTTCAGCAAGCTGAAAGTGATGGTAGATTACAAAATGCGATCGCTCTTTTAAACTCAGCCCTGACTAACTTTCGCCGCTCCGACGGACTTGATTTACTCCACAAGCTACAATCAACAGTTAAAGGCACAAAACATTTCCGCCAAGGGTTAGCAGCAGAAAAAGCCAGTAAATTTCCAGAAGCTACATCCCATTATCAAACTGCTAAATCACACTTGCCAGATATCACCAACTGCCGCATCAGATTAGGGCTGGTAGCAATTAAAACTCAAGACTGGATAACTGCAATATCTCACCTAGAGGGTGTACCTGGAGAACAAGCCGCTTATCTGCGGGGATTTGCCCTGGCTCAACAAAATCATTTACAGCCAGCTTATCGGGAATGGCTTGGGGTATCTGCTGATGCAATTACCGAGCAACGGCAGATTCTCAAGCATCTTTCCCAACGACAACGCCAGCAATCTCTACAGAATATTGAGCAATTGGTAGAAGTCGAAAATCTGGAACAGGCTAAAACTAACAGTCAGGAATTTCTGCAAAAATTCGGTATTGATCCCTTGGTCGAGGCAAATCTCAATGAACATATTCAGCCACGCTTAGAAGCAGAATTTTGGCAAGGGACAAACTGGGGAATAATTGCCAATAAAATTGCAGAAAACTGGACTTTACAGCCAACTATCACCACATTACATAATTGGGTAGTAGCCACTTATTACCATGCCCAAACTGACTCTACGAAACTTAACGATTTGATTATTGCCTTATCTACAGCATTAGCAAATCTCACTAAAGATCCGAGCCTGCAAAATGTGCCTTGGCTAGGAAATCAACCTGTCGATTTTGCCGCCTTATCTTCAGAATTGAAGCACCGATTAGAATCAGCGATTGATACAGTTAAAGATACTAATATTCAAGATTATTTAAATTTACGCGATCGCTCACGATTAGAATTAGTTGCCTTGAAATTAATGGGTGAGCCAGCAAAATGGGGGATGAAAATAAATGATATTTTTGTCACCCCAGGTTGTTACAATAATTTTCTCTCCCAGTGGCGTGATATTTCCGTCGAGAGCATAAATGCTAGTCAAAAAAATCTGCGTTCTCTATATACTCCTTGGGGTTTAGCTGTAGCTGCTTGTTTAGAAGGCGATATTCAAAGAGCAATTCAGCTTAAACCCTCAATTAACCCTACTATTGGCATTGAAATTTTTGCTCAAAACTTTGTTGCTTACTACGAAGGCTGCTATTACCTACAGCAACAAAAATGGCGCCAAGCAATCATTCCCCTAAAGCAAGCAAAGTCAGAAATCGAAGATCATCAAGATTGGCAACAAGAAATAGATAGGCTTTGTGGCTTACAACGTCAAGCCGTATCAGAATTTTTAGAGCATTTGGAATTAGCTGAATTTTGGTACGACCTTGTAGGCAGTAATTTTGCTAGAAGTTACTTAGCTGAATATCAAGCAGAACAACTGCGGCAGCAAGTCATTAATAATAATATTTCCCTAGCTCAAGCCTTGAGACAACTTCAAAAAATCAAAAAAACTGATATTAGTAATCCTGTTGTCATCGACCTGATAGAAAATCTTGAACTCAGCCAGGAACTAGAAGAAATTGACCAAATGCTCAAAAATCGTCAGTTTGAAGCAGTGGTGATCAAAGCTAGGTGTTCCCAGCGTGAAAGAGTTCGCTATATGGTAGCTGAGTTTTTTATCGATATATTGGTTAATGGTGTAAAAAATGGACATTTAAATAACCCAGAAGAAATTCAGCAACTAGGACTCTGGGCTTACGAAATCTGCCCACATGAGTCAGCATTTCAAGAAATTTACCGCAGTTTGAAATTGTCTTGGTAAAAGGATTTTAATTTTTAATTTTTAATTGCTTAAAAAGTGTGTTATGGAAAGTAATCCTTACAATATTCTGGGTGTATCCCCAGCGGCGTCAAAAGCGGAAATTACAAAAGCCTTGGCAGCAGCAATGAAGCGCAAGCAATATCCTGTAGATGTGATTGCTAAAGCCCAAAAAAGCTTGATGAAGTCAGAGGAACGCATCATAGCCGACTATTTGCGCCCTATATTACCCCCAATTAAAAGATGGCAATACAGTGATTTATCAATGTTGGATCGGCTAGCCCCAACACTGGTATTATTACCAGAATTTGATGGACTAGAACAAGCGATCGCCCAAGCTATCCAAGAAGAACGCCTAGAACGAGAGCCTTTACCCATCCCCTTAGCGGCATTACTTACCGAGGGGATTACAGCTTGCCAAGAGGGACGTTACCCCAAAGCTATAAAATACCTAGAAGACTACTGTCAAGGCTGCACTGAGCACGACAGCAAAGAATACATCCAAGCTAGCACTTGGCTGATTAAAGCTTATAAAATGGGTGGACAGCTACAAAGAGCGATCGCCATTTGTCAGCTTTTGACTACCCATACCCATCCTCAAGTGCAAGCTTGGGCAAAAAACAACTTACTATTGCTATCTAAAGAGATTTCTCGTGTCTGACTCATCCCCAACCTATATTCTCAGCCAAGAACAGCGTGACTTGCTAATGCAAAAACTTGGTAATCTGCAAAAAGAAAATGTTTTATCACAACAGTCCTTGCGAGAACAGCAAACCCAAATTGCCGCAAATACCGAAGATTTATTTTTGGAACTTTTAGAAGTTGCTGATGCCCTGGAAGCCCTGTTAGACTATCTGGAAAATCACCCCGACCCCAGTCCAGAATTTATCGAGCGCTTACCCAGGAACATCGGCGCAGTAAATCGTAAATACCTCAGCGTACTAGGAAAGCGCCAAGTCTTGCCTATAGAATTGCCAGGTGATCAGCCAGATTTTAACTTGTGTCGCGTAGTTGATCGAGAAATCCGCACCGATGTCCCAGACCAAACAATTACTAAAGTTGTCCGTCGCGGGTTTCGTTTAGGTGAGAAAATCCTGCGCCCAGCAGAAGTAGTTACATCTAAATCAGAATAAGCACCGTTGATAGTTTCTATGGCTAGAAGTCATTGGCTTTGCGCCTGACTTTCCAGTCAAAAATCAAGTTACTTAACTTAAGTAGATACCTGTAGTATATTTAAATACTTTATATTACAATGGCGAGAAAATACCAGCAATGAAGTACGTAAAAATACTATAGGCAAATACTGAAGACAAGTATTTAAGTTAATTTTTATATTCTTTTGTCAAAAAATAATTGACAGAATTTAACGTCATAAATTTTAACTATTGGTTAATCTTTTCTAACCTCATCAGCCCAGATCCAGCTAAGTCAGTTCAATACACAGGAGATAATCTCACAGGCGTTGGCGATGGCGATGATATCATTATCAAGATGAATCTTGAGAAAAAAGTGTAATCACTTTGGGATTATTTGAGACTGCATATTGTTATTGCCTAAATTTATCTTTAATTACTTAATGCCTATCAGGTTTGTCAAGGGAACCTAGATAGGCTATTTCTTTTGAAAATTAAATGGGCGAATATGCTGAGTAATGACAATAACCACAACAAGTTTAAATTACGGCTTGATAACTATAAGATGCGATAATCAGATCATTGATATTTGTATTGTCTGGGTTTGCACTGTTTAAACTGGCTGAAAACTTCTATGACTCCTCACGAAAGTGATGCAAAAGATGCTACCGCGTCATCAAAAATATGGCGCGGTTGGCAAGAAAATCTCACCTTAATTGCGATCGCCTTATGTTTGGCATTCCTGATCCGCACTTTGATCGCTGAACCCCGCTATATCCCCTCTGAGTCCATGTTTCCCACCTTACACACAGGCGATCGCCTAGTGGTGGAAAAAATCTCCTATCGTCTTCACCCGCCCACATTTGGAGATATTATTGTTTTTCAGCCACCCGCAGAATTACAACGCCGGGGATATCCCAAAGACCAAGCCTTCATCAAGCGGATTATTGGTCAGCCAGGAGAGGTAATTAGCGTTGCTCAAGGAAAAGTTTATCTCAACGGTCAAGCTTTGTCAGAAAACTACATCGCTGAACCACCTAATCAGCCGTTCCCACCAGTCAAAGTCCCGGAAGGTGAATTTTTTGTGATGGGAGACAACCGCAATGATAGTAATGACTCGCGCTACTGGGGCTTTTTACCGAGAAAAAATATTATCGGTCGAGCGATATTTCGCTTCTGGCCTTTCGACCGCATCGGCTTAATATAAACTGCTCCAACCTACTTCGCTTTTGCGTCCTTTGCGGTAATGCCGAGCGCTCCCGTAAAGGATAGGTTTCTTCATGATTTCGCATAAGTCCTGAATTTTTAATTGTTTAATGTTTCAGCGTCAATTCATTAAAAAATAAAAACTATGCTCAATCAACCACATTTCAACCCTGGTTACACCGTTGAAACCATAGAACCAGATGAGATATTTCTCTTATCCGAGAGGGAAGCAGTGTGGTTGAGCGATCGCCTTTCTTGTCGTGTAGCGGCTTTACTGCGCGATCGCCATACCATAGACGAAATTATAGACATAATCCAACTCGAACTACTCCAACAACAACCCACCACCCAACAAACAACCGACTTCTTCCAAAATCTGCTCGATGTCAGCATCAAGACCCAATATGCTCTATTCCAAATGGAACAACAGGGCTATCTGGTAGAACAAGATGACTCACTACCCTCCCACCTAGCCATCTTCTGTCATCATCTCAATATTACTCCCACAGTCGCTACTCAACGATTACAATCAGCCACAGTCGCAGTCAAAACACTAGGTTCCCTTCCTACCGACGACTTCATAGCCATCCTCAAATCCCAGCATATTCAAATAGCTGATGCAGGAGATATCACAATAGTCTTGACAGACGACTACCTCCACCCCCAGCTAGAAGAACTTAATCAACAAGCATTAAAGTCACAATCTCCCTGGATGCTAGTCAACCCCTTGGGAACAATGTCCTGGATAGGGCCTATATTTCATCCCCACAAAACAGGATGTTGGCAATGTCTAGCACAACGTTTACGAGATAACAAACCCATTGAAAGATTTATCCAAAAGCAAAAGCAGATTTCCTTATCTCCTCCTTTAGGGTTCCTAGCTTCAACAGTGCAAACAGCCCTCGGAATGGCAGCTACAGAAGTCTTCAAGTGGATTGTCCAAGGGGAGAATCAACGATTAGAAGGTAATTTAATCACATACGATACACTGACTCTTCAGCATCAAGACCATACTCTTGTTAAACGTCCCCAATGTCCCAGTTGTGGACAGATGGTTAATGGATTAGAGAATCAGCCCCTACCCGTTGTTTTAGGACACCGCAAGAAAAACTTTACCGCAGACGGAGGACATCGTTATTGTTCCCCCCAAGAAACTTTTAGAAAATACCAACATCATATTAGTCCGATTACAGGCATTGTCCGAGAACTGCAAAAAATCCCAGGAAGTCCTTTAACGCATACATATATTGCCAAGCATCATTTCCTCAACATCTTTGACGATTTAGACAGCTTACACCAAAATATCGGCGGTAGAAGTGCAGGCAAAGGTAGAACAGATAGCCAAGCCAGAGCCAGCGGTTTCTGTGAAGCCATTGAAAGGTATTCTGGCGTATTTCAGGGAAATGAAATAACACATAAAAGCAGTTATCAACAAATGGGGAACAAAGCAATTCACCCCAATGCCTGTATGAACTTCAGCCCACAGCAATACCAGAATCGAGAACAATGGAATACCCAATCTAAAGGTTGGTTTCAAAAAGTCCCAGAACCCTTTGATATAGAAAGAGAAATCGACTGGACACCAGTTTGGTCTTTAACCCACCAAGAATTCAAATATCTGCCAACAGCTTACTGCTATTATGGCTATCCCCAATCTCATCCACCAGACTGTTGGGCAGACTCCAATGGATGTGCCGCAGGTAACACCCTCGAAGAAGCTATTCTCCAAGGATTTATGGAATTAGTTGAACGGGACTGTGTAGCATTATGGTGGTATAACCGTCTGCCAAAAACTCAAGTAGATTTAGACAGTTTCAATGAGCCTTACTTTCAAAACCTCAAAGAATATTACCAAACCCTTAACAGAGACTTGTGGGTATTAGATATTAGCAGCGACCTGAATATTCCCGCTTTCGCTGCTATTAGTCGCCGAACAGATCGAGAAGTAGAAGATATTGTTTTAGGGTATGGTGCCCACTTTGACCCAAAAATTGCCATTAGTCGAGCCTTAACCGAGGTTAACCAAATTCTACCTAATGTACTCAGAGCTACAGAGGATGGTAACACTCAATATCCCCCATCTGCCGATTCCCTAGCTCTAGATTGGTGGAAGTCTGCAACTTTGGCCAATCAACCTTATCTGCTTCCTGATACTCAGAGTGTCCCCAAAGTTAGTGCTGATTATTCACAACTAGCAAGTGACGATCTACTTGAAGATGTTAGACTTTGTCAAAAAATCGTCGAGAAAAATGGACTGGAAATGCTAGTGTTAGATCAGACACGTCCTGATATTGGACTGAGAGTAGCCAAAGTAATAGTACCGGGAATGCGCCATATGTGGAAACGCTTAGGTTCAGGACGGCTTTATGAAGTTCCAGTGAAAATGGGTTGGTTGTCAGAGCCTCTGACAGAAGAACAACTCAACCCTTATCCCATGTGGATGTAATTGACACTTGTAAATCGGTTAATCCCAGAAATTACACAGCTTTAACTATGCTGCATGGATATAAAATTATTGATGCTGATTCCCATGTAATAGAGCCTCCGCAGATATGGGCCAAATACCTTCCCCCTGAATTTAAGCACTTTGCACCCTCAGCAGACATGAAAATCAAAGGGGAAGACATTACGCAAAAAATATCCCAGCAAGTGCGACAACAAGGCAATCAGCAGATGATGCAGGCTCACCCGAATGCTTATCTTCATCGCTACGATGCAGAATCTCACCTCCAAGCAATGGTACAGATGGGGGTTGATATAGCCTTTATTTATCCAACTTACGGTTTGTGGCTCTTTGCCATTGATACCATGCCAGCAGAAGTTGTAGGAGCCTTCACCCATGCCTACAATACTTGGTTATATGAAGAATTTTGTAGCTATGCTCCAGACAAGTTGAAAGGAGTAGGAGCGATTAATCTTCATGCACCAGAGCAAATGGTGTCAGAATTACACCGCATCGCCGAGTTTGGCTGGAAATCGGTATTTTTACGCCCTAACCCCGTTAAAGGGCGACTCTTAAGTGATAGTGCCTATGAGCCATTTTGGACAGCCTGCGAAGAGTTAGGTATAGCAGTCGGAATTCATGAAGGCACCCATAGCCGCTTACCAACTACAGGTGCAGATAGATTTAATACTCGGTTTGCCCTGCACGCTTGTTCCCATCCAATGGAACAGATGATGGCATTGTTAGCCCTGATTGAAGGAGGGGTATTAGAACGTCATCCCCATCTCAGGGTAGGGTTTCTAGAGTCTGGTTGTGGTTGGCTCCCTTACTGGCTCTGGCGAATGGATCAAGAGTATGATAATTTACATTGGGAGGTGCAAAATCATGTTAAAATGAAGCCATCAGACTACTTCCGTCGTCAGTGCTTTGTAGCAATTGACCCTTCTGAACCTTATTTAGCCCAAATTATCGAGTACATCGGTACTGATAACTTAATCTTCGGCTCTGATTATCCTCACATGGATCATCAGCCGGATGTTGTCAATATGGTTTTAGAGCTTGAGACGCAGTTATCTCAAGAAACGGTGCAAAAGATTGTTTGGGATAATACCTGCCGTTTTTACAATTTGACTTGAAACTTACATAAGGACGCACTACTATCATGAGTGAAAAAGTAACACAAACATTTCAGGAGCCACTAAAATCGTGGCTTGATCCTAAGACATATTATCAAATCCTTCTAGTTACTCCCCCTGATCCGAATACTAAAAAAGAAGGACAAAATATACAAACAAAAATAGTAGCTAAAACCAAGGAAGAATTTGACACCTATCTGACTGATAAGAATAATCTTGATGGTTCTAAGGAAACGGTAGGTTCGCATTTACCCTCACCTGGGGTAACTCTAGACGATGATTTTCTGAAAGCAATTTTCTCATCTGAGTCAGATTGTGGGAAATCCGTCGTAATGAAACCAAATCAACTAGATGCTAATAATTTTTATGCTACAAGCCGGAATCTATTACAGAGCCGCAAACTATCTCAGCTAATTGCTAACACATGGTACTGCTATGTAACAGCAAAAGAATCAGAAGCATGGAAGCGTTTTCAAAATGGTGATTGGCATACAGATTCTCACATATTAAATGGACTCATAGCTAGAGAGATTTTCTTTATTTCTCAAAGCGTTTACCCATCTGAGCTTGAACCCGAAAATCTTGATATTTATTATCCACTCAGGGGTAGAATCGCAATTCCTGCAAATGGTGATAAAGAACATGGAAAACCAAGATTCTTGATTTTGCCCAATAGCACAGCTTGGGAGAGAATTGCTTTGAGCCTTTTATTAGCAGGACAGGCATATCGCCAAATTAAAGACGATAAATCAACTACTGGTTATATTTATCAACAAATTTCTCAGCCTATTTTTAGTACAGGTGAAATAATTCATAGGTATGGGCTAGACGTGGTATGGTACGACTATATAGGTAAGATCAGCGAAGTACAATTTAGTCCAGTAGATGTTTCTACTAATTATCAAGTTGTTATTCCTTATCCTCCAATACCGGATGAAAAAAATCTATCTCTTGAAGAAATTGAAAAATGGGCTGGAGCTTCTGATAAAGAAGCACCATTTCCCTTCTATCGCATAACAGAGGACAACAGATATGTAGGTATAGATTATGTTTCACCTCCATACCCCTACATACCGCTATCTACTAGTTAGAACAACTGGGAGTAAACAGGAAGTCACTAGTATAATGTACTCCCAAATTAGTTAGGGATAGACCCGAATGAACCTTATTAAGCCCCATCGAGTACATTGGTGCTGATAACTTAATCTTCGGCTCTGACTACCCTCACATGGATCACAATTCTGACATCGTTGATAAATTAGTCCTTGAAGAGCATTTATCAAGAACAATTGTCAAAAAGATTGCTGGGGATAATCCCCAGCGTTTTTATAACCTGGTCTAATCATTCTATTCTCTAATTGCAAAGGAAGCAGAAAGTGCAAATACTTTTGAAAAATTTATCTTTTGATTTACCTATTTCCTGTAACGATCCGGTGTTGAGTAAAAATACATCTCGATCTGGGGTTGAAGATAACTATTACTTTCAAATACTCACGATAGAAGGAAAGCCGGGTGAGAGGGTAAAAAAGTTAGTATATGGAACTAGAAAAAATTTAGTTAAGTACCTGGAAATTGCAGACAATGAGTTGCCTACAGAAGGAACAAAAGTTAATCCGGAGTTTGTAACAAAAAATGATCACCAATTTTGTGGAGTAAGGTTTCTATTACAAGGTCGCCAGCTGTCTCAAATAATGTCTTATACATGGCTTGACGATCAGAAGCTTCAAGAATACGAACCAAAAGACGGAACAGACCCACTGAAAAAAGTAACAAAAACACAGATAGAGTTAGTTAGAGAAATATTTAATTCGTATAACATTATCCCTGATGTTTATTGTTTAGAGGATGAATTAACATCATCCCCTACAGAAAACATTGAACTATGCCCTTTGAGAAACACAGAACTTAGAGAAAAGCTATTCAAAGCTGAAGAAAAAAATAGCAAAGCTGAACCTTACTTAATTAAACCCCAATATGTAAGTTATAACACAATATCTCTATCTCTATTATTAAGCGGACAAGTATATTATCAAGATGAACATGAGCCAGATAAATGGAAACAGCTTTGGCCATCCATTCTCAGCACATATGAAATGGTTTGGGAGTATGCATTAGACATATCATGGGATACATTCTATTCTAGTAGAGTTGATATTGCTCAAGCTGGTTATCCACCAACACCTCCTTATACTAAGGTAACTCTGGGTTATCCTCCGAAACCGACTGAATTCAGTCTGACACAAGAAAATATCCAAATATGGGCTGAAGAAGTTGAGGAATTACCGGAAATCTCAGAAGAAGAGAATCCAAATAGAAGAAAATTCCCCTTTTATCCTGCAAGAAATACTGAAGAATGGCGTAGCAAAAACTTACAATATGTCTCTCCTCCTTTCCCCTATATTCCCCTCAGTACTACTTAAGTAAACTTACTTAATTGATTGCCTTGTTGACTCATTTTCTGAGTAGGTAAACTACAAATACAGTATCTATAAGCAGGTTGGTTGAATTTCACCAATCTGCTTACGTATGTTATTTAATAAATAAAAAGCATACTTCCTAAACCAGACTCCCAATTCTAATATGATTCACAATCAAGATATTCTTCAAAAAGACTACCAGATTATTGAAAAAATATATGAAAGTGCTAGTTCATTGATCTATCGAGCCATTCTCAAGCTTAATAATCAACCCATTATTCTGAAGATTCTTAAGGAAGATTATCCCAGCCCCTCAGAACTCACCCGATATAAACAGGAATATGAAATTACAAGTTCCTTAAACGCAGATAACATTATTAAAGCCTACAAATTACAGCGATATAAAAATAGTTTAGTAATGCTGTTGGAAGACTTTGGCGGTGAATCTTTAAAAATTTTAATATCCAAACATCAATTTAGCTTAGAAGTATTTCTGACCATTGCTATCAAGACCACTGAGAGTTTAGCAGCTATTCACAACGCTAATATTATTCACAAAGACATTAACTCTGCCAACATTGTCTATAACCAAGAAACTAGACAACTGAAAATAATTGACTTTGGTATTTCTACTCGTTTATCTCAAGAAAATCAGATTATTAGCAATATCAATCAATTAGAAGGAACATTAGCTTATATTTCTCCAGAACAAACTGGTAGAATGAACCGGGGTATAGATTACCGGAGTGATTTTTATTCTTTAGGTGTCACTTTCTATGAACTATTAACAAATCAACTTCCATTTACTACCAATGACCCCATAGAATTAGTCCATTGTCATATCGCACAACACCCAAAAATACCAAATGAACTGATTGCTTCAATTCCTTTAACATTATCTAATATCATTATCAAATTGTTAGCAAAAACCCCAGAGGAAAGATATCAAAGTGCTTGGGGAATTAAAGCAGATTTAGAAACTTGTCTCCAGCAATTAAAAACTACAGGAAACATTGGTCATTTTTCTTTAGGATCTCAGGATATTTCTGATAAGTTTCATATTCCACAAAAACTCTATGGACGAGAGCAGGAAATTACTCAACTGTTAACTACTTTTGAGCGAGTTAGCCAAGGTAAAGCGGAAATAATTCTGGTTTCTGGTTATTCAGGTATCGGTAAATCTGCCTTAGTTAATGAAATTCATAAACCAATTACAAAACAAAGAGGATTCTTTATCAATGGTAAATTTGACCAGTTACAACGAGATATTCCTTATGCAGCAATAACCCAAGCTTGGCAAGGTTTAGTCCGTCAACTCTTGAGTGAACCGGAAATCACCCTAAAAACTTGGAAAGAAAAAATTTTAGCAGTTTTAGGAAATAATAGTCAAATAATTATTGATATCATTCCTGACTTAGAAAAGATTATCGGTAAACAGCCACCAGTTGAGCAACTAGGAGCAACGGAAACACAAGATAGATTTAACTTATTTTTTGCCAGATTTGTCCACATTTTCAGTCAAAAAGAACACCCCTTAACAATCTTTCTCGATGACTTACAATGGGCTGATTTACCATCTTTGAATTTAATTGAAAAACTAATTACCAATGTTGACAGCCAATATTTATTGATTATAGGGGCATACCGAAATAATGAAGTCAGTCCTACCCATCCTTTAACGCAAACATTAGAGCAAATTAAAAAAGCTGAAGTTATAATTAATCAAATTATGCTTCAACCTTTGGGAATTAGCGATGTTAAACAATTAATGGCTGATACCCTAAATTGCTCTAGAGAAGATGTACAACCTTTAGCAGAGTTAGTCACTAAAAAAACTGCTGGTAATTCTTTCTTTATCACTCAATTACTCCAAACATTGTATAAAGAAAAACTATTAGTGTTGAATGTTCCTCAACTCCCCATTCATCAAAGAGAAAATAATCAGGGTTTTTGGCAGTGGAATATTGAGAAAATTCAACAAATAGGTATAACTGATAATGTAGTTGACTTGGTGGTCAGAAAGATTGAAAAACTAGAGCAAAATACACAAAATATTTTAAAATTAGCTGCTTGTATAGGCAACAGATTTAATTTAGAAATTCTGTCCATTGTCAATAGAAAATCACTGACTTTCACTTCTCAGGAAATACAGCCAGCACTTCAGGAGGGTTTGATTATTCCCCTAAGCAATGACTATAAATTACCCTTGCTATGGAGTGAAGAAGAAATATCAGGTGATACTTCAGAAATTTCCTCGGACTTCATCCTCAAAAATTCCACATCTATTCCCTATAAATTTTTACATGATCGAGTACAACAAGCGGCTTACAGTCTGATTTTAGAAGCAGAGAAAAAATCTATTCATTTGCAAATAGGCCGTTTGTTGAGGAACAATACTCCAGCAGATGAATTAGAGGAAAATATTTTTAATATTGTTCATCAACTTAACGAAGGATTAAGTTTAATTACTGAGCCATTAGAAAAATATGAGTTAGCTAAATTGAATCTTCAAGCAGCTAAAAAATCTAAAGCCTCGACAGCTTATGAACCCGCTCTTAAATATTTAGAAATGGGATTAAGTCTCTTAGGATCAAATAGCTGGAATGAGCAATATACATTGACATGGGAATTGCATATAGAAACTTTAGAGTTGCTTTACTTAAACACTAAATTTGATCAATTTGAAGAGTTTTCTAATACTGTTCTGCAACAAGCCCAAGAAATTCTTGATCAAGCAAAAATTAATCAGCTACAAATATTATACTATTGTACGACATTTCAAGCTAATAAAGCAATAGACATTGCTATTAAAATTTCAAGAAAGTTGGGAACACATATTTCTCAAGAACAGGGCGATATAGAAAATAAAATTGCACAACAACAAGACTTAATACAATTATTTTTACAGGATAAAAACCTTGAATATTTATATCAATTACCTGTAATGACCGATAAGTATCAAATAGCGATAGTACAAATACTACAACAAATTATTGCAGCTACACATACGACAAACTTCCCTTTATTTGTTGAAATAATATTGATTCAGCTTAATCTTTGTATAAAATATGGAAATCCACCTAATGCTGCTTATATATATAATACTTATGGAATGCTTTTGTGTAGCATAAAACAAGATATTGATTATGGATATCAGTTTGGCAATTTGGCTCTCAAGCTAGTAGAAAAATCTAAAATTAAAAAATTAGAAGTTTTTGTTTTACAAATGTATTATGGACAGATATGGCATTGGAAAGAGTATCTCAGGAATATAGTTGCACAAAATAAATTAATATATGGCTTTAAAATAGGCATAGATACTGGAGGAAATGAGTTTGCTTCTTATGTAGCTATAAATTATTGCTTGATCAAGTTTTTCGGGGGACAAAATTTAGAAGAAGTTGAGCAGGATTACCAAAAATATTCTGGGGTTATTAAAAACTTAAAACTACAATTTTCTATATTTATTATGGAAACGTTTCATAAATTAATAATTAAATTTTTAGGTATAAATAATTATGATAAATTAATAATTAGTGATAACGTAGAACAAGAATATTTAGAAAATTGGATTCAGAATAATAGTCAATGGTTAATCTTTTTTTTCTATTTTACCAGAACATTTTATTGTTATCTTTTAAAAGATTATGCTTGTGCTTGTGCTAATGGAATTAAGGCAGAAAAATATGTAGAAGCTTCTAGTTCATTTCTAACTGCTCCCCAGCATAATTTTTATTCTTCTCTTTCTTATCTTGCTCATTATAGTGCTTGTGATATCAAGCAGCAACAAAATTTAATTGAGCAAGTAGATAAAAATCAAGAGAGCATGAAAATATGGTCTAACCATTGTCCAGAAAATTTTCAACATAAATATGATTTAGTGGCGGCTGAAAAAGCACGAGCATTAGTCCAATATTGGCAAGCGGAAGACCTTTATGAACGAGCTATTCAAGGGGCTAAAAAATATGAATTTATCCACGAAGAAGCTCTAGCTTATGAACGAGCAGCAGAATTTTATTTGCACCTGGGTAGGGAAGAAATTGGCCAGTTATATCTGAGAAATGCCCACCATTGTTACACTCGCTGGGGAGCTAAAGCCAAAGTCAAGCAATTAGAAGATGAATATCCAGAATATTTTATAGGAAATACAAACCAAGGGACAGCTAAAAGCCTCAGCACAACTATCTCTACTAGCGGTAGTAATGGAGAATTCCTTGACTTAACAACGGTTATTAAAGCATCTCAAGCCCTAGCCGGAGAAATTGTTCTGAACAAGTTGCTGGCAAAGTTAATGAAAATAATGATTGAGAATGCAGGCGCTCGAAAAGGCTTTTTGCTTCTACATTCTGATGATAACTGGGTCATTGAAGCAGTGGGAGCAATAGATTCTGATGATGTTACCATACTACAATCTATTCCAGTAGACTCACCAGATGCCTCCACCCCGTTGCTCTCAACCGCTATCATCAACTATGTCGCCCGCACCCAGGAAAATGTAGTTCTCAATGATGCCACCCAGGAGGGACAATTTACCCGCGACCCCTACATTGTCATCACTCAACCTAAATCAATTCTCTGCACTCCCCTACTGAATCAAGGGAAATTGAGCGGTATTTTATATTTAGAAAATAATCTCGCAACTGGGGCATTTACACCAGAGCGAGTGGAAGTCTTAAATATCCTTTCTAGTCAAGCCGCTATCTCTATTAAAAATTCTCGCCTCTACGCAACCCTGGAGCAAAAAGTAGAAAAGCGTACTCAAGAACTATCACAGACTCTAGAAATTCTTAAAGAAACTCAAGCTAAATTGGAATTTGAGAATGCGCTGCTCAAAAGTGCCGAAGAAGCCTCAATTTATGATTATCAAGTTGGCGGTAGTTTGCCAATTGATGCTCCTACTTATGTAGTGCGCTCTGCCGACCGTTATCTCTACAAAGCATTGAAGAGTGGAGAGTTTTGTTACATTCTCAATACACGACAAATGGGTAAATCAAGTTTGATGGTGCGGATGATGCACTACTTACAACAAGAAAGTTTTTGCTGTGCTGCCATTGATATGACCCGAATTGGCAGTGAAAACATTACCCCAGAACAATGGTATAAGGGATTAGCTGTTGAGTTGTGGCAAGGTTTTGACCTGCTAGGTAAGGTTAATTTAAAAGCTTGGTGGCAAGAAAATATCGAACTTTCCCCTGTGCAGCGATTGAGTAGATTTTTTGAAGAAGTTTTGTTAGGCGAAGTTAAATTGCCGGATAATACTCTTGCACCTAAAATAGTCATCTTTTTAGATGAAATTGATAGTGTTTTAGGTTTGGACTTTTCAGTTAATGATTTCTTTGCCCTGGTTCGCTCCTGCTATAATCAGCGCGGTATTAATCCAGAGTATCAGCGGTTGTGCTTTGTTTTATTGGGAGTTGCTACTCCGAGTGATTTAATTACAGATTATCGCCGTACGCCTTTTAATATTGGTCAGGCAATTCAACTGCATGGCTTCCAATTACACGAAGCTCAACCTCTGCTTCAAGGTTTATCAGACAAGGTGAGCAACCCACAAGCAGTGCTTCAAGAAGTATTGTTCTGGACTAACGGTCAGCCGTTTTTAACTCAAAAGATTTGCAAGCTGATTCGTAGTTTATCATCTTCTGTCCCCGAAAAAACTGAAAAAGCCTGGATTAAGAATTTGATTTGCACTAATATTATAGACAACTGGGAAACTCAGGACGAACCAGAGCATTTAAGGACAATTTGCGATCGCATCCTCAAAGGAGAACGACAAGCTACTGATCTGCTGGAACTGTATCGACGAATTTTAGAGCAAGGACAGGTGAGGGCAGTAGATAGTCTGGATGAACGAGAATTGATATTATCAGGGTTATTAGTTAAAGAACAGAGTTATTTAAAAATCCACAACCGGATTTATGAATTAATTTTTAACAATAGTTGGATTGAGCTACAGGCGTCGCTGAATCGAAATATGAATGGTGCAGATCCTGCGAATTAGGGTTCTACCGCTCCCTTGATGTAAAATCTGGTTCACAATCATTGAAAGCTTTATACTGTAGGCATTTCACTTAATACAATGCTAATGGGATCACTGTTGTTCGCATTCAGGCAATTGAAGTTACCCTGACCTCGCCAAATGCGAAATTTGTCAGGCTGTAGACATTATGAGTCAACAGGATCGCATCTGTCAATTCAAAGGTTGTATTACGGGCAAACTCCAGTATGTGCTCTATCAAACACTTTTGACCACAACCACCTGAATTTAGCTGAATTTAGCTGAATTTAGCTGAAATTTAAAAATCCTGAATTTAGCTGAACTTTTAATGTGTGAAAGCAAAATATATTATCAATGTACAAGCACAAATGCTAGGAGAATTTTATGCCTCAGGTCTTGGAAAAAATCACTCGTTCTTTTATTAAACCTGCCTTGTGTTTACTGTTAGTTTTTGGTTGTCTGTTTGGTTTTACTGCTGGAAGCGAAGCTGCTGCTGTTGAAACCAATGCATTAGTCCAAGTCAATCCCCCTGGCGGAATACAGAGCCTTTTATCTAGCTTAAACGTATCTAATCTTCAAAATTCCATCGACTTCTATCAGAACAAACTTGGGTTAATACGTAACACAAAATTTGATACCGATGATTGGACTCAGTTTTTCGTCATAGGCAAAGAATCAATTAGCCAGATATCCCCAGCAACACCTCAAATTGGGCTTTACCAAGGTAGCGTAAAAAGTGACAGTACATCTGTTCCTACAATCATTGTAAATGACATAGAACAATATCGTGACTACCTGCTAGACAATGGCATCAAAGTAGGGGGTATTATACCTATTGAAGTTGCAGGGGGGAAGGTAGGACTGAAATTAGCGTTCTTTACTGACCCAGATGGTAACAAATTGACTATTAGACAAAACCTGATTTAAGAAAAATTACTTAGACATTCTTCTTGAAATTCGCTTTGTCAGTGAAAGGTGCTGAATCTGGTAATTAAGACAAATTATTACCTTGTTCCAATCCCCTAATTTTAATTAGGGGATTTCTATTTAAAATTCCGAATCTTGCAATTTGCTACCACACATAGCTAAAATACTTATTACATCAGTCTTTCAGCATACTTCGTCGCCCCATCAGTTCCATCTGATGCTGTATGCGATCGCCTCCAAGATACCAAACTAGATACCAATGAACATGAAATGGATGTTTTTACTTTAATTATCAAATTTCGACACCTACTTACTTGTTGATTATTTTTAATTGCTGCTTATTGAGAAACGAGTATACCGATTTTTAAGCATATGCAAATAATTTTAAACTTTTTATACCAAAAATTACGAGAGTCCTATTTGAGTTGTGAACTTACTCATGGATGCAAAAGAAATCTTTACAGGGAACGGGAAACAGAATTTTCTCGAAATTACTTAGAAGCAAATAGTATAATTGAAGCTAGAAATATACGATTATTTTAAGTAATAACCCTCAGTGACACTTTATGGTGCGGGATGTGACTTAAAAATCTATAACTGTGTTTATAAATTAATTTTTAATAGGAGTTAGATTTTACGTCATACATGATATTCTCAGTAATAAATAACCAAATTTTTCAAATGAGCGATAAATATTTACCTTTACTTGGAGAAAAGCCCTTGAACGTAAAACCGGGGTGCAAGTTAATCAAACAACTCAGGATAAATAAAAGCTTTCACTCTAGCTCATTATGGCTTTTCACTTAGATGAGGCAATTAAAATTGCTAACCAAGCAGTTTCGGCAAAGTTCTATAGAAGCTTAACTGATGTTGAGATAATTGTACTTAAAGGAGCTTGGGAACGAGAAGAATATGACCAAATTGCAGCTAAAAACCAGTACGCAACAAGTTATATCAGTCAAGATATTGCGCCCAAGCTTTGGAAATTACTGACAGAAGCTCTAGGAGAAAAAGTTAAAAAAAGTAATTTTAAGGAAGCCTTGAAACGACATTGGGAAAAGGAATGTTGGGATAGGCAATTTACATCTGAATATTACTTACCCAACCCAGAATCAATAACTGTTAAAGGCAAACAGGGTAATAATACCCTTAAAGAAGCTGCATCTCCGACCTATTTAACTCAAGCTAAACAAAATTTTCCGGCTCCCGAATTGTATGTGGAGCGTTTTGCTATTGAATTGCTCTGCTATGAAACTCTGTTGCAACCTGGTTCCCTGATTCGGGTCAAAGCACCTAAATTAATGGGTAAAACCTCGCTCATGGAACGGGTATTAGCTAAAGTGGCAAAGGAGGGCTATCGTACAGTCAGTTTAAGTTTAGAGATGGCAGATCGGCAAACTCATCTCACTAACCTGAATAAATTTTTACGCTGGTTCTGCCTCAATCTTAGCCGAGAACTTAAGCTACGCAATCAGTTAGATGAATATTGGGATGAAGAAGGTATGGGTGCTAAGGTAAGTTGCACAACTTATTTAGAAGAATACCTCTTGGCAGCAGCAGATAGTCCTCTAGTTCTATACTTAGATGATGTGGATGCACTTTTCCCTTATCCTGAAGTTTACGAAGACTTTTTTGGGTTGTTGCGTTCTTGGTATGAGAAAGCCAGAAGCCGCGCAAACTGGAAAAAGCTGCGATTAGCGATCGCACATTCCACCGACGTTTATATCCGCCTGAATATCAATCAGTCACCCTTTAATGTGGGATTACCCATAGAATTACCAGAATTAACTAAAGAGCAAGTGCAGGAATTTGCACAACTATATGGATTAGCAGCAGATTCATCTTCAGTAGATCCATTAATGCAACTCGTAGGTGGTCATCCTTATTTGTTGCAGCAGGCATTTTCTCACCTCAAAAGTTATCCTGATATCACTCTTGAGCAAATGTTAGCCGAGGCTAGAACTGACGCAGGTATTTATCGCCATCATTTAAGACAATTTTGGTTGAGTTTACAACAGGAACCAAAGCTGATGGCAGCATTTGAAACAGTGATTTCTTCTACTGAGCCAGTGAGATTGGAAACAATATCAGCTTATCAGTTGCAGAGTATGGGTTTGGTGAAGCTTGCGGGTAATGAAGTTGAGCCACGTTGTCAGTTGTATCGTAGTTATTTTAGTGATGTGATTGGGAGTTCAGAAGGTGTCTGACGCTGAAATTATTCAATCTCCTCCAAAAAAAAACCGACTTTTTTAAT
The DNA here is from genome assembly GCF_000317535.1 of Cylindrospermum stagnale PCC 7417. NCBI lineage: Bacteria > Bacillati > Cyanobacteriota > Cyanophyceae > Nostocales > Nostocaceae > Cylindrospermum > Cylindrospermum stagnale. The sequence continues at coordinate 1,326,627 of NC_019757.1, forward strand.
AAGTCGAGGTTCTAATTCTTTTTATTTTCACAAATCAGATAGGATTGCCATATAGCAGTCCCTAAAAAAGGCGAGGAGCGATTGCAAGTCAAATCTATTACAAAAGATAAGCGATCGCTATTTTAAGTTTACGAAATCGCATCTAATTCTGCTATCCAGGCATTAAGAGTTTCCATGTTTACACCTAATTGACGTAATGCTAAGTCTAGGCACAATTTTCCGTTGATACCAGGTTTATAGCAAGCATTTATCAAGTCCTTTTTTTTCTGTTTTATATCAGATATTAGTAAAACAAAACATGTTTTGCGGTCTAGAACAGTATTTTCGCATACATTGAATAAGCTTTCTTTCTTATTCGGTTTCTTCCATGCTTCTGCGAAATTTTGAAAAATAGAAGCTAAACCTTCTTCTGTATTGCTTATCTGTGGATCATAATCAGAAGCATCAGCAAGTAAATTATTTGATTCTCCTAAATCCAGTAGTCTCAACGTAATATTTTCAGTAGGGAACTGCACTGTAGCGGCAGGAACTATTTCCTGGGAAAGACTATTAGTTGCAGCAAAGGTGCTTGTTGTCGGAACTACCCACAGAAAAATTGCTAGGAGTGCGATCGCGAAACGACCAGCATAGGCGATCGCTATCTTGCAGTATGTACTCATTTTCAAGGCTTTTCCTGAAAAAATCTGAGGTAATTGCTTGAATATTTTCATGACTCTTCTCCTTTGTTGATGGGTAGGAGCGTTCGCTACGCGAACGCTCCTACCGATGTACTTCAGCTACATAGAATATGCTCTCAAGGGTAAGCTTCCAGCGTGAGTAAGTTACTAATCAGACTAGAAATATTACCCTGAACTCCAGATTTTTGAAACACGCCGTTCTTTTTACTCGTATGGTCCTGAGCAAGTACCTGTGGCACTGCAGCAATAACAAACACAACCTGCGCCTAGTTGCACTTCGCATCTAGGCATCCAACCAGCTGGACAATCATTCCGGGTTACAATACAGCCTAGACCCTTCGCATGACACGCACAAGGATTAAATACGCTGGCTTGAATTCCACTACTCATGGCGTACGTTGCAATACTCAAATTCCTCTGAACAGGTACTACTTGAATTGGAAGTTTCATGATTTTTTTTCCTGATTTTACTTGTTGAATTTTGCCTAACCCATACCACCAGATCGCGGTACGTGTCCAGCTTGGATTGGAACTTTCATCACTGCTTATCCTTGTGTGAACTATTTAGTTAAAGCTTGCTTGTAATCAGGGCAGAACAACTTATTAACCTAGTTGGCAACTGCAAGCTACATCTTTTCATTAGCTAGATACAGACCATGAACGAACGGAACCGATCGTCACCGGAATCACTTCACTAACATCAACGGTAAATCTGTAGACCTTTCCAGATCTGCGGCTATCCTCTAAATTGAAGAACTGTAGGGTCACATCGTAGCAATCGGAGCCAGCTCGACAGATAGGACTCTTTGTGACTCCAATGCTGTTAAGTCCTAGCTGACTATCTACTGCACTAGCCAAAACCTGTGTTACCTGAAAAGCATTTGTAGCTGAGAAGTTAAGCGCCCGTTCCTGTGGTGTCACACCTAAGTTGCGGTATTCATAATAAATCCGCTCTAGATATTCTCGAACTTTTGCGGTCAAATTCTCCCGCGTTTGTGCTGGGTAAGCTGCCACCAATGAATCCATTAAAGCTGGAATTGTCCAACTGTAGATGCCCCGCAATTCTGGGACAAGAACAGGAACAGTTTGACCAGACATCAGCTTGATACTACCTGTAATCCTTCCCGGAACTGAGATTCGCTCTACGCTATCACCCTCTGCCAATATCTGACGCAACCTGTCATAACCGAAAGTCGCATAAGCACCCATAGGGAAGATCGCATAAATTGGTGTAGCATCCAAGCTGAGAGTCCAAATTAGTGATTGTGCTTCATAAGGATTCTGATCTAGATAGTCCGACAGACTTGAACCCGGAGGGATGGCTTGGATAAAGGAGTCTCGACGAGCTTCAGTGCTGTAATCTATCCCCAGCGTTCCTAGTGCATAAACTATCTGTATCGCTGGTGTTTTTTTGGCATTTTCTGAATTGGCATTTTCGGCACAGGTGGTACATTCAGAAGGAGCAACAGATGAAGGAACTACATTAGCTGAAGCTGGCTGTAGGTTCATCATTGGTATTGAGTAGCTGGATTCTTGCAAATTTGGTATTTGCATTACTGGCTCTGTTAGTTGGTTAATCACTTCTTGCTCAATGTTGTTAACTTCGCTTGGTTGAATCATGACTTCTTCTTGATTAGACATTTGTTGTATTCCTTCTTTTTTAATTAGGGCTTCTACCCCAGCGATATTCAGACTTCCAACTAAACAGCGTCGGCTATCTAAACTTTTTTGTAAGTTGCAAGGCAAAGCAGTCTTGAGAATGGCATCACGAATAGCGTGGGGGTCAGGCTTCTGGCCTCGTTGCAGTTGAATACTGAGCAACAAGGCAACAAGTCCTGATACAATAGGAGTTGCAAAGCTAGTACCGCTTCTGGTAGCAGTTCCACCACCTGGGATGGCACCTAAAATATTTTCCCCAGGAGCGAGGATACCTTGGGATCTGTAAACCTCACCCCAGTTGCTAAAACCGATGGGGTTTCCAGAAAAATCCATTGCACCAACTGCCAATACCGACTCCAAAGCAGCAGGAACATGGAGACAATCACAGCCATCATTGCCGGCAGCCGCTACAATCAGAACATTGTTGTCGGCACAAAGGCGGACTGCATTAGCCAGTAACTTATCTGACTCAGATGAGGCAGCTAACTGACCACCGCTAATGTTAATGACATTGGCTCCCTGCTCAACCGCTTGGGTGATGGCTCGTGCTAAGTCAATCTGAGAACAGGGGGTAACCCCACCTTGACTCCCATTTGTAAACACGGGGACAATCAGCCCACGACACCCAGGAGCAATGCCACGAATAGGGCTGCCATGTTGACCAAATATCACGCTGGTAACGTGGGTTCCATGCTGAGAAGCTGTTCCTTGGTCTGCGACACCAGAAACTAGAGTCGGTAGCCGAGTAAACTGGGCACCATCGAAGCATGGGTGAGACTGATCAACTAATCCGTCAAGAACAGCTACGCAGATGCGGGGATTGCCGAGAGATTCAGCCCAGAGGGATTGGAGTCCGGGCAAGGCTGTAATGTCACTGAAGCCAGCCACTTCTGCTGTTATCTGTGATACACCATAACCCATTGGTTTGTTGTTTGTTTTTGTGTTCTTCGTCACAATTACTATCCTGCTCGGCTTTGCAATTCAATAATTCAGTTAAATTCAGGACATTAAAAAATCAGCAAATTCAGTTAGAATCAGTTGAATTTCGTTAAATTCAGTATTCAGGAGCATAGATGCAAAAATATATAACTAAATAAAGTTGTAAGTCTCTTAAAATTCCAATGTTTGCCAAACTCAACCCCACCTATCAGCCTGGTCATAGTCTCCCGCAAAAAATCAGCAAATTCAGTTAAATTCAGTTAAATTCAGGTATTCAGGAACATAGATGCGAAAATATATAACTAAATAAAGTTGTAATTCTCTTAAAATCCCAATGTTTGCTAAACTCAACGCTACCTATCAGCCAGGTGGTAGTCTTCCACCTGATGCACCTACTTATGTAGTGCGACAGGCGGACACAGAACTTTACAAAGGATTACTCGCTGGGGATTATTGCTATGTTCTCAACGCTAGGCAAATGGGGAAGTCTAGCTTGCGAGTGCGGACAATGGATAAGTTGCAAACTCAAGGATTTACCTGTGCAGAGATTGAATTAAGCGGCATTGGTAGCCAGCAAATTACCGCACCCCAATGGTATGGGGGGATTATTCAGGAATTAGTCAGCGGTTTTAAGCTACAAATAAATCGGCGCAGTTGGTTAAAAGAACGTGATGATCTTTCTCCTCTTCAGTGCTTAAATCAATTTATCGAAACGGTATTACTGACGCAGATTCAGGAAAAAATTGTTATTTTTATCGATGAAATTGATAACGTGCTGGGTTTGAAGTTTTCCACTGACGAATTTTTTGCCCTGATTCGCCACTGCTATGAAAGTCGAGCTATCAAGCCAGCCTATAGGCGATTGTCTTTTGCTTTGTTGGGAGTAGCTACGCCTTCAGAGTTAATTCAAGATAAACACTATTCTACGCCTTTTAATATCGGTCGAGCTATTGAACTTCAAGGATTTCAAATCAAAGATAGCGAACCTTTAGTAAAAGGATTAATAGGAAAAGTTAGCAACCCGGAAGCAGTTTTAAAAGAAGTTTTATATTGGACTAGCGGACAGCCTTTTTTGACTCAAAAACTCTGTTGGTTAATTGTTAATCACTGTAATAACAGCACAGAATTTTCTGCACCTCAAGATGGTGAAGAATCGCAGTGGATTGAGCAAATTGTGCAGAACCAAATTATCATAAATTGGGAAAGTCAGGACGAACCAGAGCATTTAAGGACAATTCGCGATCGCCTACTTCGCAATACTCCCAGAAGCCAACAATTATTACAGCTATATCAGCAGATTATACAAGAGGGAAAAATCCCGGCTCAGAACTCCCCTGAGTATTTAGAATTACGTCTATCGGGACTTGTCAGCCAACACCAAGGAAGTTTAATAGTCAAAAACCCAATCTACGCGAGAGTCTTTAATTTGGATTGGGTACATGACAACCTGACAATAGAAATCTCTAATTCTCAGATAGTTACCGCTAATTCGGGGTTGAACAGGCACAAAGATATGGAAGAAAGCGTCTTTGTATCCCATATTAGCCCTGTGTCTATTGACAATATGGACAATTCCCTCAATTCTCCCTGTTACCCAAGTGGTGCAGTTCCCCTCAATTCTCCTTTTTACATAGAACGAGCCGCAATTGAGAAGCAAGTTTATGAAGAAATTAAAAAACCTGGAGCTTTAGTACGGATTAAAGCACCTAGAGAAATGGGTAAATCTTCTTTGCTACTGAGAACTTTGGATTATGCCACTCACCAAGGCTACCACACTGTTAGCTTAAATCTAGAGCAAGTTGATGATGTAATTTTGAATGATTTGAATAGATTTTTGCGCTGGCTATGTGCCAATGTTACTCGTCAACTTCAGCTAGAACCGAAGTTAGAAGACTATTGGGATGAAGATATCGGTAGCAAAATTAGTTGTTCTCTTTATTTTCGCAATCATCTATTAAAACAAATTGATACTCCTTTAGTTTTAGCGTTGGATGAAGTCAACTATATTTTTGAACATCCTCATGTAGCAAAAGATGTTTTACCTCTGTTTCGTTCTTGGTATGAAGAAGCTAAGAGAGAACCAATTTGGCAAAAATTACGGCTGATTATAGTTCACTCAACTGAAATTTATGTTCCTCTCCAGTTAAAGCAATCTCCCTTTAATGTAGGATTGCCAATAGAGTTAAGCAGCTTCAGTTTAGAGCAGGTACGGCAGTTAGCTCAGTGCTATGGACTTAATTGGACTGATGGCCAGGAAGCTACAGAACTTATGGCTATGCTGGAAGGACATCCAGCATTGGTACATATGGCTATTTATCATCTTAGCCGGGGGGAAATGACCTTTGCTCAATTCCTGGATACAGCAGCTACATCAAAGGGAATTTATGCTTATCACTTGCAGCGTCATCAAGTAACATTGCAAGAACAACCTGAATTAGCGAAAGCGTTAGATAGTGTGATCAATGCTCAACAACCGATAACATTAGATTCGCTGATGACTTATAAACTAAGCAGTATGGGGCTGATCAAACATTTAAAAGATCAGGTGATACCAAGCTGTGAATTATATCGCCAGTATTTTGGCTCCAAAAACAGCGAACTATAGAAGAAATGGTAAACACTTTCGTTGTTGTCAAGAACGACTTTAAAACCGGAGATAATACATTAATTGCGCGATCGCTTCCCCTGATAATTCCAAGCGTTGTTGAAAATCAATCAAATTACGGTAAGGGCCAGCAGCCAGACGGGTTTCCACCACTGCTTGAGCTAGAGGTAAATCAATAAAGGGAACTTGTGCCAATTTCTCCACCGTGGCTGTATTTGGGTTGACTAACAGCGCCGGTTTATCTAGAGAATCGTCATCATAATAACTAAAACTCAGTAGGGCATTTAAGGCTGCCAGTCGCTGTGCGGGGATACTCAAAGCCGCAGCGATATCTTCAATACAATAAAATTTAACACCAGACCGTGAAAGTTCTACAAGCGATCGCGCTTGGTGAATCGACAACCCAGGTAGACGCAGCCAATCATCTACAGTAGCAAGATTTGCATCAATACGAATGCCCAGTTTTACCGCCAGCTGGATTTCTTCCCCAGACTGTAGTCGATAGTAGGGATCATTGAGCAGCTTGGCGCGGAGTTTTTGTAATTTGAGATTCAAAGGTAGCCAGTTATTCATGATTATCGCTGATGTCAAGAAATCTGGTCTAGCAACTGGCGGCGCTTTTGCTCAAATTCATACTCAGTGATCAAACCATCTTGACGAAGAGCATCTAACTCACGCAAGGCATTAGCCATCGCTCCCACTTGATTACTTGTTTGCTGAGAAATTTTTACCGCCGACTTACCCAGATTAAAATGACGATCAAAAGCTTCTTCATCTTGAGCCAAGTACCAAACCCCCTCAATAGCACTAGCTACCTTGGGGATAGGCGTCCAGGAAAGCAGTACATACAATATTCCCCACAGCGGCTGTCCCAGATAAAATTTATGTAATCCTGAAATTGTCAGCGTGCCAGAAAAAGCTAAAATAGCAGCAACGCTTCGGCTTTTTCGCTTAGTTAACATAATTTCCAATTAATCTACCAATACCATAATTTCTCAATTCAGACAGCCATAATAGCAAAGCTTGTTGATAAATTCAGCATGGCCAAATTCCTACTTATTGGCAAACATACCATCCATTCTAACCAACGACCCCACCATGGCCTTCAGATTCTTGCTAGGGACTCCAGCAATTTTGGTGATTAATCTAGGAGATATCAACCAAATAACCTGACTAAGCCAAGACGAAACACTCTTGTTCGATAAAAATCGCATCTACCAACTATAGTTATCACGGTGTGAACTGATTGGAGTCACCAGCAGAGAATGCTGCATTGAGTTTTAATGATAACTCTAAGGTTTTAAAGGATTATGCCGTGCTGGGAATTTCTGTGAATGCTGATGAGCGGCAAATTTCCAAACGCTATCACGTTTTAGCTTAAACAGTAGAAGCCGCTCACCTAGCCGATAGGGAGGTGATGAGATGAATACGCGTGAGTGACGAATTGCCCAACGAGCTTTCATTAAGCGCAGCTTAATCAGTGTTGTTGGGCGACGAGGAATGAACATTTAAATTCCTAATATATTCACGAATAATATCTGTTTTGGTTCTTCCTGTTTGTTTTGCGTATTGCTCTCATATTTCCATCTCCAATTGCTCTACGCGGACATTTAAATTTACTTTTACCATTGGCATTGTAATGATATTTCCATTACAATAATAGTAGATGGCAAAGCCGTTCGCGAAGCGTGCCGTAGGCATAAATGCTGGTCATCTCTAAGCTGTACCTTGACAACTCAGAGTATGGGGTTCTACCCAGTAACAGACACTTCTGTGTCGCCTTCTGTGGGTAGGTAAAACTCTGACAGTACAAAGGCTAGAACAATTTTTGTACTTGTTCAACTGTGCGTCGGGGCATCTCGTGCAGTATAAACAAAGCTCAGTTAATGTCCGACGGGATACCGGGAGTCACTGAGAAGCCCACACCTACAGCTTGCTGAGGTGTGGGAGTATGTCACCAAAGTTGCTGCATCCCGATAACTATAGCAAAACCCACAAGCCAGACCAAGAATTAGCCAAGGCGATATTTACCTGTTTGATCAACCAACCGATTACGAGCAACGGAAGCAGACAAAACAACGCCTCAGCGTGATAGCGGTGTTGCGATTAGACGCCAGCGAATTAGAGCAGCGGAAAACTTCGTCTTTTCAAGAGTCTGTAGCAGAAAAACTGAAGACCATGTCTGCACAGCCAGCTGAGTTATTTTATGAAGAGGCAAACACATCTTAATAAGCTCAATCCCCAGCACCCACTAGCGTTGAGATACACCGCCAAAATGAAAATTATCCCAGGTGAAAACACCAAACCCCAATCAATCGCCAAAGCTTTGGGTATCGCTGCAATATTTAAGCACATTTTTATCTAAGAAACGGTAAATAAGTCAAGTGTTGAGATTTCGGTAAAAAACCGTACTCAAACCGAAGTTTATTCCCTAGATTAGTCTCCTAGACTAAAATAAAACTACAAGCTACTGAGTGGCATCACTCAACTGAGTAGAAGCAACATGGGATTCTTTGACTCGGAGATAGTTCAGCAAGAAGCTAAACAGCTGTTTGAAGATTATCAAGCGCTGATTCAGCTTGGCAACAACTACGGCAAATTTGACCGTGAGGGCAAAAAGCTGTTTATTGAGCAAATGGAAGCCATGATGGATCGATATCGCGTCTTTATGAAGCGCTTCGAGCTATCAGAAGATTTCATGGCGCAAATGACTATACAGCAGCTCAAAACTCAGCTAGGTCAGTTTGGCGTCACACCGCAACAAATGTTTGAGCAAATGAATGTCACCCTCCAACGGATGAAGGCGGAGCTAGAAAAACAGACCTAGTAACGCTTTCTCGGCATTAAAAATTCACAATTAAACATTAAAAAGCTGATGAAGCAGGCTTTTGATAGATTTTGAATGGTAGCTTTATTTCCGCCGTGATGTACTAATCAACTTGAGATTTGAGATTTTAGATTTTGGATTGGCAATAAATCCAAAATCTAGAATTTGCAATGTGAAATTATTGGGATTTGGGGCGGGGAAACTGGCTCGGAGACTTGAAGTTCTCCACCGCTACACCCTTCATTGCCTTCTGCATAAAATCACGCCAGATGGGAGCAACCATTCCCCCACCCGTTGCACCGCTAGCTAATTGCCTGTTGTCGTCTCTTCCTACCCAGACAGCAGTCGCTAACTGTGGCACAGTACCGACAAACCAGATATCCTTTTCTGAGGAGGTTGTTCCTGTCTTGCCAGCAGATGGGCGATCTATGGCGGCACCCTTACCAGTACCCTCAGTCATTACCGATCGCATAATATCGATAGTTGCTGCTGATGCCCAAGGATCGAGAACGAGCTGGGGTTTAGGCGTATTGTCTAGCAACACATTGCCACTACTGTCAGTCACACGGACAATCACTGTCGATGGTGACTGCCAGCCATAATTGGCAAAGGTAGCATAAGCACTAGCCATTTCCAAGGGGGTAACGCCAATAGCACCTAGAGGCAAAGAAGATACAGGTTCCATCGGACTCATAATGCCCAAAGTCCGGCAGGTTTCGATCACTTTATTCATCCCCACAGACTTACCAAGCTTAATCACGGGAATGTTGCGCGATTGTGCTAGAGCAGTGCGAATTGACATTGCACCTTTAAAGCTACCGTCATAGTTTCTCGGAAAGTACCGACCGTTACCATCTGGATAGCTAACTGGGGAATCGAACACCGTTGTATCTGGAGCAAACTTACCAGTAGCAAAAGCAGTATAGTAAACAAAGGGTTTAAAAGAAGAACCAGGCTGACGTTGAGCTTGGGTAGCCCGGTTGAACTCGCTGACTTTAGGATCTACGCCACCCACTAGGGCTTTGACAAAATGTGTGCGCGGATCAATTGCCACCAAAGCGATTTGATTCCTCGATAACCCATTACCTCGGAGTCTTTCATGCCACTTACCGACAGTTTCCTCTGCCATTTCTTGGAATCTGGCATCAACTGTAGTTTGCACCCGCATCCCGCCTTTTAGCAGTGCTTCGCGCCCAAATTTTTTCGCCAACTCCTGAGCCACGGTATTGGTAACATAAGGTAAGGCACTACCTTGAAAAGACCTGATTCTACCAAGTTTGATTTCTTGCTTGAGGGCGTTGTCGTACTCTGACTGGGTGATCCAGTTCAACTCCAGCATCCGTCTCAGCACTTCTTTTTGTTTCTGTTTTGCCAGCTTCATGCTCGCAAACGGGCTGAATTCTTCTGGTGCTTGGATCAAACCCGCCATCATGGCTGATTCACCCAAGGTTAAAGTTTCCGCTGACTTGTTGAAGTAGCTGCGTGCTGCTGTTTGCACACCATAATTGTTATGACCCCAATAAACTTGGTTGAGGTACATTTCCAAAATTTGGTCTTTACCGAGAATTTGCTCTAACCGAATTGCTAGCACCGCTTCTGCTATCTTCCGGGTAAAGGCACGTTTTTGAGACAAAAATAAATTTTTCACCAACTGCATGGTGATGGTAGAGCCACCCTCTTTTACACCACCTGCTACCCAGTTGACTACCACAGCCCGCCCAACGCCAGTGGGGTTAATCCCGTGGTGATCATAGAAATGACCATCTTCGCTGGCTAATACGGCTCGTTTGAGATTTGGGGAAATTCTATCTAGAGGTACAACTTCCCGGTTAGCTTCCCCGTGGATACTCGTTAAGAGTTTGCCTTTAACATCATAGATATATGAAGTTTCTGAGGGAAAAAAGTTACGTAGTTGTCTCACATCTGGCAAATTGCGGAAACTAATGGCTAGGCCAACCAGTCCTCCGGCTACAATGGAACTTGCCAACATAGTGATTGATAAAAGAGTACTGCCAGTTATCTGACCTACCCCTTTCAAAAACTCAAAACCTGATGAAGCCCGAAGTTGCGGCTCTTTGTCTTCAAAAGTCCTAGACGACACGGCGATTCCACTTCCTCACTTGTAAATATAACTGTAATTCAATCCAATGAAGTCAGACGGTTAGTTTTTTGATGATTATATTAGTTTGGCAGATGAAAGAACGGACAACTTGCCAGTGAACATAACCAACTTAACGAATAGTACTGAAAACGTAGTTTATAGCGAATTTCCGAGTATGGCGCTAAATTTTTCTTGGTTGCGTCGTGGTATAGCAGAAATTTTTCCTCAACCCCATGATGCTGACAGTGAAACGGAAAGTCTAGAAAAGCGGTTGGCGAATACGAACCGTCCTTTAAGAGTCAAATTGGGTATTGATCCTACAGGTGCAGATATTCATCTTGGTCATAGCATACCTGTCAGAAAACTGCGAGCTTTTCAAGATGCAGGTCATACGGCAGTTTTGATTATCGGTGATTTTACGGCACGCATTGGTGATCCAACGGGTAAATCTGATGTACGTCGTCAGCTAACAGAAGATGATGTGGCCCTGAATGCCCGGACTTATCTCGACCAAGTGCGCCCTATTTTAGATTTTGACACACCTGGACGGTTAGAGGTGCGCTATAACTCCGAATGGCTTTCCCGGTTGGATTTGGGGAAGATTTTGGAGTTACTTTCCACGATGACTGTGGGACAGATGCTAGCTAAGGAGGGTTTTGCAGAACGCTATAAACAAGAGAATCCTATTTTCCTCCATGAGTTCCTTTATCCGCTGATGCAGGGTTTTGATTCTGTCGCCGTTGAGGCTGATGTGGAGTTAGGCGGGACTGACCAAAAGTTTAACATTGCTGTGGGGCGAGATTTGCAACGCCATTTTGGATTAAAACCTCAGTTTGGTCTGCTGTTGCCAATTTTGATTGGCACGGATGGAGTGCAAAAAATGTCTAAATCTTTAAACAATTATGTGGGTTTGGGGGAGCATCCTTCACAAAAGTATCAGAAGTTGCAATGTGTGCCAGATAATTTACTGTCACAGTATTTTGAACTATTGACAGATTTGCCTTTAGATAAATTGAAGGAAAATCCACGCGATCGCCAAAAACATCTCGCTTGGGAAATTGTCAGACAATATCATGGGGAAGAAGCGGCTAACGAGGCTCAAAAAGCGGCGGAATCTTGTGGAGAAGAAGGTACACTTCCCGAATTTTCATTAGCTGAAGCTGAGGTACAGTTTCCGGCTAAGTTGGCTTATGTACTTTGTTTGAGTAAATTGTGCAAAAGTACCAGCGAAGGTAAGCGGAAAATCCAAGAGGGTGGGGTGCGCTTAGATGGCGTTAAAATTACAGATGCAGATACAACCTACCAACATCCTAGCGAACTACAAGGTAAAGTCTTACAAGTTGGTAAAAACAAGTTTGTCCGACTGACACCCTAAAAAATTCAAAATCCAATATTTCCGTAGGGCTGGGGACACCCCAGCCAAACAGATAAGATTTTAGGACTTACACAATAACTCTCTCATACCTTCTTACTTCTTCCTTTGTGACCTTCGCGCCCTTTGCGGTAGCCTACGGCACGACCTTCGGTCTACGCTTCTTCAATATTTCGCCTAATTCCTTGATCTGTATAATTTATCCAGCCCCCGTACACTGCATCTACAAAACTTAAAATTGAAAAAATGAATCCGAACGAACGAGTTATTGTTCCTTTAGATGTACCAGATTTAGAAAGTGCGATCGCACTTTTAGATCAATTTCCCCAAGTTACTTTCTGGAAAGTCGGCTTAGAACTGTTTACCAGCACAGGCCCGACAATTCTAGAAATCCTCAAATCCCGACAAAAGCAGATTTTTCTAGATTTAAAATTTCACGACATCCCCAACACAGTAGCTGGTGCTTGTCGGGCTGCATCCCGTTATGGAGTAGATTTATTGACAATTCACGCGACTTGTGGTACAGATGCTTTGAAAGCGGCAGCGGAAGCAGTGCAAATTGGTGCAAATCAAGCAGGTGTCAAACCGCCCAAACTAATCGCCATTACCCTGTTAACGAGCATTTCTGCCAGACAGTTGGCATTTGATTTAAAAATCCCCCTAGAATTGCCAGAATACGCTTTAGAGATGGCACTTTTAGCCCAGGAAAGCGGGTTAGATGGCGCAGTTTGTTCACCTCAAGAAGTAGCGCAATTGCGGGAAACTTGCAAAGATGACTTTGTGCTAGTTTGTCCGGGAGTGCGTCCCACTTGGGCAGATAAAATGGATCAAAAGCGATCGCTAACTCCCAAACAAGCCATACTTGCAGGCGCAGACTATCTAGTAATCGGTCGTCCGATCACCGCCGCCGCCGATCCTGAGTTAGCTTGGCAGAGAATTTCTGAGGAGTTAAGCGCCATCTCATGAAAGCAAGCAGCAGGAATACAAATTATGGCTTGTGGTTTGTAGCTTGTAGCTGCTGGGTTTTAACATCCAATAGCCTTAATTATCCTGCATACTCCCAGAACCTCACCCCATATCAGAGCAAGGGGGAAAATGAAAAGATCAAAAACTCCTGTTCAGAGCAAAATTTAGAAACATTAATAACGCAATTATTGCGGGATTTACCCAACTATAGTAACCGTGCTACTCAACGCGCACGTCGTTTGAGCAGACGTGTTGACCTTTTCAGTTATATGCTAGTTGCGGGAAGACCTGAGTTTACGCCCTTACCCTTAAACCCTGGTGGTGAAAGCGCAAATGAGTATCAATCTGAAGGCGTAGAGCAAGTTTTCTTTACTACCTTAGAGCGGCAGTATATAAATAAGAAAGCGGTAGAATTGCAGCAATTCCACAGGTTATTTTTAACGAAAACTACAAATGGCTGGGCGTTGGTGATGATGTATACTCAAACTGGTTCTTATTCTCAAGCACAACCGCCATCACCGCCACGGGATAGTAGTAACAGTGCAGTAGCTCAAGGTGTTAAACTCTGGTTACGCGATTGTCAAGCGGGAAGTATGCGCTCAAATAATTCAAAAAAATTATCGCTTTTCGGTAAATAGTCACTTTTCTATTTTTTTGCAATAATTCAGGGCTATTCTCAAGATTGTTGCTAAATATTATCAATAATTTAACGAGTTTACGTCTTCTCAGCCATTGATGTTGACTCTTGACTTTTTTGTGATACTATATATTTAAAATCCAAGGGCTTTTTATAAAAACTTTTCGCCCATAGGCATAAAAATCTAAACAGTGGAAAAATCGAAGCGATTATCTACGAAAAAGATTGTGTGTGATGTGGTTCTGTATCCGCTTTGCAGAAATTGAAGCAAAAAGCGCACTAGTGTAAAATTGTTTAGGTTTTACACAAACAAAGCCCACCTCCGTGGGTTAAGAAAAATTTTAATCCCCACCACCATCGCAACCGCCACCACCGTCAGAACCCCCGCTATCGCAGCTGCTACCACTATCATAGCTGCTACCACCATCATAACTTCCACCATCTCCAACAAACCAAGTATCACTGCTGCTTGAAGAGTCGCTAGAGTAATAATTTTTTCTTCTAGGAGATGAATTGCTACTGCTAGAATAAGCTGCTGACAAGCCCAAAACGGCTAAACTTACCAAAAAGATTATGACTAATAAGCCAATGAGAACTGACATAGTTTTCCTGCTTTGGTAATGTATCCAAAATTAATCAGTGAAAAGAAGTCTCACTATAAACTTCAGTTTCATCAGCCGTTATTCCGGATTTCATCAAACTTAGCTCGTACCGCCTGTATATCCTGCCACATTAACCATTTTGGTGAACCCTTTTCTTTAGAAGGATTACGCAACAAGTAGGAGGGGTGGAAAATTGGCATACACAAACGCCCTTCCCACTCTAGCCACTGTCCACGAATTTTCGTAATTCCTCGCTTATCGCCGGTGATACCTTTAACAGCAGTCGCACCTGTTAATAAAATAATTTTTGGGTCAATTAGGCGAATTTGTTCTAATAAATAAGGTTTGCAAGCCGCTATTTCCTCAGGTGTGGGAACTCGGTTTTCTGGAGGGCGGCATTTATTGATATTGGCTATATATATATCATTTTCTGTAGTTAGATTCACGGATGCCAAGATTTTATCTAGCAATTGACCTGATCTACCCACAAATGGTAAACCTGTTTCATCTTCGCTTTGTCCTGGAGCTTCGCCGATAATCATGATTAGCGATCGCAGATTACCGCGTCCGACAACAGCATGGGTGCGAGTGTTTCCCAAGCCGCAACGGTGACAGTTATTGCAATGCTGTGCTAACTCGGTGACATTAGCATAAGTTCCAGGAGGAATAGGAATTTTGGCGTTTGTGGGAATCAGCTCTCGTTCATTAAAAGTTGAATCCTCAAAGAGGCTGAGTTGGGTTTCGCTCATGAAAGTTGGGATGTTAACTTGGGCATCAGTGGCCTGATTGTGGGCGGTTTTTCTAGAATAGACTTTTGCGGAATATTGGGTATTTATATAACTCTTACAAATTAGCCGATAGGCGTAAAGCTCAGTCACGAAGAGTGCTGAGATATAAGCGACATTTCGGCAGGCTCAATGCATCGCTCGTGCAGTTCGACAAGCTAGCTCACTGACCACGGTTTTAACCGCATTCAAAATTAATTTTTGGTACAGGGCGTGGTATAATACGATTGTACCACAGGTAGAATAACCGCTAGCACAAATGGATAACCAACCCCAAAACGACTGGCTAGGAAACAATAATGGATAGTGGGTAGCGAGTAAACCACAATAAACAAAGCTAGGATACCAACGCGCATTCAGACCAGTGAACAACACTATTTATTGATTGTAAAAAGTACCGTAGGGCATACGGGAACTGGAGAAATGATTCTCTAACGCTTAGGGAGATGAAGCCCACTGGGGTCAACCAAATTAGGCTAGAAACTTTGTTCAATAAACGGGTTTCCGGTTTAAGTATTGCCGAAAGGATGGATGATTTTAAGGTACGTCGATGAACTAAGAATCGAGCGTGTCTTCAGACCTGAGAGTGTCAATTTAACAGTTAATTTGTACTAAATTCGAGTGATGAGCAAAGCAATGCCGCCCTTGAATAAATTGGCGCAAGTGGAGACATGAGGAATGCTCCTGTGTCTCTAGCAATCCCAGCGGAAGGGGGAAGTGGGAGGATTTTGGGTTTTGGATATTTGATGCTGTGGAAATTTAAACTTTGAATTATTTTTTCCCCTTTGCCTGGATGCTTGGCGCCGCTAAATATTCGTAGATCACCCTTGCTCGTATTGTATGGCTTTGGCATAATCACCCAAGGCGTAACAAGCGCCCTTGAGGCTAGCAAGGGATTGTTCTTCACTGCGGCGATCTTTCATCTCCCTAGCTAACAGCAAGCGTTCTTCATAATATTTAATCGCTTTGTTATAATCACCTAAAGCTTCACAAGCAACTCCTAAACTGCCTAGAGACTGTTCCTGACTACGCTTGTCTTGAATTTGTCTGGCTAATTGCAACCGCTCTTCATAATATGTAATGGCTTTGGCATAATCACCCAAGGTATAGCAAGCATGACCTAGATTTTTCAGTACCTGAGTAGCACTGCGAGTATTGTTGAGGGTGCGTGCTAGTTTGACACACTGTTCATAATAGGCGATTGCTTTTGGGTAATCGTCCAAAGCGTACCAAGCATTACCGAGATTTTTCAGTACTTGTTCTTCTCCCCAGTTGTCTTTGAGTTCCTGTACGATTTCTAGGCTTTGCTGCTGATATTCGATCGCCTGTGTAAATTTGCCTGAGGCTTTATACACTAATCCCAGATTATTCAGTGCTGCTACTTGACTTCGCTTGTCTCGCATCTGCTGAGTCAGTTTCAAGCACTTTTCTAGAAACTCAATCGCTTTGTCGTATTCATTCAGATGACGGTAAGCATTACCTAAATGCGAAAGCACCTGCATCTCCACTAGCAAGTCTGATTGATCATTTTTCAAGGATAGACACTGCTGGGAGTAGGAAATAGTACTTTTATAGTCTCCGATGGTGTAAGCTGTCAGTGCTAAAAAAGCCAAAACTTGGGCTTGTCTTTGTAAATCCCCAGCTGCGCAAAATAATTGCAGGGATTGTTGTAACGACTTCGTCGCCGTAGTTAATTCACCAGCTTGTTGCTGTTGAATGCCTTGCTGCATTAGTGTGGTTGCTACTGATAATTGGTGATCACTTTCCTGTGATGGTGGCATTTCTGCTTCTGGATCTGAGCCGAATTCATGGGTAATTGTGTTGCGCTTCACTGGTTTCAGGTGTGTTCTAAGTAGTTAAAAGGGAACTGTATCTTTTGAGCCATTATTCCAGCCGTCTTTCGATATCAACCGATTATTTTTCAATTTAGGAATAGATTTAGTCTTCCCAAAACCAGAATATATATCTCACTCATTAGCTAGTGATTAGCCTTTTGTTAGTGTTGATTCATCATCAGATTAATCAGGAGATTGAATATGCAAAGACGCCTGGAACCAGAAGTTATGGATAGCCTGGAAGAAGCGATTGAGTATGACGCCATGGATTTTACCGAGGTAAATACCACCTTTGCAAAACAAGCCATCGCTCTTGTGCCAACAGAAGAAGCTTTGGTGTTAGATGCTGGTACTGGTACTGGACGAATTCCGGTCTTAATGAGTCAAATGCGTCCGCAATGGCGATTCATCGCCATTGACTTAGCTGAAAATATGCTAAAAATTGCCGCACAACACTGGCAGCAGACTAGTTCGCCACAGCAAATTCGTTGGGAATTGGTGGATGCTAAACATTTGCCTTATCATGATGAACAGTTTGATCTAGTAATCTCAAATAGCCTGATCCACCATTTACCCGAACCATTACTATTTTTTAGCGAGTTAAAACGCGTCACTAAACCTAATGGCAGTATCTTCATTCGAGATTTATTTCGTCCCGCTGATGAGGAAACCATAAATGCCTTGGTTGATAGTATTGGTGTTGAATATAACCAGCATCAAACAAAATTATTTCGCGATTCTCTCCATGCCGCTCTCACACTAGATGAGGTGAATCAGTTGATTTCTGAAGTGGGTTTACCAAGAGTGAAAGTTTATCAATCAAGCGATCGCCATTGGACTGCGGAACAAAGTTGAATTTCTATTGACTGCTACCCTCCCAGAATGCCTACCGCCCTACATTCACTAATTTAATTGCCGTATTTCTACGCTATTCTCAGTGTAGGCTATTTTCAAGGCAGTTACCAGAATTGCGGAGAGGGGTAACTGGGGAAACTGCCACCGGGAAAATGCGATCGCTTCCAGCGGGGCGTAGCCCATCGCCTCCGGCGGGCGCTCCGCGCCATCGCTCTTAGTGCGGGCGCTTTGCGCCATTGCGGGAACGGGTGCTGTTGCCCAACCCACCGCGCCAAAGGCATAGTGGAGGCTGGCTAATTCCAGTCAGCCTCGGCAACATACGCACCATCGCTGGGCATCATGCTCCATCCGTGTAGTCCTCCCCATTCCCAAATCAAGGATGTCGCCAAAGTACCATCCCAAATTATTAAAAGTTTTGCTCCTGGACGTTGTCAGCGGAGATCCTCCAAGAAATTAATAGTGTTTTCAGTGTCCCCTTTCTTCGCCGACCGGTGGCATTCCCCAACTTCTTGTCGGAGCATGTCTAAATTTACGATTATTGGCAGTAAATACACCAACGCTGTTTGGCGGGAAGAAGATAGCTTTCCCCGGATAAACGGGACAACCAATTTATAGGTGACAAAAGACAAATTCACATTTGCACGGAAGTCCTCAATAGCAATCGGGTATTAATCCAATAAAAATATTCCTTAAGTCTAGATTTATATATGCTCTAGGTACGAAGTTATCATGTCGCCAGTATTTGAGAATATAGTGGTGGTATGGTGCTCCACACTCAGAATTTTTTGTTTTGTCAGTATAGATTTGGATTATTATGATCCGAGATTTGATTTTTTGCTTACAAGAAGCAACAGTATATTTGATCTTTAAGAAGTCCTGGCTACCCAAAGATCCTGCTGAATGTTTCGTGAATCCTCCCTGTGGGTGTGCTAATCCTGGTAAAAGTCTCAAATGTGAAGATTGCCCCCATCTTGAGGCTTGTTTATCTAATATCAAGCTCCAAAAGCCTAGACTAAGTAATTCAAAATTCGTCTTAGAAACTTGGGACAGACCCAAAGCAACACCGTCTACTTTCGGCAAAATTCGTCTGAGAAAGTTGGGCGGAACCCAAACCGACACCGCCAACTTTCGGCAAAATTCAAAATTGCCAAATATACCCGTAGATGTTGGTGTACAGGTTGGCAAAGATAGTAATGCTCATGTCTCAAAAAGTTAAGCTAGCAAACTAGCAGAATTCACATCCAAAAATAAGGTTGCTTGGGGTTGTCGACGCAGAATAGAAGCCGGACACTCTGTAGTAATATCTCCAGACAATATTTGGTTTACAACCTTGGCTTTACGTGTTTCTGGCGCTAGGCAAATAATTTTTTTGGCGGCACAAATCATGGGAATAGTCACAGTAAAAGCATATTTTGGCACAGATTCTAGATTAGAAAAATGCCCTGTGTTGACTTGTTGCTGACGGTTCACCATATCCAGTTTTACCAGTTTCACACTGTCTGGGTCTTGAAAATCTGCCACTGCTGGATCGTTAAAAGCCAAATGTCCATTTTCACCAACACCGAGACAGCACAAGTCAATTGGTTGAGCTTGCAGGAGTTTGGCGTAGCGATCGCATTCTGCCACAGGTTGCAATGCATCACCAACAAGATAGTGAAACTGTTTCATTGACACCCGCTGCTCTACATGCTCCCGCAGATAACGCCGGAAACTGGCAGGATGGTCAGCAGTAATACCCAAATATTCATCTAGATGAAACAAGGTGATCCGTGACCAGTCCACACCACCCAAGGTGATCAAAGCATCGAGGAATTTGAGTTGAGAATTGCCTGTGGCTAATAATACAGCGACTGTATCTTGTTGCTTGATCAGGTTCTGTAAATAATTCTGTGCGATTCTGGCAACATCCTGCGCCATATGGGCATCATTGTTGTAAATCTGCACCATCAGATCATCGACACGAAAAAATTTTGTCGCGGTTAACATTTACTTACACAGAAAGTTAACTATCCAAAAGTAACTTGAAGCCCATTGCCAAAATCAAAGACTGAAAAATATCTTTTACTTTTTAAAGTGTCTCTGGTGGGGCAATATCTCCTCCGGCACTGATACCAGTACTATTAGACTTAATCCCCGGTTTAATAGTTGCTTCAGTCTTTTGGGGTGACTGTTCAGGGGATAAAGCAGCAGGAATAACCACATCTGATTTTAGTGCTCCTTCGCTGTTTGCTTGCTGAGATATCAAAGACAATCCTCCCACTGCACCAGCAACAAGGGCTGTATAGCCCAGATACAAATGTATTGGGTGAATCTCCAGTGCCAATACTCCAGAAGTTTTTTTGGACTGATGCCATGAAGGCAAAACTGATTTCACCGAATTGGTTGCAGGTAAAGAAGCTGCTAAAATTGTGCCATTTACTCCCAAGGCATTTCCCATAACGCGGATAAAACCACGAATCAAGACATCTTCTGGCAATAAATCTAAATTACCATTCTCCACTGCTTCCATGTGATGGAGAGATATATGAGTATAAACATAAAGTTGGGCCAGTGAAAGATTTTGAGCTTCACGTGCAAGTTTTAGTTGTTTACCGATTTGATGCAGACGGGCTAAACGCTGGTTGGCTTGTTCAATTGTGTCCGTTTTTTTATTCCAAGGTAACCTGCTCGTTTTTGTTCTCTTTAAGGCTTTGTCTTCTCGGCTACTTGCTGGATATACGGCTGTATTTGCTACCTGGAGTTTAGACTCTAATGGCAAATTGCCTTCGCTAGGATTTAAATTCCCTGCTTCGGGGTGTGATTCAATACTTGTTAAGTACTGTGATGCGTCGCTAGATTGTTCTTGTTCTACTTTTGGGGTAACAGCAGCATCTACATCTAGCTGTGGGTTAATATCTGCAACTGTTTGATGCTGTCGCGCGAATTTCTGAAATGCTAAACCAATCGCTTCTCTGCCTACAGCTTTAAACAAAATTTTGGCTTTTTCATCGGAAGAGCCGAGCAGCTTTTGCAAAATAGCTAACGCTTGGCGATAAACTTGACTACGGTGTAGTTCTACTTCTATTTCACCCAGTAGCGATCGCAATTCATCTTGAGATATTTGAATAGTCGGATTTCCCGGAAAATTTAACAAGTATACAGGTGTCATAGTCATGATTGAAATCTCTCCGAGCTGAGAGCTTGAGCACAGAGTGGTTCTACCTGTATTATTTCTTCTAATGTTGGCTACAATATCCGGATTATTAAAAGCATGTTTTAAAAAGTCATGCTGTTCGCCTAGCGTGCCGTAGACATACCTAGCACGGCGTAGTCAAGCATCTCTGACTGACAACTCAAACCCCAGATTCTAGAAGATGTGGCACGATGCTCGACGAAGCGCCAGCGACCGGTTCCGCTTTACTCTAGGCAGAACGACAAACTATACCAAATTGGACTTGAGAAACATCCTTTGAGTCTGATTTATCTGCTGGCATTACTTAAGCATATATAAACACTAAGCACATAATTAGTACACTTTCTGAAGTCCTGATGTATCAAGTGACAGTCCATTTTAAACTTAAAACCTGAAGATCAACCTTAGTTGCTGAATAATAAGGGAATACCAAAAATTAAATTATCCAGTAATCATAGACTTGTAGGGACACAGCATTGCTCATGAGTGTCAACTTAAGCTTTAACCGTTGTCCCACAGCCGTTTGACCTCTCCCCTCAATCCCCTCCCCACTTCTCCCTAGCCCTCTCCTAAGAGGAGAGGGGAAAGGAAAAACTTTTGTTGCAGGTTCGGGGAGGTTTTGCGCCAGCAAAACCGGGGTGGGGTTCTTCTGGATTAATTGGTAATTGGGTAAATGTTGTTATACCGCCGTTACCAGGTTTTAACGTTAAGTTGACACCAATGAGCAATGCTGTGTCCCTACCGATTGGACATTTTTTTAATTGGAAGTCCCTAAACAGGCAGTAGGCGATCGCCTCCGGCGCGCGAACAGCGTGTGCTTTACACTCAGCCCTGCTGCCGGA